>CAZPIK010000022.1:3710-22165 GCA_964586185.1 uncultured Candidatus Sumerlaeota bacterium | reverse complement strand
ATTTCCGCGTGTCAATTGTGTAGTCTCCTCCGCCCGGCGGGAATTCCAGCGTGGAGGGGAACGTCCCGCTCGTCACCACGGTGTCCATGAGAACTTCGGTCTTTGAAACTCCTCCGATAATGTTGTTGTCCGCGCGCTTCGTGTAGGAGATCGAGACCTTCATCTTTCGCATTCCGGCGATGCCGATGTCGCTGGCTGAGGCGCTGAAGGACATTTCGCCGCACGCGGTTCCCGGAGCGGTAATTTGAATCGCCGGAGGCTGGCCGTCGTTGCGAACCGAAATCCGCGCAACCGTGTCGGTCGTGTTGCGCGCAAGGTCGCGGGCGGAAAGCCGGAACGTGTAATCCCCGATGGCGCTGATCTCCTCGGCATTCCACGTTGCGAGCTTGCCTCCGATCACCGATTGGGCAATGGGGCCCTCAACCCTTCCCCACGTTTCGGCGGGCGCGGTTGTGGGTTGGTCACCCGACGCAACGTCCACAAAATAATGGTCGAAATGGGCGTCGGTAGCGGTTCCGCGGATGGCGATGTCACCCCGAATTGTGCGGGTTAAATCCCAAGGGATAATGCTCACATCGGGCGGACGGGTGTCCATTTCGTAGGTGGAGGAAACCTGACGCGTCTTTCTCGCATTCAACGTTCCCTCAAGACGAACTTGAATCGGTCCGTCATACGTCGCCATCGTGCCGAAAACATTGGTGTTGCCGTCCTTCATAACCCATTCGGCGTTCCGATCGGACGGAAGAAATTTCTCGTATTCACCGATGAGGTTATTCGGGCCGTCGTAGGAATAAAACCTGTAAGAATCCATGATCTGGTTGAATTCGCCATGCGCGATGATCGTATCCCAATGGGCTGGGTTGAATACATTGCCTACTACGGGATCGGGCAGGAAGAGATGTTCACTACCTTTGATCAATTCCAAACGCGTCGAAACTATTTCCGCCTTGGAGAATTCCTCCAGTTCGGCGTGCAGGAGCACAACAGCAGCTGCAAGACCTTTTGCATTGTTACTGGCGTTGCCCGAAGCGTTGTCGGAGTTCGACCCATTGCCCGCTTCGCCAACCAACTCCACTAGCAGCGCGGAGGAGGCGACGAAAGCCTGTGCGGTGGGAATCACGCCCCCTTGATAAGCCTCAAGACCCTTGATCGTCTGTTCGGCCAAGTCGTGGTAGGCGGCGCTATTGCCCGCATGAACCAAATCACCCGCGGTCAGTCTTGGGTCGTCCAATTGAGGCGAAAATTGAGCCGAGAATGCGCGTCTCGCTTCGCCGTCGGTGGTCAACGCGGAATCGAACCAGATATTTTCCTTCTCATAATCCAGCTTCATGTAACCCCAGCCCTGCCCGAGGGAGTCGTCACTCGGAGTTGCGGGAGGAATCATCGTTTCGGGACTGGGCAACAACAAAAGCGGATTGCCGTCCGACGAAACCCACGAATTAAAATTTCCCAGCAGCGCACCTTGAACATTGGGGTTCCCAAATGCCGGAATATGACTGGCTAAGTCCCCTACATTGTCCAAATTAACGACGCAGGTTTCATGCCCCGCCGCATTCCCATCCCGGATAAGCCGCCCCGGCGAAACCGGCCGCACGAAGGGGCCAAGAATGGTGGCGGGAGCATGAGTCAATTGGGCTTCACGTGCCAATTGTAAGAGCGACTGTACGGAATCCAAAGAAGGGTTGGCTCCCGCTACGGCCTCGACATCGCCCAGCGGAATGCTCCCTTGGCTGGAGGCAAAAACATATCGTGGCTCTACGAAACCACCTGAACCATCGGCCACAGGTTCCAATCCCGCGACCGTCCATTCACCGACAGTTGACGCACGGTGTTCGGTGGTCAAGGCGCCCAGCCGAATGAATTGCTCGATTTGGGCAAGCGTCGCTTGCGCGGCAACGTCGAGGGAGGGAAGGAGCGCTTGAGCTGGCGCGATGTTCGAATTGCCCGCGATTTCCACCGCCAGTTCAAGCGAGCGATTTCGATACGAGTTATACGAATTGTGATTTAAACCCGGCAGGGCGGCGACGACGAATGCCCCGCCCGACAAGGTGTCGAAACTCTCTTTCGAGACGGTAGATATGGCAAAGAGATCGCCGCGTAACTGGGGATCTAAATCAAAATTTCCCGGTTGATAGGCAAACTCGATTCGAACACGAGCGCCATAATTTACCGGGATCGCCCCTGTAGCAATCGCATCGTCAAGCATCAGGCGTGGCGTAAGTGAGGTCGTGTTAGTAACGGGCGATGCATCTGCGGCGTCGAACGTCGCCGCGAACACACGACCATAGAGCGAACTCGTCGGTCGAATGGCCTCGACAAGCGACTGCTGATCACTAGATCGAACCACGCGCAGATGGACAAGATGTCGGGCATGGTCAAAGAACTCCGCCCGATCCTGTAGGTCCTTCAATTTGTAAGCCTGCGGGGATCCTTCCAATCGGTAAGGAACAGCATCAGGTAGGACGTCCAGCGTTTCAACCGTCGGCCTGCGTTGTTCGAGCGCCTGTTCGGGCGTAAGTTTGCGCGCTTCGAGCATTCGGCTGAAAACCGTCTTGCCTGATTGCACAACGTTCAGCATGTAAGCTTCCGGAATTCCCGTGACGCATCCCGCGCTCGCTCCTGCCGCGATGAAATTCATGACCTGACCGAAGAATTCCTCGGGCGAGACGCCCGAAAGTTCCTGCGACGAGGGCAACGATTCCAGGGTCGTTTTCAAGAGGAATGAGGGATCGAGATCTGCGCGAATGCCGTTATCCCCTTCGACAAAACGCGCGCCACGATAGGAGCCGAACTCTAGATCGCCCCGCAACCAGACGTGATCCTTAAGCACAAGTTCAAACAAGTCTGCATCGTTGGGATTTCCTTCCAATACGGCCTTAACCCCTGCGGCGGTTAAGTAACTCTTGGTGGCGTTTCCATTGGCAACGCCCAACCACGCGAGAGCTTGCCGCCCCGTAAGCCGCACGTCGCCCCGCACGAGCCAGAGATCCGGTTCCTCCAGATTCAGATTGAAATACGCGGCGCGAAGGAGCGCGGCAAGCAGCAACGCTTGATCCACGTCGTTGCCGCGTCGGCGATCAAGCGTGCCGAGCGCTCCGAAACTCGCGCCGGAGTAAGCTTCGTACTCGACCTCATTGCGCACGAATTCATAAATGAGGACAGGATGATTTCCGAGTTTGGAGGCCTGCGAAGTCAACGATGTGATTTCGAGTCCTGCGTCATCCTTGATCCTATATTCGACGGGCACGCCCGTTTCATCCCATGCTGGCGGCTGTTGCGCCCATGCGCGGACGACCGGATCCCAATGTTCGGCGTAAACCAAAAAGAAGGCCGTACAGAAAAGAACCGGCCAAGTCACGACCCTCCAGAGCTTTTTGTTCGTCAACATGGCCTCTCACTTACCTCTCGGATTCTACGTCCTCGCGTTCTTCATTTCAAAAGTCGTCGCAATCTTCAAACAGCGGTGTGACCCCCGAACATCCGGTTTCACTTGTATTCGATGGAGTCACCGTCGCCGAGCCATTCACCGTCACCGTCGGCGCGGTGAAATAATTGAACCCTTGTTGCGAACTTCCGTTCGCCGTCACCTGCGCGTTGGCTTGAACTTCAACCGTGCCCGAACACGATTGAATTCGGTTCGTGCCGCCTTTGGCCGTGCCATTGATCGCCGCCGCCGCTGTTGTCAGCGCAACTTGATGGTTCGAGTCGTTCGCCGTCGGACTTTGGATCGTGACGCCCCCCGCCGCGATGAGTTCGATAAGCGCCGCCGAGTTGTCTCCCTTGCCATCGGCTTGGAGCGCACGATCTTTTGCCGTGATTGTTCCATTGATCGAACGGACCTTGATCTGGCCCCCCTTGGGCGTGCTCGTGTTGACATACGTTGCGAGCGCCGCGAAGTTCGTCCGGTTGAGCGTCAGCGCCGTCACGTCGCGCGAAACCGAGATATTACCCGACGCCTGAATGTTGATCTTGCCCGCGTCCGCCGCGTTTTGCGCCATCGCAAGCAACCCGCTCGTCACATCGTACTTCGTCCCCGAAATCGTCAACTCGTCGAGCACAAGGTTGCGGCCGTTCACCGTCACGTCGCCGCCGAAGGCCGCCACATTGATCGTCGGCTTGGCGTTGTTCCCGATCGTGTGGAGCGCGCGGTTCATAACAAGGCCGTTCACGATGACGTTGCCCGTCCCGCATTGGACGACGTTGATCGCCCCCGTGCCGGGATTCTCGCCCCAAGTCACGACCCACGACGCGGGACCGAAGACGATGTCGCCGCATTGGCTCTTGAAGGTGATCGCACCGGAGATCGAGCCTTGCGCGTCGGGCAGGTTCTCTTGGAACGACTGCACACCGCCGTTCACCGTAATCCCGCCGTCGAATTCAAGGCTGATGTCCCCCGCCTTGAGTCCGCGAGCCTGCGTTTCGATGACACCCGTCAGGTTGCGATAGAGCGCCTCAGACGTCCCGCGCGTCGCAGGGTCAATCGTCAGCGTGCAGGTGGACTTGATCGTGAGATTCGGCGTCCCGTGGTTGCCCGAAACATGGAACTGCGACGGCTGGAGCGCGCTTCCGGCAAGAACCGAAATACGCCCGTTCGTCGTGATGACGAGCGCCCTCGCGCCTAAATCAATCGTGATCGTCGAGCCGTCAAAACTCGCATACGAAGCCAGCGCGCCCGCTGTTCCCGAAAGATTGGAGGCATCCAACTCGATTGCCGAATTCACCGTGACCGTTCCCGCCGAACAGTCGGGGCAACCCGATCCGGGCGTTGGAGATGCGGACGCGGTTGGCGATGAGGTTGCCGTCGGGGATGCAGTCGAAGTGGGTGATGGCGATGGCGTGGCCGATGCCGACGCGGTGGCCGTGGACGTCGGTGTTGCGGTTCTTGAAGGCGAAGCACTTGGTGAGGCGCTAGCCGTCGGCGTTTTACTCGGCGAAACCGATGCGGTTGGCGATTCCGAAGGCGTCGGTGATGGCGATGCAGACGCACTCGGACTTGCGCTTGGCGAGGCCGTGGGCGAGTCGCTTGGCGAGGCCGATGCAGTTGGCGATCCCGAAGCCGTGGGCGAGGGCGTTGCGGAAGCGGTCGGGCTTGCGCTTGGCGAGGCCGTGGGCGACGCGGTCGGCGTCACCGTCGGGGTAAGTGTCGGAGTCGCACATGCGCTCTGCGGCTCTGGACACTCTCCCGAGTTCGTCGTGACGAAGATATTAAAGTCGCCGATGCTCGGTTCCGCCCCACTCAAGCAATCATTCGAGCTCCAGATCACGACCCAATGCCCGTTTCGGTCGGCGACGATTCGCGCCACCTGATCGTCACCCGCGTCAATCGCAAAGTTCCCGTTAAACGCTTCAACCGGCGTCCAATCCAAGCCATTTAAGGAAGAGACTACCAATAGGTCATCATCCGTTCCGCCGCTCGGAAGGTTGCTCGAAGTCCAAACCGCCTTCCACGTCTCACCGTCGGTCGCGATAGCTAGAAGCGCATCGTCGCTCGAATCCACTGCAGCGTTGGAATTCAGAGCGGCGGGCGTCGTCAGTCCATCCTCGTCAGCAAAGGCATAAAGGATGTCGCGATCTGTCCCCGTAGTTCCGCCGAGCGTGTCGGTGGATTCCCAAACAATGACGATTCGCTCGCCATCCACGGCGATCTGCGGCGCGGTGTCGTCGCCCGCGTCGGTCTCCGCGTTCTTGTTCATGATGAACGGACCAATCCAGGTTGCACCTTGATCGGCCGTGAGCGCCGCGAGGATGTCCGAATCCGTTCCCACCGTCCTTGTCGTGCTGTCATCCAAACTCATCGCAACGGGATTTGTGGATTCGTAAATGGCGAGCCAGACGCCATTGGATTCGATGATCTGCGGAGCGGCATCCACGCCACTATCGGATAGGGCATCGGGATGAACCGGAGCGGGTGCGCTCCATGAAGTTCCGCCGTTCACCGAACGCGCGAACAGTACGTCCAGATCGGATCCTTTCGTTCCGCCGAGCGTGTCGTCGGAGGTCCAGACCGCCATCCAGTTTCCGGATTCGTCCACAAAGACCTGCGGATTCGCGTCGTCGCCCGAATCCGTTGCGGCGTTTGTATTAAGCGGCGCGGGTGCGCTCCACGTAATTCCATTGTCATCCGATGCGGAGTAGAGAACGTCCTCATCCGATCCGATCGTGTCGCCCAGCGTATCGTTGGAAGTCCAGACCGCGATCCAATGACCCCGACCGTCGTTTGCGATCTGGGCCAAGACGTCGTCTCCCTCGTCCACGGCGGCGTTCAGGTTCAATGCCTTCGGCGCGCTCCAAGTGAGTCCATTGTCAACCGACCGGGCGAACAGCAGATCAAAGTCGGTTCCAATCAAGCCCAACGCCGGATCGTTCAGGTTCTCATTCGAACTCCACACCGCGATCCAGACGCCGTTCTTATCCGTCCCAAGCGCGCTCAGAATGTCGTCGCCAGTATCCGTCGCCGCATTGGAATTGAGCGTCACCGGCGGGCAGAACACGATGGGCGCGGGAATGACCGTAACGGTATCGGCAACGGGTTCGGACATGTTCGAGGCGTAATCCGTCGCGCGCGCTTCGATGACATGCACGCCCGTGGTCAGCGGACCCACTTGATGCGAGAAGACCCCAGTTTCGGCATCGAAGTTATCAACCGCGATCCAGGTTCCTTCATCCACTCGGATTTCGACCGATGCGACGCCGGTTCCGATGGTATCCAAAGCTGTGCCGGTGTAAACGAGCAACCGCTCCGTCGTTGGATCGGGTTGATGTTCGGCGAGCGTTACTTCGGGAGCAATCGTATCTACGGTGACTTCGTCGAAGGCGATGGCCGATACGTTGGTCGCCGAGTCAATCGCGCGGGCTTCAATCAAGTGCAATCCGTCAGCGAGGGGATCAAGCGCGTGCGTGTAATGACCCGACTGCGCATCGAAATTCTCGGTGGCAACGGTGACCCAGCTTCCATTATCCACTCGGATTTGGATGAGAGACACACCCGATCCGTTCGTATCAAGCGCAGTTCCACCGTAGGTCAAGGCCGATTCGTTCGTCGGGTCGGGCGAGTGCGGCGTCAGCGTGAGCGTTGGCGAAGTCCGGTCAATGAACAGGTCGTCGCTGACCACGCTCTCGTTGCCGGCGCGATCCGTAGCGCGAACCCGAACGGTATTCGCACCTTCGTTCAAATTGACGTTAGCGGAATAGATTTCCGTTGAAGGATCGAAGGGCGCGATGGCGCTCCAATCCGACGCCACGTTCCCGCCGTTCTCGATTCGGACCTGCAACATCCCGGTCGCGATTCCCGAAAGGTTGTCCGCTATCGTTCCCGTAAACTCAATCGGGTTCGGCTCGTTGCTCGGATCGGGCTGATGTTCGCCGATGGTGAGGACGGGGGCCGTGCGGTCGAGGATGACGGTGTCGTCGCCGGAAAGCAGCAACCCGCGCAACTCGATCTCCGAAATTTGGGCGTCAAGCGTCGTCGCCGATCCCGCCGGAATGATTTGGATCCGCCAGATCGGATAAGTCTCAGAAAGTCTTAGAAGCTGATCTCGTAATCCTGCCGCGAGCGTAAATTCCGCGAGGGGCAGATAAACTTCGCCGTCAAGCGAACCCATGACGCGAACGAGAATCTCTTCACCCAGCGTCCCGGCCACGCGCAACGTGTCGGCGTAAGTCATTCCGTTCATATGAACGTCAAGATCGAGTCCGCTCTTGCCCATGACGTTCAGACTCGTCGTCGTGATTCCGTCGGTCAGCGCCACGGCCGATTGTGTTGTCGGCACATCTTCATCCCAGATCGTCGCGAGCAGCGTCGAACTTGTTCGCGCGTCCGCCGCGCCATTTCCATCTGCGTCGCGCGTGAGGGCGATCAACCCTTCATGCGACATCCGCCCGAACTGAGTGAGATACCGCGCGTGAGACGAGCGCGGACCATCCGGACCCTCCGACTTCAATTTCCAATTCACGAATTGCATTGAATACGGAATCCAACCCGACCACTCGAGATCAGCGGCGAAGGGATCGCGCAACTCAAGCCCTGCAAGCGCGAGAGTATCCGTCGCCGGAACATCGCCAAACAGCACGGCGAGGACAGTCGCAGCGGCGGCCAGCGTAATCGAAGTCGAGTAGTCCGACCAATCGGTCGAAGCAATTGAAATTGAAGTCGGCGGCGCGCTCGCGGCATTCAATTCGGCGTCGAATTGAATTAATTGCGCCTGACCCGTCCCCTTGGCCGCGAACTTGAAGTGCAACGCCGCGCCCGGTTCGACGGCCAGATATCCTTGGGCCAATACCGGCGATTGTCCTCCGAATTCCGAAAGGAGCAGACTCGTTTTCAAACCACGCGCGTTTAGTCGTTCGGGGACCGTCGGGTCATTCGGAATAATCGCCGAAAGTCCGCCCAATCTGAACCAGCCGTCAGGAATTCCATTTGCAGCCACCTGGTCGGAATCGAGTAGGATGCCCGATTGCAGCAGCGAGAAATCAATCCCAGCGTCCACCGTAAAGCCCGAATTAACGATGAGATTTGTCCGTTCGTCCGTGGTTCGATTCCGCCAGGCCGGGGCCACTTTGCCCGGCGAAAGCATCAAGAGCATAATCTGCGCGTCGTTATCCAACGTCCTCAGCCCCACGTCAACAAATCGTGCCGTGGACGATGAACGGAAAGTTTTTTCGAATCGGATTTTCTCGGTCAGCGACCCGGAAGAAATTTCAAAGGTCGCCGTCACCGCCTCGGCGGCGAAGTTTCCGGCGAAGTCGTATTGATGAATCACGATTTCAAGTGTGGCTGTGGTGGATGATCCGGCCGCGAAGCTTAACGTGTAATCCGCCAGCGGCTCGATTCGCACCGACGCGTCGCGCGAATTCGATTCAACGCCCAGTGAGGGCGAATTGGAGATAAAGCCGACTGCGCTTTCAGCAAGTAGCGCCCAATCACTTCCGACGGCTTCTCGTCGCGCCTCGAATCCGGTCGAAATTTCGTACCAACCGCGCGCCCGATCCAAATCGAACGCGGGCAATCTCAAATCGCCGTTGAACAATTCATTGGCCACGAACTCAGGTTTGGCCTCATTTCCAACTTCCATGAAATCCAATTCGCTCATGACGGCGGGTCCCAGATTGCCCAGCAGCAACGTGGCCGTCGTTTGGTTCGTGTAAATGAGCGGAAGAGAGGAAACAGGATCGGCGATTTCCAAAGTTTCCGCTGGACGCAATCCCGCGCCTCCCATGAAGAACGTTTGGGCGGCGGAGTCCTGCGCGCAAGGCTCGGCGTTGATCGCCTCCGCCGTCACTCGATATTCGCCGCCGCTTAGGCCAGCAAGCTCATAATGGAAATCGGCGGTTTCACCTGCGGCCAAGCTTACAATGGATTCGTCGAAACGTTGAATTTCGTTCCCGTCTGCTGTCTGGACGCTCACGGCGAGCGACGTCGCTTCGTTTAACGCGCCAGCGCCTGCGTTCGTGACCGCGATGTCAACCGTGACCGTTTCGCCCGGCGCATAATGGGTCTTGTCTGTAGTGGCGTGGAGCGTCAGGGCACAATCGCTGACGATAGTGAACGTCGTGCTGACATCCGACGCGCGAGTCGTTCCCGTGCTCTCGTTCACTAATTCAGCGGCGAACCTATAGACTCCGGGGGTTACCGATCCCGTATTCCAAACGAGCGGCAACGTCGTTGTTCCAATCTCCAAATCTTGCGAGGAAGGCAGCGTGACGTTCGCAACGCGGACTCCCAGCGGTGTCTCGATCCACACGCGCAACGAACTGCGGGCAATCTGCGGATCGGCGATCACACTCAAACTGGTCGCCACGTCCTCATGCGTGACGACGATCTCGGGCACGGGATCGGAGAAGTTCAGATCGTAATTTCCGGCGATTTCTACCGTCGTCGTCGCCGTGTTGTTCGACGCATTGGAATCGCGATTCCATAGAAGAGTGGCCTGAATGGGAACCGTTCCAGAATCTTGCGGAGCGATGACATTGAAAGTGAACGTCCCGGTTTCGCGTGAATCCCAACCCCCCGCAGCGCTGATGGATTCAGTTGCCAACACTTCGCCTCCAACTATCGAGAAGACCACTTGAAGCGTGTCGTTATGCGCAGATCCAACGTTCATCAAGTCGAGCGTCAAGGGTATCAGTTCGCCAGACGCAAAGGTCACGGGCGGCGCGGTCAGACGCTCAGCGGCCATGTCATAAACCGTGCAGTCGGTCAGGGAAACCGTGAGCAGAATCATATTGTCCGTTTCGTCCGATTCCGCGACCCGCCCCGTGGTGTCGCCCATCGCCGTCGCCGCGCCCATGTCCACCAACGCAGTGGAACCGCCTCCATAATTGAAGTCTTGCGAGAGATGCATTGAATTCGCGAAGTAGGTCGCGCCGTCATCGGCCACCCACAAGGCAACGGCCTTTTGCGGATGTTCGGGCGACGTCACAGGCAGCATCGCTTCGATAGCCGTAACCAGTGTTGGGGTCGTCCCTGGTCCGTCCAACGGGTTATATCCCAGCGCAACGCGGATAGAGTCACCAGCGCTGAAGACGGGCAACCATTCGTCACCCGGAAGTTCGGAATCTTGTATCGCCTCAATCGTAAGAAGCATCGGACCCGCTGCGGGCGCAAACGAAACGACGGGCAACGTATTCGTGGTCGAGTCCCATTCGCCGATGGTCGTCACGCTGGTCGAATCGTCTCCCGAAGCGACGCCAACCCGCACACGCCACGGCGTCAAAATCTCCGATGCACGGGCAACGCTCGGAATAATTCCTTCTTCAGCAGGCTGTTCATCAGGCAAACCATCCCAGAGCTGAAGCGCATTCAGCGGCGCTGTGCTCGCCGAATCGTCCGAGCCAAGCGACGCCAATTGGAGACTGCCCGTTGTCCCCACCATCGCCTGCAGGGGAGTCAAATTCGTAAGGGCCGAAGTTCCGCCCCCTTGATTGAAGTCATTCGCCGTGTGCATCGAGTTGGCGAAGTAGGTCGCACCGTCATCGGCCACCCACAACGCAACCGCTTTTTGCAAATGATCGTCGGACGATTCGGGCAGCATCGCTTCAATCGCCGTAACGAGCGTCGGAGTCGTTCCCGGCGCGCCGACTGGAAGATCACCCAGCGCGACGCGAATTGAATCTCCGGCGCTGAAGACCGGCAGAGTTTCAACGCCCGACAGGCCCGGATCCTGAATGGCCTCGAGGGCTAAATGCAAGGGACCGGGTTGGTCGGCAAACGAGACGACGGGTAGTGTCGTCATGCTCGAGACCCACTCGCCAATCGTCGTCAGGGTGGTCGAATCGCCATTTGCCGCGACGCTGACTCGCACGCGCCATGCCGTCGAAATCTCCGAGGCGCGGGCGATACTCGGAATAATTCCTTCGATTTCTCGCGCATTTGCTCCATCCGGCGGACCATTCCACAATTGGAGCGCACTGAGCGGCGCCCTACCGGGCAATTCTCCGGTGACAAACGCGGCAACGTGCGACGGGGGATCGAGTTCGGCATAGAGAACGCGATCACCGCCGAGTCCCGCAGTCTTCCAAAGCTGCTCGAGAACACGAGCCGTGTTGGCCTCATGATTCACAATCGGAAGCTCAGCGAACATGAGGCTCGCGGGATCGAGCGGATGACCAGCCCAGAACCGCGCTTTGTAAGTAGTAGATGGCGCGTTAAGAACCGCCGTTCGGTGCTCCGCCGTCAGACGTAGCAATCCGTCCTCGCAGCTTTCGAGCGCTGGCGCAGTGCCACCCGATCCGTTCAGCAGTTCGAATCCAACAGGGATCAAGTTAACGCCCCGCGTAAGCCCGCCGAGGATCAGGCACTGATAATTGTTCGCACGGCCACCGTTTGGATTTTCGGCCAAGTTTTCCTGTAGATCGGCCACAGCGCAGAGCGTCACCGTCGTGCGCTCATCCGCCGACCAAAGGAAATCCACCGTCTGAATGGCGGGCGAGGCCGAAGTCCAAGCAACCATCTCCACATACCGCGCAGGATAGTCCGCCATGTTGGCATCGGGTGCGTAGGTGGTATCCAAAAGCGATACAGCCACTTCTTCGAACGGATAGTTGAACACGGGATCGAGTCCGCGCGTCACCTCGGCCCGCAGGCGAATTCGCCCGTCAGGTTCGATGCCGATCCGCTCAAAGTTCGTAACGACCGCGTCTTGGAATTGCAGGACGACTCGCGCATTTCCGGTTGTTGTATTCGAGTCGTCGTCACCGCAAAGCCCCGCGCCTTCCGAAATAAAGTCGTCCGGCGGCGAAGCCGGATTGAGATTCAGATCGAATCTCGTAAGCGCATAGGGGGTGTTGAATGCGATCAAGTCGTCTTCCGCAAAAATCATGTCGAACTTGAAGGGAGTCGGCGTAGTGGGCGGAGTCAGCCCGTCGAACTGGAAGTCCACGAGTCCATTGGTTCCCGCGATTCCGCCGATGCTCGTCGCGCTAATTGTCGTTCCCGCCGCGTCGCTCGCGGGACAGACTTCTCCAAGTTGGCGCGCCTTGATGTCGGGACCAAAGACACCCTCGGTACCGGCGTTTAGGCTGTGTCGAAGCACGGCATTCTTGCGATACCGGATCGGATAAAGTCCTTGCGCGACCGGACCCACCTCGACCGAAGCACCGTCGGGGTTCGTTTGAACGACGCGCGCCACTGAATCGGATGCCCACTTGAAGTCGGGATAATCTCCGCATTCATCCGCGCGATTGATCGTAAAATCGTCCCGGTTGTTCGTCAGCGTCAACTCGGTGTCCGTCGTTTTCACTTCCAGAACGAATGTAATCGAGTTGGCCGTGAGATTGTCCGGATGCGTCCAGTCAACTTCGACGGTCGCGCTGAGTCCCTGCGCCAACGGATCGGCGGCCAGCAATTTCCATCCGTCTATCCCCCACCCACCCGAAGTATCCGTAATGGAATTCGTGGTTAAGCCATCGCCCACACGGAAGCGGTACTCGACACGCCGCGCAGAATCGAAACCGTCGTTCGCGACTCGTCCGACCAATCGAGCCGTCTCGCCGATCGCGGGGAATCCACCGGGGAATCCGGGCGTTTCGCCAACCGGGGCTTCGTCCCAATACTCGGCCGTCATGTCGGGCAATTGATCCGGCTCGCCGTCCGGATGGCAAAGCGACTTGAAGACGTACTCCACGCCCGCGTCAATCGTGGTCGTCGAGGTTGTGCTCTCGTTATCGGGAAGCGGCGAGACCTGCTTGACATAAGGATCGGGATTTTGGGTCGTTGTGCTTCGCGAAGGATCACCCACAACAAACACCGCGTAGAAGTTATCATTCGTACCGACCCGCCCGCCGCCCAATACAATCGGCTCGTTCTTGACGACGTTGCGAATATAAGCGTGATAGACCGCGCCAGTTCCCGTCGCATCGCCCCCGGGTCCCGCGATGCGATAGTTTCCAAGGAGATATCCCAAACCGTTGTAATTGTTATCGACCGGAAGCGCATGACCATAACGATCCGTGCGCAACCACCTCGACCAACCCGACATCCAACCCGGAGTCGTTGTCGAGGCGCTGGGCCATAGAATAATCACCCGCGCGTCCCGGTCCACACGGAATCTGGCCAGCCCCGTCGAACTGGTTGTCATGACATCTTGATGCGCGAGAATTTGCGTCAAGGAGAAGAGATAATTGTCCTTGTAATTGAATCCTGCCACCGTCGGGGTCTTGAGTCTCCAATAGGTATTGGCTCCGGGGAGCCGGTCGTCGAAGATCGTTGTCCCGCTGTTGTCCGTCTTCGTTTTCAAGGCGACGGGCCCCTCGTCGTCGGCAAAATACGGTTCAACCCGGAACCAATTCTGCCGCGTTCCAGTTGTGGCTCCGTCGCTCACGACGACATCATTGCCCGAACTGAGTTGCCTCATGAACATCGCCTTGGATGTTTCGATCCAAGGGACGCTTGTATGAGCGGTGGAGGGAATCAGTGTCGCACGAGTAGGCTCATTCGCGATTCCATCGTCCGACGTGACGTGCAGGTTGAAAATACGCAGTTCCTTGCCCCCCGCATCTTTCCAAGTCGTGAGGAAATCCCGCTTCAATGCGGCGGCGGCGCGGAGACTCGGCTTTGCAATGTTGGGCGCACCCATACCGCCCGAATCGTCCACAAGAAGAATTACGGGATCGGCGGACGGGCGTAGCGGCCTTGAAAATACCGAGGGCGGGGTCAACGGCGTTCCGGTCGTCCAAGCCGAGTTCCGTCCGTAGAGCATATGATGCCATGCGAGGTTCAACCCGGTGTCAATCTTGGTTCCCTGATTTGTAATAGGCTGTGTGTTGATCGGACACAGGTCATCTATTGGGCTGGAAGAACATGGCCTAACCGGAGTTTGAGGTTCCACTTGTCTGATCTTGAATCGGTCGGGGAAATCCAACGGATCACGGAGATCGCCCTGAACGTCGAACGTGACCAAGCCGACTTTATGCTGCGGCCCGGAGAGTTTCTCCTTTACGAAATCGTGCAAAGGACGCTTCGCCGATTCCATACGAGTCTGGTAGCTCATGGACCACGAGGTATCCAGTACAACCATGATGTCCGAACCGCCCGCGCACTCGAGCGGCGTGACCGCCACCGAATTGTTGTTTTCGAAAGATTCTTCGACCTCGCCTTTCGGGAATTCGGATGAAATGGGATCTATCGTCACCCGTATTTCGGAAATGTAATAGCCGCGCGGTTTTCGGAAATTACTAAGTCCAGGATTAACACGGGAGTCCGATTCAACGACGAAAGACCCTCCGCCATCAACGCTCACGCCGGGAACTGTAATTTCTCGTCGTTCCGAGAAATTGCCAGCGGAGTCTATAACTGTCATTTCAAAATGGACGTTGAACGGCCCCGCAAGCATTTCCGCAGTTCCCTCCACATTGTGGATCGGAATCCTCACGATGAATCTGGGATTCAGCGACGGCGAAGTTCCTTCATCGCGATTAAGTCTTGCGAGAGGAACTGGCGTCCATTGGCCTCCGAGACCTCCGACACGCATTAGAATTTCGAGTTGCGCCGGACTCGCAGTAAGATCAACTCCGGTTTCGCGGATGATCACAACAGCGCTCGTAAACGCTCCATTTTTTACCGGACCACCGGGGACCAATCGCCGCACCGGACGCGCGAAATATCGGTTCGTTCCGATTTCGAATGGAACGTCCGCCAGAGTAAACACCCGATGGCCGTCCGGCGTCGCAAAAGCGGTCACCGTCGTCGGCATTCCATTCGCGAAAATCTCCACTTCATCCGCGCCGTCGGCTGTCACTTCGATGTCCACTGTTGGATTCGGATCACCGGCGACCACGCGCTGGCCATTGATCAATTCCAACTCATCATGCAAGACGCGCAGCGTGGCCGCCGCGCTTGTCTGGACGGGAAGCGTAACGGGCGCGCTTAGCCATCCGCGCTTCGAAACGGTCACGATCTGATAGGTCGCGCGTTCACCGGGGAGGTATGCGGTGTCCGTGGACTGATACATCCCGTCCGTCTCGGCGTAATAAAACCGCGTCGTCGGCAATCCTCCCTCGCGCGTCAATGTCACTCGGTACCCCAGTAGATCCGCCGTCGGCATGTAACCCGGCGTATCCAGGTTCGGGGAGTCTTTCCAACTCACGTCCACTTCTTGGAAGAAAGCAACGGCCAGCGCGCCATCGGGAGGCGGCACGGTGTAAAAATCAATCGTCAGTTCGTTATTCAATTCGTTGGACTCATCCACCTGCCCCAGCGGCAACGTCGGCGAAGTTGGGTCGAGCTTGAATCTCACCGACGTCGTAAGATGCGCCGGGTCAATATCGGGCACGATGATCGCCCGGTGTTCGCCGCCGCGTAAACCGTCGGACACAAACGCGCGTCCCAATTCCATCCCGCTCGAAACTTCATACAGCGCGATGTAAAAGGGTTCCGCCGCCTGTGGTATCGGTTGATTCCCTTCCAAAGTCGGCGTGGTCGCGTTGGTGACGTCCACAATAAACGTTACCCGTCCGGCGGATGGAATCGCCAGAACCGTTTCGGTCGTATAACGCAAGTCCGCTTTGACCCGTACGGCTTCATCGGTGACAGTCGCCGTTACGCCGTTCGTTTCGTTATCAGTTTCGAGGGTTTCAAAAACTCTGTTTTGCGGGTCCACAGCGGCAACGATGGAATGAATTCCCGCAGGCAGCTTCACTCCAATGACGGAAATAGGAAGTTTGCTTACGGGCGGAACCGCAGACATTGTGCGTTGCCAGACGACTTCACCCGTCACGTCGTTATGGAGGTTGAATGTTACGTTGCTCATCGTCGAGACGTGGTCGTTCCAAGCGGTGAACGCAAACGTGAAGGGAAATTCTGTTTCCGCCGCATCCGTAATCGCGCCTTGCTGCGGGACAACGGAAAGATCAGTGACGCGGAGATTGAAAGTCGTCGCGCAAACTTCCGGCAGATGGAAATTCCGTATCGCCGCGTCGTTGAAATTCGTGGCGTCACCCGGGTTGTTCAGGATTTCAACCTTGAGCCGATTGGGTTGGCTTGCGGGTTGTGTAAGGAATGGAACGTTCGTCCATTGAAGCGTGTAGTATCCGCCGGACGGAATCACACGATTCAACGCTCGCGGTGTCAAAGCGCCAGAATCGCCATCGAGCAAGAGAAGCCTCAAGAGCGGCAACGCGCTCAGATTCGCGGGATCGTAAACTTCCGACGCGCTCAGATTTCGCACGGTGACCTCGACCGTCCATCCACCGCAGTTTGCTTCACGACGGACTGCGATGTCATCGGTCGTGATCCCCACTGCCAAGTCATATGCCCCGCCCGGAGACACACCAACCGATTTGACGGCTTGATTGTTATCGAGTGTGATTTCGCTTTGACCGCCGGATAGGCTCGCGCGAGCAAGTAATTCCGCCCCGGGAGAGGAAATCGGCGCAAAGAATTCCGCAGTGAATGCTTCACCGGCAGCCAGATTTCCCGGAAAAACCAAACGTTGCGGGTGAGAATTATTAGTCCATAGCTCAACCTGAGGATCTTGCGCGCTACGCCCGCCCTGATTTTCGATCAACACCCGAACAGCATACTGCGCAGGTGCCGTGCCGGAAGCCTCGACGATCCGCTCCACTTGTATGGACTCCGGTCCCGCGATCACGAGGTCGGCGGGCACTCCATTGGTTCCGTCGTACAACCGGACTTCTCGAAGAGCGACGTTGTTCGTGAGCGTTGTTTCTTTGAGTCCATTGCCATTGATCTTGACGCCGATCGGATAGGTTCCGGGAATAGGGAAATCAACATTTGCGCCAAGCGTTTGTGGAGGGATGATGAACCAAAGTTTCGCCGTTTGGCCGGGACTCAGCGCACTTATGCGCGGCCATCCACCCGCATTTCCCTCCGTCGGGGGAAACCGCGGGTGAAGCGCCGGGGCAAATGGATTGCTACCGGGATCGCCAACATACGCTTCGATCACCGCAGTTGCGGTGACGGGAACCGAAACGCCCCCGATATTGCGAACCGTCACTTCAATCGTCCACGTCGTCATCCGATCCAACGCGCCCGCGCTCTCAGTGAAGTTCGTGAACGAGGTGTCCAAGTGGCCAAAACGGATATTTACGCCAAAGACCGCCAGATCGGGATCGCCGAGCGGAGGATCGAGCCGCAAGACGTTATTCTTCTCGAACAACTCTGGAACGGTTTCGCCGCCATCCACCATGAAAAATACAGGCGAAGTAAAGAGACTGATCGGAACCGTGATCGCCGTCTCCTCTCCGATTGCCAAATTCAGGATGTAAGGGCTGACGCCCAAGCGATTCGCGATGCGCTCTTCCAGCGTCTGCTTCAGAGGGTCTTCCCGATGCGAGGAAACGACGAAGTTGACCGCGTCCTTGAATCCTGAATTCTTGAGCGTGACGACGTAAGACGTTCCGTCGGGAGATCGCTCCGCGTTTATGATTTTCAAATCGGGACGAAGCAATCGAAGCGCGAGCGCCGTGTCGAACGCCCGGTGATTCCACGATTGATCCTGCTCCTGACGGCTCAACAGATATTCGACGCCGCTCGTTAATTCGTCGGCGATCATCACGGCCGTTTCATCGTTGGCCACCGCGTGCGATTCCGCGAGCGCCAGCAGCGCCGTTGCCGTCGAGAGGATCAGCGAAATGGTCGTCCCTGTATTTTGATCCTGCGTTACCGGATCACCAAATCCAATTCCCGGCGCGCCGAACGGATTCTCCACTCTCCGCTCACTGAGCAGGAATTCGATTCCCCGGTCACGTAGTCCCTTTAATCCATCCGTTTGGCCGTTGAGCTTGTCGAAGAGAGCCAGCGTCCGCAGCATCTCCGCACTCACAAAGACGCTACGCGCGGCGTTCCACTCGTCGTATTGATTTAACGCCCAACCATCGGGAACGGAGGAAGTTAAAGTTCCGCCGATATAACGACGCGCAAGGTAATCGAAGATCGTCGGCGTTCTACCTTCGTAGAATTCCGCAATGGAAGCGGCCCCTTCCGTCGCGATTCGCAGTCG
>CAZPIK010000022.1:0-3700 GCA_964586185.1 uncultured Candidatus Sumerlaeota bacterium | reverse complement strand
GAGCGTCGCCAAGTAACTTGAACCCTTTTCGTCGGTCGGCGCATAGCCGCCGTCCCCGATATTACCCACAGAGCGCGCATCCAACGCCCGGCTATTAATTAAACCTCGAGTCAAACTCATTGAATCAGAAACGGCAGCAGCAATTCCTGTGGTCCAATTTAACTCCCGAATCTCCAACCCACGCCCTTGCGCCGCAACAATTGCTTCTGCTGCGAACAACGTCGTCGTCGGATCCGCGAACGAATTATTCGCCAAATGGGTGTACAGATACGACAGGGCGGCTTCGAGCGATTCGCGGACGCTGACGTAATCTCCCTTCGATAAATTCAGTGACCCGGAGACATACGTAAAATCGTAATCGAGCAGAGTCAGGACGGCGGCGGCGGCTTCCTGTATGCCCGCCGAAACCATTTCCTCGGGGTCTGTCGCACCGGGATTTGGCCTCAATCCGGCGGGTGGGTAGCCGTCAAACACCCAAGACCCGCGTTCAAGAGTGGCGCTAGTGCTGAGGTTTTGGTTAACGAGCAACCAATCCACCGCGCTCGCGGGAGGACGTCCTCCCACCGTTTCAAAGGAAAGCGTATATGGATCGGCGACGTTGGTGTTGCCCAAATCGTCCGAGGTGAGCACCTTGAGTGAATGCAATCCACTTCGCCATTGAAGCGGATTGAACGTAATTGTCGGCGAATCGAGCGTTCCGGCTCCCGCCGTGTCCTGTTCAAACTGGCCAACGAAAATTCCGTCAATAAATACTTGGTATAAAGCCGGAAGCGAATTCTCCCGCCCGCCCAAATCAGTAGGGAGTCGCAATTCGATTGTATAAGGCGTGTTCGAAGTCAGCGAATCGTTGCTGGCGTCGGCTCTCGGTGGGAAAACCGCCCGCAGAACGTCCGGCGCGCGTCCATCCACGACCACGTCCTTCGTTCCGACCACACCGGTCGTGAACGCGTCAGTCACTCGAATCGTCGCTTCAATTTCGTCCGTCGTCGCAATCGCGCGGAAGACCCCGCTTTGACTGACAAAGCCCGCACGTCCCGGAAACCACACCGGCGTGATCGGGACCGGATTTCCGCCACCATCGAATCCGAGCGCCGTAAAGACCGACCGACCTCCGCTGATGACGCGCGTTACGTCCGGCGGATTCACCTCGATCCGCGCCAAAGGTCCCGAAGCGTTCACGCTAAAGATTCTCGAAACCGTCGGCGGATGACGGCGGTTCTTCTCCTTGATGGACACTCGTGCCGTTCCGATACGCTGCCCACGGAAAGTGTAAAGGAGCGTCCCGGTCGTTTGCTCGACCGAAACCACCGTTTGCGTTGCGGTGTTTCCCCCAATCTCATAAATAAAATCCTCGGGGTCCAGCGTCATCGGCGAACCATATTGATCGAATCCAATCAACCGCGCGCTTACGCTCTGTTGTGAAGCTAAAAAAATAGTTCCCGTCGTTAATTCAATGTCGGAATTATCGGGACTCACCAATTTCAACCGAAACAGCACTGGAGGCTCGTCAAAAATAATGTCCTCCCGGATTTGGAATGACTCGTCGCCATTCGCATCACGGAATCGTGCGTAAACGCTCTTGTTGCGATTTCCGGTTGGCCTCAGTTCGAGCGAGTTCGTGGTCTTAATATCAACCCACGAATCCGTTGTACCTTCTTCCGGATAAATGTCGCTTCCCGAAATAAACATAGTCGGAGTCGTGGTCAGGTCACTTCGTTGAATAAAGGCCAGCGAAAGAGTTGAGAGCCAATCATCCGCTTCGACGGCGTTGCGATTCCACGCCGCGCTCATATGCTCCTCTCCGTAAAGCCAGTGCGTCACGGCGGAGAGATCGGTCACGTTGCCCGCTTTGTCAACGGCGCGAACACCCCAAACGCGTGTCTCAATTCGGTCCAAACCGCCCAGTGTCAATATCCACTCGCCGTTCGGAGCGGTTAAAACGTTCGCGGGTGGAATGCCTTCGGCGTCAATACTCACGAAAAGTTGACCCGTTGACGGGTTGAGCATTGTTTCACTTGTGCGGTAAACTTCGTAATACGCCAGTGCAAGATCGGTCGCCGCAGGCCAAGTCAAAACCGCCGTCGCGCTTGTTGCGCTATTTTCCGATGCATCGGGTCGGATTGAAACCAAGCCGCCGAAGTTAGGCGGCGAGTTGTCTATCCACTTCCGTATGCTTGCCGAAGGCGCGCTTTCATTCGGTGACGCAAAAAGGTCGGATGCCGTCATATAAAAAGAATAATGTCCATCCGGCGGAGGAACAGTAATTGGAATCGAAATCGCGATTGTCGTCGGCGGTGACGTTGGACGATCCATTTCAAGAAAACCGAGCGTCACGGGTTCCTCACCATCGCGTTGGCCATAGAGCGTAAACTGGATTCTAGCGTCGCCGATTTCCCATGCCCCTCCCGGATAAGTGCCGTTCGCCGTAAACGCCCCTCTGATGTAATCAGGGGCGGAACCCATCGGACCATCAGGAACCACACTGTCAATCGTCGGCGGCGCGGGTGCAATGGTGTCCACCGTCCATGGTCCGTAAAGTCGTTCTCCAGATTCATTTCCCGCGCCATCCACGGCCTCCACCCGTGCCATAAACGAACCTTGGAACAGCGCCGCACATTCCGTCTTGGATAACGTGTAACTGCTCTGGTCCTGAACCGTCGCCGGAACGATTGCCGTGTGAAAGGGAAACGCATTCGGATTGACCGCATCGAAAAATTCGATGTGATATGATTTCACGCCCGTTGTCAGGGTCACTGCGGCGCTTGATGAAACGACCTTGGTTGTGCATTCGTCCTCAACCACAACTCGGTAGGTGTAGCTCGTTCCTGTATCCACCGCGAACGAGCCGTCCAGCCAAGCCACAGAAACGGCGTCTCCGATAATCGGAAAGTTTGCAAGAGGATTGCTCGCGGTTGAAGCAGCCGTTGGAGTCACCGGAGGATTGAGGTCGGGCGCCGTAACATCCACAAAACAGAATTCCTGTGGATTGGAACTGTTCAGGTTCAAGGAGCTCGACGTGATCGGGTTTTGCGTTGGACATCCGAAATCTACGTCGCCAATTTGTGTGCTCGAATCGGGAACCAACGCAAAGGTATCGGAGATCGGCTCGCCTCCCATGCGGAACACTTCCATTTGCCGCACATCGCTCCCGTGTCGCGTGACCGTCCAACTCAGCGTCGCAAATGCGTCCTCGGTTGCCACTGCGGCATACAAAGTACTAAGCGTCGGCGGACCGTCTGTCGTTCCACTCTGAACTCCCGAAAACAGAGAAAACGTCGTGTAACTGTCCGCATGATACATCGCGCGCATCTTGTAGTAATAGGTCGCTTCGGGAATAAGCCCCGTCGAATCGGTATATGTCGTAATGGACGTTAAAGAATTGTTGTTAACGGCGGCCACAAACAGCGATTGAGTTGTTGCGTTCGTGCCGCGATAGACTTCGTAGTAATCCGCCGAAGGCTCTGTTGCCCATGTCAGCTTGAGCGACGTGACGCACTCAGGAGACACATCCAAAATGGCTGGAACGTAGGATTTCGCGCTGAGAATGTCCAAGTCGAGGTTGTTCGGTCCCGAGCCAAACTTATCAGCTTCCCACGCGGCTATCCAATGCCCGAGTCCGTCGGTCGCCAGCGCCGGAAATTGGTCCTCGCTCGTGTCCCCATTCGCATTGGAGTTGACGATGCTATTCTGACCCCATGTC
>CAZPIK010000021.1:19418-22257 GCA_964586185.1 uncultured Candidatus Sumerlaeota bacterium | reverse complement strand
TCCGCCGTGTGATCCGCCGGAAGCGACACCTTCAGCAGCGGCAATTTCTCCCAAGGAAAGGAAGCTCGTGACTGCGACAAAAAGCAATGTGGTTTTCAGGACGCGGGATAGCAACTTTGGTTCTCCATAGATTGGAATTGGGACTGGTTCAAACTTGGGAAGGAGGAACACCGAGTTCTTCGCAGAATTTTTGGAACTCGTCCAAGGACGAGTAAATGACCTCAATCTTGCCGCTCTTGTTTGTCTTTGGAACGATTCGGACTTTCAATCCTAATTTCAGCATAAGGCGTTCTTCCCAATCGGAAAGTGTTCCAATGCTATTGGCCGAGGAAACTTCGGACCCGGAAGGTACGGCTTTAGGCTGATCGGCTAAATAGTCTTGAACCCATTGTTCAACTTCACGCGCCGAGAGTCCTCGATGAATGATAGATTCCGCCATTGAAATTTGTTCGTCAATAGTTGGAATAGCGATGAGTGGTCTGGCTTGCCCAGCGTTCAGAGCGCCCTTGCGGATTAAATCGAGCACTTCCTCGGGAAGCTTCAAAAGCCGAATGCTGTTGGCGATGGCGGTGCGGGATTTGCCAACGGCTTGGGAGATGGCATCTTGGGTAAGTCCAAATTGATTTGATAAAGTGGCATAGGCGCGGGCTTCTTCGACGGCATTGAGATCATCGCGTTGGATATTTTCAATGATTGCCGCTTCCGTCATTTCTTGATCATCATATTCTTTAAGCACGGCTGGAACGACGTGAAGTCCAGCTTGTTGAGCGGCTCGCCAGCGGCGCTCGCCCGCAATGATTTGGTAGCGGCCATCAGAGGTGGGACGCAAAAGCAAGGGCTGAAGAATTCCCTTTTCGCGTATGGAGGAGGCAAGATCAGCGAGCTTTTCGGGATCAAACGATTTGCGTGGTTGGAATGGATTGGGGACAATGAGCTCGATGGGAATTTGATTCGACACGCTTGAGCGTGCCACTACGGGCACTAGTTGTGGCTCGGGAGCAGGATTGAACAAGGCTTCAATGCCCCTACCGAGAGCCGGCTTTTTCACAGACATGAAGCACCTCCTCGCAAAGTTGGATGTAAGTTGAAGATCCTGGAGAGCGAAGATCGTAATAGATAATCGGCTTACCGTGACTGGGCGCTTCGCTTAGCCGAATGTTTCGGACGATCTTGGTTTTGAAAAGCTTGTCATGGAAAGCAGCGCGAACTTCGTTGACGACTTCATTGGCAAGACGAGTTCGGGAGTCGAATAGGGTGATGACAATCCCCAGTAATTCGAGATTTGGATTTTGACCTTGGCGAACTCTCTGAATGATGCTCATGACGTGGGCGAGACCCTCGAGAGCAAGAAACTCGGCTTGAACTGGAACCAAGACCCAATCGGCAGCGCCGAGAACATTGAGAGTGAGCAAACTTAAACTGGGGGGAGAATCCACCAAGATAAATTCAAAGTTTGGTCGAACCTTATCCAAGATGCTCTTTAAGCGTGTTGTTCGATCAGGCATGTTAAGGAATTCAAGTTCGGCACCCGCCAAGTCTTTATTAGCTGGAAGGATAAAGAGATTGGGAAAACGATCGGAAAGATCAACGGGAGCGGGTTCTTCAATTCCGACCAAGGCATGGTAGAACGAGGGCGGGAGTGTTCTAGGATCAAGACCCACGGCACTGGTGGCATTTGCCTGGGGGTCCATATCGACAAGCAAGGTTTTATATCCAGCAGCCGCCAAACAAGCCGCCAGATTGACGCATGTTGTGGTTTTGCCAACTCCACCCTTTTGATTATTTACTGCTATGACATGAGCCATGATCGTTTCACGTGAAACATTTGACCGGAAATTAGGCTGAAAAGCTAAAGGAAAACCATAACGCACAGAAGGTGCGAAACGGATAGTGAGCGGATTATGCACAGAAGAAATCTGATGGCAATGATAAAATCGAGAACAAGCCGTCGAATCGTCGCCTACCCTTAAAGCGTTTCACGTGAAACAACCACGCACAATGTCAAAAGTTTGACGATCATGTTCAACTAATAATATACTCAGTAAACTTGTATATCTATATTATGATGTAAGGTTGCATTTTGGGGCTAATGAATCCGTAAATCGAACAAGAAACAAACAGGCTTGACACGTATAAGGTGTGCGAGGATTATGGCGACGCTCAGGAGCACGAGAATTACTCGTCCCAGGCGCGTTTGGCTCTACCGAACTAGGGCGGGCGATTGGTAGCCCGTGTAATTGCGGAGAACCAAGCGGATTTGATTTTCATAGCTAAAATAAGGGGTCAGAAAGGGGAACACCCATGAATGCTCGAATGATTTTGAAGAAAGCCATGCAACTCGGGCTGGTCGCGGTTTATGCGATGGTCGCCACGCTTGCATCGGCCGGAGCCTATGACGCCGTTCTCGGCGAATGGGCGATGAAGATGGATTATCAGGGTAACCTGATTGACGCGAAGCTATCGCTTGGCGAAGCCGACGGAAAGCTGACCGGCAAATGGACAAGTCAACGAGGCGAAAACGAACTAACGAATCTTGCATTCGAGAATGGCACGCTCAAGTTTACGCGTTCGTTCAAGTACAACGAAGAGACCATTGATCTTCAGTTCGAAGGCAAGGTCGAAGGCGATAAACTTACGGGTAAATATACAACGCCGATGGGCGATATGGCGACGAACGGCGTGAAGCAAGCGGGGGCTGCTCCTGCTCCCGCCGCTGCCGCCGCAAACGGACCTGCGGGCGAATGGGAGATTACGGTCAATTCGCAGCTTGGATCGAACAAGCGCAAACTCATCATCGCGCCCGACCTTAAGACGACGTACGAGGCGGATTACGGCAAGT
>CAZPIK010000021.1:0-19408 GCA_964586185.1 uncultured Candidatus Sumerlaeota bacterium | reverse complement strand
TCACGCTGGATTACAGCGGCTCGACGCTAGCGATGAAGTTCGAGGGGACAATTGAGGGCGACGCGCTCAAGGGAACGATGAAGAGCGATATGGGTGACGCAACGGTTGAAGGAAAGCGCATGGGCGGTAGTTCAGCCGCCGCGCCCGCCGAAGAAGCGCCTCTGACCGGCCCCGTTGAATTGGTCGGCGGCACATGGAAGCTTGCGATTCAATCGCCGGACGGCGCCGCGAACGAAGGAATCATGGTTTGCTCGGTTGTGAACGGCAAGACCACCGCGACATTGACGACTGAACTTGGAGACATTCGGATCGCGGAAATCGCGCTCGATGGCAATAAAGCCAGTTTCAAGACGGATGTCGATTTTGGTGGGACGTTGGTCCCTGTCAGCTTCGTGGGTTCGACGGGTGGCGACAAGATCAAGGGGATCGTCAGTCTCAACTTCCAAGGTCAAGAGATGGCGCTGCCAGTTGACGGGACGAAGACAAAGGGACTAAGCGGTCCGATCAAGCTCGCGGGTTATTGGACGCTCGACGTCCAGACTCCGGACGGCGCTTCGACCGAAAGCCACATTCATGTTCTTGCGGGTGATGGCGGAAAGTTCAGTGGTTTGCTAACGACCGAACTGGGCGAGGCCAAACTCGACAGCATTGCCGTGAATGGCAATGGCGTGTCGTTCAGCACGAACATTGACTTCGGTGGCGTGCCGGTTCCGCTGGCGTTCCAAGGAACGTCGGGCGGGGATGACATTGAAGGAATAGTCAAAGTAACCTTTGAAGGCCAGGAGATGGAATTGCAGCTCAAAGGAAAACGGACGGGCGATGCGCCTCCCGCTCCCGCAGCGGCTCCTGCTGCTGAAGAAAAGCCCGTGGCGTCGGGTTGCTGCACGAAGCCGAATTGCGGTCCCGGATGCAAGGGAACCGCGGCCTGCGGACCCTGCTGCAAGGCGGCTTAATCGAACCAACAAAGTTGATGGAAGTCGAAGCGGATCGCGCGATGAAAGTCGTGCGATCCGTTTTGCTTTTGGAGCGATTACCACCCAATAGATTCAAGGGTTTGAGTGGGGAGGACGGGGCCTTCGCAGCAGATGCGGCGGTAGCCTTGGCGGGTCGTGACGACGCATCCTTGGCAGGCTCCAATGCCGCAGCCCATTTGGTTTTCGAGGGAGACTTGGCCTTCGAGGCCGGCCTTTCTCATCCGCTTGAGGAGATCGTCCATCATAGGATTGGGACCGCAGGTGAAGATGGAGGTTTGCGTGGTAAAAAGTCGCTCGGCGGCCTGTGTGCAGAATTCCTTCGTGCCGAGTGAGCCGTCGTTGGTTGTGAGCACCAACTGATCCACCAGCGGACGGATTTGATCGAGAAGAACGAAGTCGTCCTTTGTGCGAGCGCCATAGCAAAAAATGATTTCTGGCACGGGCGAATCGGGACTTCCGTCTTGGACGCGTTCGCGAACCTCCTGACAAAGGAGGAGCAATGGAGCGACGCCGACGCCGCCTGCCACCAGCACCATGCGCGTTGCACCTTCCCATTCGAAGTGGAGTCCGAGAGGGGCGAGCATATCCACGATTGCGCCGGGCGATAGTTCGGCCAGCATCCGGGTTCCGGGACCCACGACTTTGATTAAGACGGTGAAAGTTCCGGCGGCGCGATCCACAGTGCAAACGCTAAAGGGACGACGCAGAAGGGGATCGCTCCCCGCGCCGGGAAGGATGTTTACGAATTGCCCCGCACGGGCGGCGCTCGCGACTTCATCGGAGTGGTAGGTATGCAAGTAGGAATCGCGCGAAAGGCGAGTCGTGGCGACGAGAGGAAGTAGATGTTTCTTCATGGGGAAATGGAATCCCGGACACGATAAAAGGCGGGAGCATTATGGAGCGTGAAAGTGGCGACGGCAAGAAAAGACCGTATGAATTGCAAAGCGGGTAACGGGTGCAAAGTAAAGAAAGTGAGGAAAAAACATCGCTTTTTGGGCTAGGATTGCGACCTAGACGAGGAACATAACGATTTGGCCGATGTCGGAGGCGAAGGAGAAAACGACAATGAGGTTCACTGATTCCGTAAGGTGCGTGGCTACTTTGCTTATCCTGCTACTAACAATTTTATTGCCGATGGCTGTGATCGGCGCGGACGACACAGCTCCGCGTCGAGGCGGGAGTGGAACCCGAACCGTCAACCGAAAGTCCTCGGGTGGAAATGAAAGCGAGCGACCTTCTGAATCGGGTGGCTCTACAAAATCAGGGACAACGAAGGAAGGGACGACTAAGGCAGCATGTTGCACGTTCGCGACCTGCGGGGCGAATTCGGGAGGGAGTTGCAATTGTGGCGACGCCTGTCCGGGCAAGAAGTCGTCTTCGGATGACGCAGGCTCACATAGCGAAACAAAAACGGGAGCCGTATGCACCTGCGGCGCGGCGTGCGTCGCGCGCGAGGGCATGGATTTGGGTCATGTGTTTGAAATCGGTGACACAACCACCGGAGGCGACGCGAAGACTCAAGAGAAGCCCAAAAGTGAACTTGATAAGAAGAAGGAAGAACTTGAGAAACTGAAGAAGGCGCTGCAGGAAGTCGAAGCGCAAATCTTGGAATCGGGCGCCCCGGATGGATTAGATGAAGACTTACGAGCCGTGCTGTTGAAGAAAATCAAAAAAGTTAAGGGCGAGATTAAAGCGCTGGAAGAGGGCAAGACAGATGGCGCTAAGCAGGCGGACTCGAAAACGGATTCAAAGGTTAAGAAGGCCAACAATAGTGAAGAAATCGAAAAGAAAAAGGCCTACATCAAAGAATTAAACAAAACCTTTTCGGAAGTGGAAACGATGATTCTGGAGAACGGCGATCCCGACGGCCTTCATCAACAGTTTCTCGAGGACCTTAAGAAGCAAATCCACAAGGCAAACGGTGAACTCAAAACCCTCGAAGAAGGCGCAAAGGATGGAGCAAAATCTGAGAAAAGCGCCAAGACAGAAACAAAGAAGACCGACAGCGCTCAGGAGGAAATTGACAAGAAAAAAGCATATCTCGATCAGTTGAACAAGGCCTTTTCGGAAGTCGAAACGATGGTGTTGGAGTCCGGCGATCCCGATGGCACGCATCAGCAGTTTCTCGAAGATCTGAAGAAACAAATCAACAAAGCCAATGGCGAACTGAAGACGCTTCAGGACGCTCAGAACGCTGGCGCAAAACCGGTGGCGGGGACACAAAAGAAGTAGGTGGGCAAAATACGTAGGATTGAGATGGTGGGAGGAGGAAGCGACAATGAGAGTCCGGTTTTTGTCAAATCGCTTGGCGGCTTTGGCCATTGCAATGGCCATGTTTTCGGCAACTGTTGGACGCAGCGAAGATGACGTGGCTCCGCGGCGGGGCGGTGGAGGTCAGCGGATTATCAACCGGCCGTCCTCGAGTCCAAACCTTGATGATTTGGAGGAACATCTGCCTGCGGAGTCCGAACCGATTAGTTCCCCTTCGCGCCATGGCCCTGCGACTAAAAGCGCGTGTTGCACCTTTGCGACGTGCGGTGCGAATTCGGGAAGCAGTTGCAATTGCGGAGCCGCATGTCCAGGCAAAACCAAACCTGCGAGCAATACGACACCCAGCAAACCCAGCACTCCGGCGACAAGCGGGAAATCGAAAGGCAAACCCGAAAGCAAGCCTGCCTGTACCTGTGGGAGTGCGTGTCCGGCGGGCAAGGGCAGAAGCGGCAATTTGGAGAATGCATCGGGTCACGAGATAGATGGTGATCACTTTATGGAAACAGGAGAAGTGATTGAAGTTGGAGATACGGGAACCGGTGGCGACACGCTGACTCAGGAAAAATCCGATGGTGATTCCAAACTGACCCATGATGAACGGGAGAAGAAAAAGAAGGAGCTTAAAAAGCTGAATAAGGAGCTTGAGGATGTCCAGTCGAAATTATCAAAGGTTATCGAAAAATCGATCATTACATCCGAAGACTCAGTAAAAAAAGAAGCCGAATTGAAGACAAAGCAAAAGAATCTGAAGGAACAAATTAAAAAACTAAAAGGGGAAATCAAACCGCTTGAGAAACCCGAGTCATTAGAACGAGAGAGAGAAAAGCTCGCCAATGCGAAGAAGGAAGCCGCGAAGCTAGAAGCGGATGCGAAAAAACAGGGCGAGACACTCGAAAAGACCAAGAACCAAAAAGAAGAGGCGAATAAGAAGGACGCAGAACTCAAAGAAAAAGAAAAGCATGGTGCGCAATCGCTGCAAGACATGGAGAAGGCAACAAAGGCCGCCAAGGAGTATCATAAAGCCATTGGGGAGTATGAAAAGGCCGAGAGTAAATTGTACAATACCAATTCAGTCTTAAAGGACCTCAAGGAAGAAATCAAAGCGCGAGAAGACCGGATCGAGGAAATGGAAAAGAAGGACGCGAACCCGTGAGTTTGGGTAACGAGAAGACGGAGAATTAAGAGGATCACGATTATGAAATTCATTTATGGCAATAAAATCCCGGTAGCGGCGTTGGCCCTGACGTTTACCGTTTTTTTGACGAACGTTGGGATCGGAGCCGACGACACGACCCCACTTCGTGGCGGTGGCGGAAGCAGGCCCGCGCCTCGAATCGTAAATCGGGGATCAGCGGGCGGTAATGAAAGCGAACGTCCGTCCGAATCGGGTCGAGCGAAACCGGAGACGTCCCAAAGAAATTCGTCGAAAGGCGCTTGCTGCAACTACGCGACCTGCGGCGCGAACTCCGAAGGCGAGTGCAACTGCGGCGCGGCTTGTCCGGGCAAAGCCAAGCCAACCGAGGACTCAGATTCTTCAACTCAAGGCGGCGGAACGAGCAAACCCGCCTGCAGTTGCGCGGCAGCGTGTTCAGCGGGCAGTGGCGTATCGCAAAGCGACATAGGCGATTCCTTCATCGGCGACGTGATCGAGATCGGTGACACGGGCGGCGGTTCTGATTCGGACACCCAAGGGGATTCGGACGGCTCGGATCGCGAGAAAAAGAAACGCGATATTATAAAACAGATAAAGTTTCTCAAATCGGCCGACCTTGATAAGGAAAACGAACAAAAGCAAAAAGATAAGCTTCAGAAAATGATGGATGAATACAACAAGCTTGAGAAACCCGGAACGCTCGAAGAGGAAAAAACTAAGGCGGACAAGGCCAAGGCCGAAGCCCAGCAAATGGAAGACAATATTAAGAAACAGGAGCAAAAGATTAAGGATCTCGAAACTAAAAGCAAAGAGGCAGAAAAGAAGATGAACACTCTCGCGAATAAACTGCAAACGGGCGCTCAAACGATCAAGGATCAATCGGATCACGCAAATGCCGCTGAAGATGCCAAGAAAGCCGCTAAAGACCTAAAGAAAGCGGTGAAACCGTTGGCAAATATGAAGGCGGAACTCGATATAAAGAACCACGAAGTCAAGGCAAGGGAAGCGCGGGTCGAGGCGATGGAAAAGGCGGCGGTAGAAAACAAGTAGAACGGCCACTCTCCAAGCGGTCACCCGCTTAAAATACCTGGACTATATCTTGTGGGTTCTTGAAAGAAATACGTCCATATATTGTAGATTTTGCTTGCAAACGGCTATGCATTTCGCCTACTAATCTTGTTGAGCCCGTATGGGCTCATGCTCCGATGCGGCCCAAAGTTCGGGCCCCTGACGCTGGTCAAGCAACGTGCTCTTCGTGATCGAAACTTTGTTCAACGTCATTGCTATGAATCATAACCGCTCCGGACGCGGAGGCTTGCGCTTAGGCAAGCGGCTCTGCGCTGGATCGCTTCCTCAAACGGAAGCCGAGGCGGCATTCTTCGGGTAGGAGGGCGTCCCACCCGAAGATTTTGCAATTTCCGGTCGCGCGATGTCGAATTCCTCGCGCGCCGGGACGCGCCTGAAACGGAAGATGATAGCCGTTTTGGGCTAATGGACACCGACATTCCTCACGACGACGCGTCACGCGCGATCCTTCAGGCCCCCGAAATCTAAGGGTTTTGCCCGGCGCATCCAATCGCACTACACCAGCCTTCTGGCTGCGGAGGAATAAAAATGTTACAGCTACGCAAAGGACTTCGGTCCGCTTACGGTTACGCCACGATCTTCGCGACGATGCTTGCGAGCGCGGGCTTACGCGCGGAAACAAACTCGGGGGCGCTAACCATCACCAACTCAGATTCATCCATCACCACTCTTGACGCGACGGCCGGGGAATTGCCGCCCTGCTGCAAAAACAAATCCGCGACGCTTATTGGTTCGGCGGAAGGGTGTGACAGTAAAGATAAAGACGGATTGCTTGCGGCAATCCTAGGAGTGAACTCGCTTGAGGGAATGAACATTGCGACTGTTGCGGAAAATGCCTCACCGCCCACGTGTCATGATCCGGGGCTGCTCGCGGCGGTATTGGGCGTTGAATCACTTGAAGGATTGAAAATCGAAGGTCCGGCAGCGAGTGCGGTTGCGACGGCGACAAAGCCTTCGGACGAAATGCTGGCGATGATTCTTGGTGTTGAGAGTTTGGAAGGAATCAAAACGACGACCGTTGCTGGCGCAAGTGAACAGCCTGAATTATTGGCGCTTATTCTCGGAGTCAATTCGGTTGAGGGTTTGAATCGAGCGACGCCCGCTCACGATCGCGCGCTCATCGCGGCGGCGGAGCCACCGCAGGAGGCCCCACTCCCCAACAAAGAGCTGTTGGCCGCCATACTCGGAGTCAACACGCTCGATGGAATGAATATTACCAACATATCACATACAAATGTTACCTTGGAAATACCGAGTTATGTTACCCCTGGCAATGTAACACATGATCCCGAACTCATCGCCATGATTCTTGGAATTGATGTACAGGACGCGGCCGCGCTCGACGCGCGTCCGGTAAAGGCGACCGCATCCCTCGTTGACGCGGAGTTGTTGAATTTGATTCTCGGAATTCAGCAATTGCAAGACCTAGCCTATGCGGGGCAACAGCCGGTGGATTATTCAACTTCGTGATTTTGCAATTCGCGCTCGATAAGCGCCAGAGACGCGTTCCCCCGGCCTGATTAAATTCAGGCCGGGGGTTTTTCATGTATACCGGCGCAAGCTCGTTGAGGTTGCAAGAATTAACGACCAGAGCCCAGGGTAGCCTCGTTGCACTCGGCAACCCTGGGCTCTGGGACGAAACCCCTTTGGGGTTTCTTGGATTGGAAGTAGGGAGAAGTAAGAGGTCAATTGATTACGAATTGATGACGGACATTATGGACATTGCGGACGGGATGGACAAGATGGACGCGGAGGAACGGATCCATTAGTCCGAAACTGCTTATCGCCCCGCGTTATGCTGAGGTTGCGCTGAACCGGCCCCTCGATCAGTCGTTCACGTATTCGATTCCGGCGGGTATGGGGGAACTGTTAAAGATCGGTTCGTTGGTTGAGGTTCCGCTTCGCGGGCAATCGGCGCGCGGGGTCGTGACAGATATTTTGGACAAGCCGAAATTCAAGGGGCCGACCAAAGCCATCGAGAAACTACTAACGCCCGAATATCACATCGCGCCGGAAGTTTTTCGGCTGGCGGAATGGCTGAAGGATTATTACTGGTGCGCGCTTGGAGAGGCACTGGCGGCGGCATCGTTCGTCGGACTGAATGACGTTCACTCGCTCACAAAATCGCATTTGGCGCTCAAACAACCGGATCATTGGCTTGCCGTGTCGAGAGAGCTCGGACCTGATGGGAAGAAGGTGAGCGCAAAGCAGGCCGCCGTGATTCATGCGTTGCTCGCGCGCGGGAATGATCCGCTCGGTCACGCGGAGCTGCGGGAAGAAGCGGGCGTTAGTGAAGCTGTTTTGCAGACGATGATCGAGCGGGAGTGGCTTTCGCGAGTGGAGGAAACGGTCGAGCGCGAGGACGACTATGCATCGGAATTAGACGATGAAATCAGACCGCCGCCGACGCCAACGGAAGCTCAATCCCGCGCGATTGAAGCGATTTTAGAAAATGTTACAGGTAACACTCATCGGACGTTTGTTCTGCACGGCGTAACAGGAAGCGGGAAAACCGAAGTCTATCTTCGGGTCATCGCGGAGGCATTGAAGCTCGGAAAAACGGCGCTCGCGCTTGTCCCGGAGATTGCGCTTACGCCGCAGACGGTCGGGAATTTTCGCTCGCGCTTGGGACCGCTCGTCGGGGTTTATCACAGTCGTTTGACGCTCGGGCAGAAGTTTGATCTCTGGAAAAAAATCGAAGCGGGCGAGACGCGGGTGCTGATTGGCGCGCGGTCGGCGATTTTTGCGCCGCTGCCGAATCTTGGCGTCATTGTTGTGGATGAAGAACACGAGACGACGTTCAAGCAGGGGGACGTTCCTCGGTATCACGCACGCGACGTAGCGGTTTGGCGCGCGCATCAAAGAGCGGGCGTCGCGATTTTGGGTTCGGCGACTCCTTCGATGGAATCGCTCCATAACGCGCTGGAGAAAAAATACACATTGCTTGAATTGCCGAAACGGATTGGTCCGCACGCTGCGCCGGCGATGACAATTGTGGATATGAAACGGAACTTGGGTGAAGGGGCTGCGGCGAATTCGGGCGTCATTGAAGCTGGTGAAGGTACGCCGAATAAACGTCCCGAACTTTCGCTCTCATATTCGGCGTTGCTCTCACCGACGTTGCGCGCGGCCATCGAGAAGCGAATCGCGGCGGGCGAGCAGACCGTGCTTTTGCTCAATCGGCGGGGATACGCAAATCACGTCTTATGTATGAAATGTGAGAAGACGCTGAGTTGTCCGCATTGCGACGTAACACTGACGTATCACAAATACGGTGAAAAAGGGGATCGGAAGGAAAAACTTAAGCGAGGTAACAAAGAGGAAGTCGCGGGACAATTTCCGCATTTTGGTGATCGCGATAAACGCGGGGGAATTGTTGCTGAGCGGCTCGTTTGTCATTGGTGCAATTTTCATCAGGAGGTTCCGAAGGTCTGCCCGAAATGCGGCGAGGAGGAAATCCACGTTCTGGGTTTTGGAACGCAGAAGGTCGAGGATGTGATTCAGGAGGCGTTCCCGACGGCGCGGGCGATGCGTATTGACGTGGACACGATGCGCGGTCGGCGGAGCTTTATCGAAGCGTGGGAAAAAATCTCGCGGCGCGAGGTGGACATTATCCTCGGCACGCAGATGATCGCAAAGGGATTTCATTTGGAATCGGTAACATTGGTGGGTGTAATCTCCGCCGATTTTGCGCTCTTCATGCCCGATTTTCGCGGTGCGGAACGGACGTTTCAGCTTTTGACGCAGGTGGCTGGTCGGGCGGGACGAGGCGACCTTCCGGGCGAGGTGATCGTGCAGTCGTTCATTCCGCACCATTACGCGATCGAGCACGCCGCACGGCTGGACGAAAAGGGTTTTTACGAAAAGGAATTGCACATACGGAAGATGCTGCGGTTTCCGCCGATCCAGCGGCTACTGGCCGCGCTCGTCACGGGACCCGATTTGGAGGTCATAAAAGATCAGGCGACGCGGCTCGCGAACATTTTGAAATCGCTGGCCTATCGCGGCGGGATCGAGTCGCTGAAAGTTTTGGGTCCCGCCCCCGCGCCAATTGGGAAGGTTGAGGATCAATACCGCTGGCGGATTTTACTCCGCGCGCCGGGACATCGCGAGATGCACAATTTGTTAAGAGAGGGACTGAAAGCATTCGAGCCGCATAGGGAAAAGAGTAAAGCATTTTTAACTCTCGATGCGGATCCGATGGATCTGTTGTAAGGATGCGTGGCAGCGTGCCGGGTTTCCGGTGCGCGTGAATCTAAAATAATTGCGATCCAAGAGTTGGTAATTAAGGACAATCAAACCTCAATTGGTGACTTTTCGGAAAAATCGCCATGATCGTGAGCGATAGCAAAAATCTCCGGAGAATAGAAGAGCTTAGGTTTTGTGTTTTGTTCAAATTCCTTAATTATTCCAGCCTGAATGAGCCTATTGATATCTGTTCGCGCTGTAGGCTGTGTGATTTTGTATTTTTTCCTAATGCTTGTAATAGTTAAAACAGGAGTTTCAAAAAGAGAGTTGACAATATCATGGGTTCTTGAAGTTGCGAGACCACTCGAAACGATTTTGTTCTGAAAGCTATCTCGTAAAACCTTAAAAGCATCTAATCTTCTTATTGAATCGCGAACTTGAAATGTGGTTCCCCTGAGACAAAACTCAAGCCAGGTTTTCCAATTTCCGAGCGCGCTAATATTAAAGAGATTGTCAATATACTCCGATTTATACTTCTCAAAATAAGCGCTCATATAAAGCCAAGGCTTTGATAATTTGAGCAGCTTATACGTCATTAGCGCCAAGAGTGTGCGCCCAACTCTTCCATTTCCATCCGTGAAGGGATGTATCGTTTCGATTTGGTAATGGACAAAATAGGATTTTACAAGTGGGTCAATGCCATCATCCTCATTATTGATGAATTCCTGCAGGTTTTGCATCAATCTTGGGACTTCGCGAGGCGGTGGAGGTATGAATCTCGCATCCGATCCGATTTGCACTTGACATGTCCGATACTCCCCCGGCGACTGGTGTTGACCTCGAACACCATCCATCAACGTCTTATGCAACTGTTTAATTAGGCGTTCGCAGATTGGAATTTTATCTAACATCAGAACAGCATCCCTTAAAGATTTTCTGTAATTGTGAACCTCCCGCCAATCTTGCTTTTCTGAAGACTCGGTTTTACTCTTTTGGGGATCCGTCAATTCAAACATAAAAAACTGTTGTGGAGTTACGTAGGTACCCTCCAGGCTGGACGAAGTCAATGCCTCTCTCAGTTGGAGCGGATGAATAATTAACTCCGGGTTGTCCATACTTTTTCCGGTGCCGTTCAACTCGCCCAGTTGGGCTCTAGCCTCGATGAGAAGACGATTCAGATTTGCGTCCAACGTAAAGACTGATCCCGACAACTCGTTGGGGACAAAAGCCCAATCGTTACTGCCGATACTATTGATTGTGGCAGTTAATCTACCCGGTGAACTTTCCCCAAACCGATTCTTATCCAAGGATCTTCTCCATTTCACTCCATGATAAAATAATACCTATTTTTCTTTCAATATCAACCACTATATGAAAGAATTTATCACTTTTCTTTCATGTATGTATCAGTGATGGAAAAGAGCGGTGGCTTTGGGCAATGATGTCGTGGGTCTCACAAGTTCTTCATTTTCAGTGGAAATGGTGGTAGGATCACGCTCTTCGGTTGGCGGGGGGAAGGATTTGGAATGGCCTCCGCTGAGCGAAGGATAAGGTCAGGGAGCAAAGGCGGATCGTCCCATGGCGGGCTTAACGGAACAGCAAATCGAGCGGTATTCGCGGCATATTCTGCTTCCCGAGGTGGGGGGCAAGGGTCAGCAAAAACTGCGCGAGGCGTCGGTGCTTTGCGTCGGCGCGGGGGGGCTTGGTTCGCCCATCGTCATGTATCTCGCCGCGGCGGGGATCGGGCGGATCGGCCTCATTGACGGCGACGTGGTGGACGTCTCGAACCTCCAGCGGCAGATCGCGCACAGCACGGCGGATCTGGGTCGTCCCAAGGTGATCTCCGCGAAGGAATCAGCGGAGGCGATCAATTCCGAGGTCAAGATCGAGGCCGTTCAAGGGTTGCTGAATCGAACCAACGTCATGGAGATGATTTCGAAATACGACGCGGTGATTGACGGCTGCGATAATTTCCCAACGCGATTTTTGGTGAATGACGCCTGCTATTTTTCGAAGAAACCGCTCTTTTCCGGCGCGGTGCTCAGGTTCGAGGGACAGGCCTCGAACTTCCTGACCTCGCCCGACGCGCCGTGTTATCGCTGCCTTTATCCCGAGCCGCCGCCGCCGGGGATGGTTCCCTCGTGCCAGGAGGCGGGGGTGCTGGGCGTGGTCGTCGGTTCGATTGGACTCGTGCAGGCGACGGAGTTCATCAAATGGGTTTTGGGGATCGGGCAGTCGCTGACGGGTCGGCTGATGCTTTACGACGCGCTGGCGATGGAATACCGGACGGTCAAGCTGCGCAAGAATCCCGAATGCCCGCTTTGCGGACCGAACCCGACGATCACGGAACTCGTGGAATACGAGGAAGCGTGCGACATCCGCGCGGGTAGAGTGTAAGCAAGGGTCATCGAGTAACTTCGATTTTATGGCCCGCCAAAACTTCAGGCGCTTGCCGCATGAACGGACTTTGAAGTCGCGCTTTTGGAGCTTGTATGAGCTGGCAGCTATATCAGCGAAGCCTTGAGCTGTTTGGCCTCCTGTCGGTCTGTCCGTGGGCCGTCGGATATTTTTATGCACGCGCACTTCTCGCGTCCTTGGCCTCCGTGCGCGACGAGCAGCATCGTTTGACACTCGAAAGCCCTTGGTTCTTTTTTGATGCGGCCTTCAAGCCGCGCCAAAGGCGGGTCGTCCTCGCGGTTCTTGGGAGCATCTTTGCGGGGACGTTTCTCCTTCCGATGATATTTTATCCCGGAAAGTGGCTCTATTTTCTTACGACCTATGCATGGCTGGATTTGCTGACGATCTTTTTCGCGGAGGTGGGATTGGCAGGATTCACACTTGCGGGCATCGCATGGTGGGCTCCGAGAGTCAACGATCCTGTTGCGCTTGCAACTCTTGGCACGGCGCATGGGCTACTGCCTTGGATCGTTTTTCATCGAGCAGCGCTTTGGAATTATTCATATGGGACACAAGTAGTGATTACCGCTTTTGAGTTTCTAGCCGTTGTTGGCGTCATCGCCTTTCTGCTCGTTTGGAATTTTGTCCGCCGGAAACTCGACCGCGCATGGTTCCGCCTCGATGCGTGATCCCACAAGCGCAGTGGGTAAGATGTAATCCGATGCAAAACAAGAAAACCGACTTTCTCTTGCTTGGCTTCATCGCCGTCTGCGCGATTGCGGGCGCGGTGGCGTATCCGTCTCTCCCCGAGCGATTCGATTCGCATTGGAACGCGGCGGGACAGGCGGATGGTTCCATGCCCAAGTTTTGGGGCGTGGCGATATTCCCTCTCATCATGTTCGGACTTTATCTTCTCTATCTCGTCATTCCGCGCATTGATCCCCTTCGCGTGAACATCGAGTCCTTTCGCGCTACTTATGATTATCTCTGGATCGGCATTTTCCTTTTTTTAGGGTTCGTGTTTGCGCTCTCGCTCGTTTGGAATCTCGGTTATCACTTCAATTTTACGCGGGCGATTGTTCCGGCCATCGCGGCGCTTTGGTTTTTGCTGGGGATGGCGCTTGGGAAGTTGAAGCGCAATTGGTTCGTCGGTATTCGCACCCCTTGGACGCTCTCCAGCGATATTGTTTGGGAGAAAACTCACGCGCTCGGCGGCAAGCTATTCAAAGTCGCGGCGATTGTTTCGTTGGGCGGCATTTTTGTTTCGAGTACCCAGGGAGTGCTTTTCTTTTTGGTTGCCCCGATCTTGCTCGTGACCGTGATTGTTGTCGCTTATTCCTATGTGGTTCATCGCTCGCTTCAATAAGGCCGCGCGCAGCACATTAATTGTCCGTTGCGAACGCGGCGGGTCTTGGAGATAATCGCGGTTTACTTTGGAAAGGAAGGCGCAGAGCAGCCCCGTCCTTCGATACCGCGCCGCCCAACCCTATGAAATCCAAGACTTCTCCAGCCCGAAAGCCCGCGCGAGCTTCCGCCCGAACGGTCGAGATCATGGACACGACCTTGCGCGACGGCGAGCAGACCGAGGGGATCGCGCTCATGCCGGAGGAGAAGCTTTTGATCGCGCGGCAGTTGCTGGGAAGCGTCGGCGTGGATCGGATCGAAGTCGCCTCGGCGCGCGTTTCGGCGGGCGAGAAAACCGCCGTCAAACTGATCACCGATTGGGCGAAGAAGGAAAAATTGCTGGAGCGCGTCGAAATCCTTGGCTTTGTGGATATGGCCGCGTCGGTCGAGTGGGCGCTTTCGGTCGGATGCAAGGTCATCAATCTTTTGACCAAGGGTTCCGAAAAACATTGCCGCGAGCAATTGCGCAAATCGCCCGAACAACATCTAAATGACATTTTCAAGACTGTCACGTATGGCGTGAAACACGGGATCACTTTCAATGTTTATTTGGAGGATTGGTCCAACGGCATGGCGCACTCACGCGACTACGTGGACAATCACATCGCGTCGCTCGATCAGATGCCGGTGCGGCGGATTATGCCGTGCGATACGCTTGGTATTTTGAATCCGATGCTTGTGCGCGAATATATCAGTTCGATTACGTCGAAACATCCTGATCGCCATTTCGATTATCACGGACACAATGATTACGGTCTTGCGACCGCCAACAGCCTCGAAGGGGCGCTGGCCGGGGCGCGCGGAATCCACGTCACAACCAACGGACTCGGCGAGCGCGCGGGCAATACTTCACTCGATGAAGTCGTCGTCGCGCTGAACGATCACGCGGGGATCAAGACGAACGTGAACGAAAAGGCGCTGAAGGATATTGGACATTTGGTCGAGGTTTTCACCGGTCGGCGCGTTGCGAATAACAAGCCGATTACCGGAGGGAACGTGTTCACGCAGACGGCGGGCATTCACGCCGATGGCGATATGAAGGGCGATCTTTACGCCAGCCGCCTGACCCCCGCGCGGTTCGGGCGCAATCGCGAATACGCGATGGGCAAGCTCATGGGGAAAGCGAGCCTCGAATTCAATTTGGATAAGCTGAATATTAAACTCACGCCCGAGCAGAAGAAGCAGGTGCTGGATCGGATCGTTGAACTCGGCGATCAGAAGAAAGTCGTCACGACCGAGGATTTGCCGTTCATCATCGCGGACGTTTTGGAATCGCCGGAGTTGCGCGTGTTTGAGGTGCGCGATTATTCGGTCACGTCGAACCGCGGACTTTATCCGACAGCGACGATCAAGGTCGCGTGTCGCGGCGTCGAGCATCAGTCGTCGGCCATCGGCGACGGCGGTTACGACGCGTTCATGAAGGCGCTCAAAAATCTCGAAAAAGAGATCGGGCTGACCGTCCCCAAACTGATGGATTACGAGGTTCACATCCCGCCCGGTGGCAAAACCGACGCGCTCGTCGAGACGACGATCCACTGGGAAGGCGGACTCAAAACGCGCGCCGTTCATAGCGATCAATTGGCCGCCGCGATCGAGGCGACAAGCCACGCGATGAACATCATGGCGCTACGCGGCGGAACGGGCGCATCGCGCAAATCGCCTCGACACACGACGCCTGAAGAGTTGGCGCGGGTTTAGTGTGGCGTTGAAAGTGGTGAGCAATGACGACCAAGACAAAGAGCTTTGATTGCGTCGAGATGAAGCGTCGTGGCGCGGAAAAAATCCGCCGCAAACTCGAGGGCATGACTCGCAAAGAAGAGTTGGCTTATTGGGCACGCGGGACGGAAGAATTCATTGAGCTGCAAAAGAGATTGCGTCAGTCGAATTCGGTCAATTCCCCGCATGAAAAGCCATGATGATTCATGGTTATACTTGGTGAATCTCCGTCGCCCCTGTTCGGGGCTTGGATTATGAAATGATCATGCGTTACCAGCGTTTGTCGTGCTGCCGCTCTACTGCACGCTTCGCTTTATTACGCCACCCTCTACGAGGGTTGGAAGATGGATACATCGTCGTTTGGAGAACGACTCCCACATTAAATTCATCATCCGATAAATTGGAGGTTTCACGCATCCGTCGGATCGGAATTGCGGCCTTCTTGGAAACCGATCCAGCCGCAGGGGATCAGGACAAGCAGGCCGCCGAGGAGGAAATGGGGCGTGAGCGGTTCGTGCAAGAGCGCCCATCCGCCGAGGGTCGCCATAACAGGCACGCTGAGCGACAAGATGGTTCCGAGCGGAATGCTGGTATAGGCATAGGCATGGGTAAAGATGATCTGACCGGCCATTGCGGCGAGGCCGGTGAAGAGAAGGATCAGCCAAGCCATCGCGCCGGGAAAAACCCATGCGCCGAATGGAGGGTGACCCATCGCCAGAGGCAGCAATCCCGGAAAAAGCGCGAAAGCCAATCCGACCAGCGAGAACGCGGCAAAGATGGTAAGGGCGTTATCGGTCTTGCGGAGTTCCTTGACGGTGATGATCGCCCCTGCGCCGCACCATCCGGAGATGAGTCCGAGCGCATCGCCCCAATTGACCGAACTGAAATCGGGACTTAAGACGAGCCACAATCCGACGAACGCCGTGGCCATAAGCAACCAGAATCCGCGCGGGGGCTTTTGACCGAAGAAAATCACGAGCGCAAGATTCGCCCAAAGCGAGTGGGTGTAATTGAGCAGCGTTCCCTTACCCGCCGACGAAGCGGAGATGGCGTAGAAATAAAAGAGGACGGCAAATCCGCCAAAGACGCCGCGCCATGCCAGCGCTCGTGCGTTGCCCGTCGAGAGTTTTCCCCATCCGAGCGCAACGATTCCCGCGACCGCCAGACAGGCAATCACAAAACGAATGGTCGTTGTTTCATCGGAGGGAATTCCATTCAAGGATGCCCAGCGAACGCCGATCGGAACCATCCCGAAGAAAAGATTGGCGACGAGCATCTGAAACGGGCCGTGGGTCTTGGGGTCGAAGGTGGAGGACAAAGGATTTCCGGATGGGCAAGGGCGACAGAGATTCCTCGGTGGCCTAGGGTTGGCCTTCCACACTATGGGAACTTAGCGCAAAAGCCGCAAGCGTTGCCTGTGCGTTGCAAACGTCCTTCATCGAGAAGAAAGATCAACCACCAAGCCACAAAGACACCAAGAAGGCTCAACAGGCAGGACTTTAGGGAAAGAATTCAATCGTAGCTCGGCGCTGGGGACGATATACTGCCTGAATACTGGGGGCCGTCGCGCCGTGCAAAGCAACCGAACGAGCGTCTTTTCGAAGTGGCTGAGGCTGACGCTTGCGCCCGCGCTCATTTTCATCATCATCATGGCGGTGGCCTATAGCCTCCGGCAAATTTCGCTCTATTCGATTGATTCGAACATCGAACAGGCGACGCGTGAAAATTGTTATAAGGTCATCAATTTGCTGCAGGCGAACCTGCGCGAGCGGATTACGTCGCTGCGGCAGGTCGCGAACCTTTTCAAAATTCCTGAAGGGCCGAGCGAACGGCAGTTTCGCAATCAGGGTCGCTTCCTCATGACCCGCTCGCCCGATATCATTGCGGTGGCTCATATCAATGCGCAGTTCGATCCGATCTGGGTGGATTCGTTGGAAGGAATTACTCCGACCGAAATCGCGCAGATGACGCGCGACCCCGTCATGGCGATCGCGTTCGAACGGGCGATCACCACGCGCGATTATTCGATTACGGGCAAGATGACGCTCCCTCGAAAGGGCGCGGGATTCGCGCTGATCGTGCCGCTTGAAAAGGAGGGCAAGATCGAATCGTTCTTTTGCGGATTCTTCCAACACACCGCGCTGCTAGGTAACCTGCTGATGCCCGAACTGCGCAGCGGATTTGATATCGAGCTACGACAGGCCGATCAACGCGTGTATGACAGCTTTCTATTTTCCGCAGACAGTCGCGGCTATCGGATGCCTGCGCGCGAGGGTGAAATGCGAACCGTCGAAGATTTCTTTTTTGTGGGTCCGCAAATGTGGGCGGTCAAAGTCCATTCGACGGGTCTCAATTTTTCCAGCCCCATATATCTTACATCGGATATGGTCTCGATCTTGGGAGCGCTATTGGCCTTTCTTGTGAGTCTTTTTGTGTTTCATCAGCAGTGGCGGCTTACGCGATTTCAAAACGAGGCTTGGGTGAGTCAGAACCAACTTGCCTCGGCGGGACTCAGCCTCAGCGAAATTCAGGAGAACTTTGATTTGATCCTCAACAACGTGAATGAGAGCGTCGTTTTGTATGATGATGAGTGGCAGCCGATCCAAGCGAATATCGCGTTTAAGAAAGCGTTTTCGACGCCCGATCTGGATCTATTCGAAAAACCGGATGAGCATCACCAGCGGATGGCCGCGCAATTCAAAAGCCCGGAGCATTATTGGTCGCTCATCAACGGAATTAAGGATGAGCCGGAGCGACCGCTCAGCGATGAGATCGAGTTCACCGGAGGCGGCCCCGGCTCCAAGCCGAAATTTTATCAACGTTGGGCGACGACGGTTTGCCGTCCGGATGGATCGCGTCACGGTTATTTGATTATTTATCAGGACATCACTCCGGCAAAGAACGTCGAGCAGCTAAAGGATGATTTTCTGGCCAGCGTCACGCACGATCTTCGCACGCCGCTCGCTTCGATTCGCGGATTCGCGGAGACGATGCTGCGCGACGCCAAGATGGACGAAGCGACGCGGGACGAATTCGCGACGATCATCCGCGATGAAGCCAAGCGACTCGGCGAGATGATCGAAGACCTGCTCGACCTTCGGCGGATGGAGGCGGGGCGGTTCGATCTTGCACCGTCGGCCTTCCGAATGAAAACGCTCGTCGAGGATGTGCTTCGCGCGTTTCGGCCTATCTTTGCCGCGAACGGTCTCAAGGTTGAGGTAACGTGGGAAGGGGACGAAACGCGTCCGCTTTTTGGCGACGTGGGGAAGATCGGGCGCGCGCTCCGCAATATCGTCAGCAACGCGATCAAGTATGCTCCCGGCGGAACGACGTTGCGCATTCGCGGCGTGGAATCTGCCGATAGCGTCGAACTCGAAATCGCCGATGAGGGCAACGGCATTCCGGTGGATGATCTGCCCTACGTTTTCGAGAAGTTCTATCGTGGTTCGGCACACGTCCGCCGCACGAAGGGAACTGGTTTGGGTCTTGCCATCGTGAAGCATATCGTCGAAGGCCACGGAGGCGACGTCTCGGCGCGCAACGGCGAACCGACCGGCGCGATCATCAAGATTCGGCTCCCGCGCGTGCTTGCCGCGCGCAAGGCGGAGACACCACCGAACAACGCGAATGGAATTGTGACACCAGCGAATGGGTCCAAAGTACCGCAAGTTGCAGTTGATTCAACGAATGGATGAACCTATTAGAGGCTACGCATGGAGAGCCAATCCAAGAATTGCCGCAGCGGCGATGAGGATTGGTTCGGGAACTTTTTTGCTTTTCCATAGGATCACATACGCCACAATCGCAATTGCGGCCGTTGGAATATCAATAACGGAGCGACGTCCGAGAACAATTACGGCCCCTGCGATGGCTCCAGCGGCTGCGGCGGTCACGCCATCAACGAGCGCCATAACCCACGGAACTTTGCCGTGCTTCCGCATGTATGGCGCGGGGATGATGGTGAAAAGGTAGCAGGGAAAAAAGGTCGCGAACGCAGCGACGCACGCTCCGGCAAATCCGGCCACGATGTAACCGATGAATCCCGTCGTGATGACCACCGGCCCCGGTGTGATCATCGCCACCGCAACGGCGTCGAGGAATTGCTGGTCGTTCAGCCAGTGGTATTGCTTGACCACGCCCCCGAAAAGATAAGGGACAATGGCGAGGCCGCTGCCGAAAACGAATGGGCAACCGACTTGGTCGCGAAGCATTTGAAACG
>CAZPIK010000020.1:13629-22514 GCA_964586185.1 uncultured Candidatus Sumerlaeota bacterium | reverse complement strand
TACCTCTGTGCTATTCTACCGCGGTTAACCGCGCAGTTTGACGAGCAAATTCTGGCAAGCCTTGAGTCCCTCGCGTTCGGAAATTTTGTCGCCTTCGAATTCGATCCCCATGTATCCGTGGTAACCGTGCTTGTCCACGCAGATTTGCATCATCTTCTCGAAATCGGTTTTCGTTTCGTTCCCATCCGCGCCGAATTCGTGGCACTTCGCGCTGACCGCTTTGGCGTACGGCATCATCCGATCCACAGCGTCATAGCGATCTACGTCGTCGGGGAAGTTGCCGAAATCGGGAAGCGTTCCAAAGTTCGGAAGGTTGACCGCCTTCATAAGGCCAACCATCAAATCAGGATACGAAGACGGCCCCCAGTGGTTCTCGATGATGACGTTAATGCCGTTCTGCTTTCCGATTTCGGCGAGTTTGCCGAAGGCGTCGGCGGATCGCTCGATCAGCTCTTTCGATTTCTCCGGCGATTTCTGGACGTTCGCCTCCGCGCCGCCCCAATTGACCCGAACCGAATGGCATCCCAAATCGGACGCCATCCAAATCCATTTCGTATGGTTGCGAATCGCCTTGTCGCGTTCCTCGGTTTTCGCGTGGCCGAGCGCACCTTCACTATCCACCATGATAAGAGGGATGACCACTTCTGACTTTTTCGCCGCACTTTTCAGCTTATTCGTATAGTCCGCCGTCGGGACTTCGAGCATGTTGTTGACAAGATTGAACGCCTCAATACCGTAGTCGTCCCGAACAACTTTGAAGAGATCCACCTGCTTGATTTTGCCGGAGAATACCTCGCGATGGAAAGTCCACCCATCCACGGCGATTTTGTAATCGCGCTTGGACGCGGCAAAGGCCCCATGACCCGCAAGGGCTAACCCTGCGGCGGCAAGCCCTGCTCCCTTTATGAATTTTCGTCGAGTGGTTTCGTTCATGTAAGTTGCGTCCGATAATTTACCCACTTCATTTGCTTGCAAATCAAATTCTACGCCGTTCGGCGTAGAAATTACGCCCACCACATCGCGCCGGGTTGATCCTTGATGACGACCGCTTTCAGGAACGCAACCGCTTTGGCGAAGCCTTCCATCGGCGACATCAAGCTGTCCTCATGTTCAATGCTAAGGACGTGATCGTAGCCGACAATGCGGAGCGCGCTGGCGAACGCCGACCAGAATTCGCGTCCGTGACCCCATCCGCAAGAACGGAAGAGCCATGAGCGTCCCTGGAGGTCGCCGTAATGCTTCGTATCAAGCACGCCGCAAACCGCCGTCGTGTTCGGATTGATGAAAGTATCCTTGGCGTGAACGTAATGAACCGCTTTGCCGAGGTAATGAACCGATTTGACCGGGTCAATTCCCTGCCAGAAAAGGTGACTCGGATCGAGGTTCGCGCCGACGGTCTCGCCGACCTCATTACGGAGCTTCATAAGAGTTTCGGGTGAATAAACGACAAAGCCCGGATGCATCTCGATGGCGATTTTAACGCCATGATCCTTGGCGAACTTCGCGTGCTTCTTCCAGTAAGGAATGACCGACTTGTCCCATTGCCATTTCAAAATTTCGAGGTAATCGGGAGGCCAGGGGCAGGTGACCCAGTTCGGATACTTCGCCGTCGGGCCGTCGCCGGGGCAACCTGAGAAATCCACAACCGTCTTGACGCCGAGCAACGAGGCCAGCTTGATCGTTTTCTTCGCGACGTCGTCGTTCGCCTTTGCGATGGCCTTATTGGGATGCAGCGCATTGCCGTGACAGGAGAGCGCCGAAAGTTCGAGACCACGCTTCTTGATTTCGTCCATCCAACGCTTGCGCTCGTCGGCGGATTTGAGCAGCTTATCCGTCGGGCAGTGTTGCGATCCGGGATAGTTGCCCGTTCCGATCTCTACCATGCCGAGTCCCTGTCCCTTGATGATGTCAAGCGCCTGCGGAAGGGTCTTATCGGCGAAAAGCGCGCTGAAAACTCCCAGCTTCATCGTTCGTTCTCCTTGATTCAATCGTTGTTAATCAGCTCGCCGACAACGGCGGCAAGTTGACTTCGGCTTATGGCCCCTTCGCGCAAAACGCGCCAAGGGGACTGGGTTACATCCACGACCGTCGAGGTCGGGCCATCGGGCAATTCTCCAGCGTCGAGGATCATCTCGATATTGCGCCCGAAAATTCGTTCGATGTCGTCGCCACTCCGAGCTTCGGACTCCCCAGAAAGGTTGGCCGAAGTGCAGGCTATTGGACGCCTTAGCTCCTGCATCAGCATGAGCGGGGTCGAGTGATCCGGGATTCGGACGCCGAGCGTCGAACCGGGCGCGACATGCCCAAAACCACGTCCCTGCTTCTCAAACACGACCGTAAGCGGACCGGGCCAGAAGGCCTCCAGCATGTTCCGCACGTCGGGCGTGAGGTTCCGAACAAGAGAACCTAAGAACTTTTGAGAGTCAATAAATATCGCAATTGATTTGCTCGGGGAACGCTCTTTTAGGGCAAAAAGCCGCCGAACCGCTTCTTCGTTGGTCGCGTCCGCCGCTAGACCATAAACCGTTTCGGTCGGAATGGCGATAATCCCGCCCTCAAGTAGGCAATCCACTGCTTGTTCGATGACCTCAATGGGTATGTCATCCTCCTCAATTCTTACACGTCCGATATACGGAACTTGACCGCATGAAGAGGTCATGTTCATGGCGCGAGATACGGCGGGTTTGGGAGGGGGCGGTGGAGGAGGTAAGGATGAAGTGGGAAGAGTGAAGGAAGAAGGAGGAGAAGAAGGAGTAGGAGTGGGAGTGTGAGTAGGAGTAGGAGGGTGAGAGAGAGTGGGAGTATGTGATGGAGTAGGAGAAGAATCGGGCCAGATGGCGGCTGGACGGAGAATTTTCAGTTGTGCGTTTTGCTGATCCAGTTTGCTTGAGAGCTTCGCGCGGTATTGATCCAAGACGTTCAGCCACTGCTCATCGAGTCGCCCAAGTATTTGCAGCGCGAGAACGGCGGCGTTCACGGCGGCATTGACTCCGACAGTTGCGACGGGAGTTCCGAGCGGAGTCTGCACGGTTGAGTAAAGCGCGTCGAGACCTTGCAACGCCCCCGCCTCAATTGGTACGCCAATGACGGGAAGTCGGCTCGCGCCCGCAAGGAGTCCCGGCAATCCTGCCGCAAACGCTGAGGCGGCAATGATGACTTCAACGCCGCGCGATTCAGCTTCGTCGGCCCACTCAAGCGCGCGATCGGGAGTGCGCAATGCGGAGACAATTTGGATTTCGTACGGAACGTTCCAGCTTTCGAGCAGATCAACACACGGCTTCATGACTTCGTGATCGGCAAGGCCACCCATCACGACGCCAACAAGGGGAGTTGAATTTGGATTCATCTAAATGATTTCGAAACGCGACACACGAACGCCGGAACCTGGCCGAAGTTTCATTCACAAGATTCTAGTTTTCCATTAAGAAATTCGCACGTCTAATTTGTGGAAGGACAACGATCGGCGTCACGGCTTCACCCCATTGCGCGCGCCTGCTCAAGATAAGCATACGTGATATGTAAATCATCGTGTCATGGGTTCGTGGCGCTTCTCATCCATTACGCCAGTTTTTGTCCAACTACGCTTGTTTTAGCCATCTTATCTGTCTGTGCGTAGCCAAGTATTTTTATTACTTAATATCTGTACGCACTATGTTTGTGAGTCACATGTGCTTCTCAATTCATGAGGCAAATTGTTCTGGCCTGTTTTTGGCGAGTTCATCGTGCCGAAGAGCCTGCGGATTTGGATGGACGAATGCCAATCGGTCGTCCCGATGTCGCATGATGCTCAACATTTTCATCAAAGGAGAGGGATACAATGAGGACTTTTTTGAGAGGAATCTTATTGGCCGGGATCCTCTTGGCATTTGTAGCGCACAGCGCGCCGCTCTATGCTCAAGACGCCCCCCCAGCGGCGGAAAGCGCAGCCCCTGCGGCTGAACCAGCCGCAGCGCCAGAAGCAGCTCCAGTCGCTGAAGCTGCGGCACCGGCGGAGGATCCAATTGCTAAATTGACCGTTGGCTTGGACACGATTTGGGTTCTCGTCACAGCTTTCTTGGTATTCTGGATGAATACCGGCTTCGGTTGTGTGGAAGCAGGTTTCTGCCGATCCAAAAATGCCACCAACATTTTGGCTAAGAACTTTGTCGTTTTCGCCATCTCCGCAATCGCCTTCTGGGTGGTCGGCTGGGGACTCATGTTTGGCAACGGCAATGGGTTCATGGGATCCGAGGGGTTGTTCATGCTGAGCGGAGCGGATAATAGCCCCGCGATTGGTGACTCCTATCAGGGAGCCTATAAAGCCATTGCTTGGACGGGTGTTCCTCTCCTTGCGAAGTTTTTCTTTCAGCTTGTATTTGCCGGAACGGCGGCGACCATCGTCTCGGGTTGCGTTGCCGAGCGCATTCACTATCACTCCTTCATGATTTTCACCGTCTTTATCACCGTGGTGTTCTATCCCATTTCGGGCCACTGGATTTGGGGCGGCGGCTGGCTTGCAGGCAAGGGCTTCTGGGATTTCGCCGGCTCGACCGTTGTCCACAGCGTCGGCGGTTGGGCGGGACTCGCGGGCATTCTCGTTCTCGGTCCGCGTCTTGGCAAATTCCGTCCGGATGGTTCCGTCCAGCCGATCTTGGGACACAGTATGGCGTTGGCCTTCTTGGGCGCATTCGTCCTCTGGCTCGGTTGGTTTGGCTTTAACCCCGGCAGCACGATGGCCGTCGGCGATGGCAAGGCCATTGCGCATGTCCTCATGACTACGAATACCGCGTGTATCTTTGCGATCCTTTCCTCGACGATTCTTTCGTGGGTTTGGCTCGGCAAACCCGATTTCAGCATGACGGTCAACGGTTGCTTGGCGGGTCTTGTGGCGATCACGGCTCCTTGCGCGTTCGTGAGCGTTGGAAGCTCGGTTATCATCGGCCTTATCGGCGGTCTGTTGGTTGTTCCCGCTGTCATCTTCTTCGACAAAATCAAAGTGGATGATCCGGTGGGAGCGCTTTCGGTTCACCTTGTAAACGGAATTTGGGGGACGCTTGCCGTCGGTCTTTTTGCAACGGCGGACGCTCCAGGCAATGTTCCCGGCGGTCCTGTCGGCATCCTCATGGGTGGCGGCACCGCCACGCTCATCGCTCAACTGACCGGTATCGTCGCCGTCGCGGTCTATACGTTCTTCGGTTCCTTGATCGTGTGGTACGCGATCAAGGCGGCCTTTGGACTCCGGGTCTCTCCCGAAGACGAGTCGCGCGGCCTTGACCTCAGCGAAATGGGTATGGAAGCCTATAACGGCGACACCATCCAAGGGAACATCCACTAAGTGAGATTGGATTCGAGCGAGGGTTGAATCGCCTGGCCTTTCACCCTCGCTCGAATCGCTCCTTAGGACTCGATTGCTTTCAGCGCAAACCTTTGAAAGAACACGGAAGGAATACAAAACATGAAACTGATTCGAGCCATCATTCAGCCGCACCGCTTGGACGCCGTCCGGGACGCGCTGCAGCAGAAGGGGATCACGGGCATGACGGCGTTCCAAGCGCAAGGCTTTGGACGCCAGAAAGGCCATAAGGAAATCTATCGGGGAGCGGAATACAACATCCACTTCCTGCCCAAGATCGCCTTGGACGTCGTTATTGAAAGTTCGCAGGTGGATTCCGTCTGCGATACGATCATCTCCGCCGCACGCACGGGCAACATTGGCGACGGCAAAATCTTTGTCCTCGACGTCGGCAAGGTCATCCGTATCCGAACGGGCGAGAAAGACGAAAGCGCGATCTAATCCAAATCTCGCGTCGCTTCCGGTTATTCTTACCCAAACCTGTATCAAGAACGAGCCTCCCTATTTTCAGGGAGGCTCGTTTGCTTTGGGGTTAATGTTGAGTCGTAGGGTGATCCTTTTTAGCCGGGTTGAGCTTAAAATTTCCCATTAGCAAGCGAAAAATTACGTGCTCACTTCTTCAAAATCACTCCATGAATACACACTATCTTGTGTAAATTCAACATTTTATAAAGTCATCATGGCTGTTGGCATATGACTGGCTCAAAAGCACCCAAACTCGAAGCACTGGGCATAAAGGGACATCCACCTTTGATTCCTTGACCGAGTGAAGCCACCCATCATGAAGAAGGAGAATTTCCACAATGAAGGTTTTTAGGAAAGGCATCTTGCTCATCGCTTTGGCATGGGCAATGGGAGGGCGTAGCGCCCCGATTTTCGCGCAGGATACACCTGCCGCCGAACCCGCTCCTGCGGCGGCTCCGGCCGAGGCAACGCCAGAGCTTACGATGGAACAACGTATTGCTGATTTGGAGGCCTACGTTAACAACGGGGCGCGCGGGGCGGCTCCTTCAAAAGTCGCGGGCGCAGGTCCGGGACACAACGCATGGATGATGACCTCTTCCGCTTTGGTTCTCTTCATGACCTTGCCGGGACTTGCGCTGTTTTATGGCGGTCTCGTTCGTCGCAAGAACGTCCTCTCGGTTCTCGCGCAATGCCTCGGCATCGCGGGAGTCGTCACCATTCTTTGGTGGGCTATCGGCTACAGCCTAGTATTCTCGCCGGGCAGCCCCTTCATCGGCGGGACGAAATTCGCTTTCCTGAATGGCGTGGATTCAAACCCTAACGGCGATTACGCGGCATGGGTGAGCCAAAACGTTTTCTGCATGTATCAGATGATGTTCGCGATCATTACCCCGGCGCTCATCATCGGCGCAATCGCCGAACGGATGAAATTCACCGCCGTGCTGGCGTTCGTCGTTCTTTGGATGTTTGTGGTCTATTTCCCGCTGGGTCACATGATCTGGGGAATTGACGGACTCATGAACGGAGTCTGGAATGCCAACGCCAAGATCAAGTCCATTGACTTCGCGGGCGGGACGGTCGTCCACATGTCATCGGGCTGGTCGGCGCTTGTGCTTTGCCTCATGATCGGCAAGCGCATGGGATTCGGAAAAGAGAAAATGGCGCCCCACAGCATGGTTCTTTGCATGGTCGGCACGGGAATGCTCTGGGTGGGTTGGTATGGTTTCAACGCCGGTAGCGCGGTCGCCGCGGATGGCGTCGCCGCCAACGCCTTCATGACGACGACCATCGCGGCGGCGGTTGCTTGCGCGACGTGGGGCGGAATCGAACTCGTCTCTCGTGGTCACGCCAGCGTCCTCGGCTTCTGCTCGGGCGCGGTTGCGGGATTGGTTGTCATCACTCCGGCGGCGGGCTTCGTCAATGCGACGGGAGCGGTCATCATCGGCGTCCTTGCGGGCGCGATTCCTTACATCGCCTGCGTCAAGCTCAAATCAAAATTCGGCTATGACGACGCGTTGGATACCTTCGGGGTTCACGCTGTCGGTGGAACGCTCGGCGCGTTTGTGACCGGCATCCTTGCGACCTCGGAAGTGAATGGTAACCTCAACACAAACCTCGGAGAAATCGTCGGCAAGACGCTCTGGCTTGAACAACTAAAGGCCATGGGCTTTACCGTTGTTCTCGCGGTCGTCGGTACGCTCGTCATCGGTTTCGTGGTCAACGCCGTCATCGGGCTTCGTCCGACGCCGGAAGTTGAAGTCCAAGGCTTGGACATCAACGAACACGGCGAAGAAGGCTATACCATCTAACGGATCGTGAGGCTGCGGGCAAATTCGCCCGCATTTGACATGGCACACTTTGAAACGAAGAAAGAAGGTATTAACAGTATGAAACTGATTCGAGCCATCATCCAACCCCACCGTCTGGACGCCGTCCGCGACGCGCTCCAGCAAAAGGGGATCACAGGAATGACGGCGTTCCAAGCACAGGGATTTGGACGCCAGAAGGGACACAAGGAAATCTATCGGGGAGCGGAATACAACATCCACTTCCTCCCGAAGATCGCACTTGATGTCGTTGTCGAAGGGCCGCAAGTGGACGCCGTTTGCGATACGATCATCGGCGCCGCACGCACGGGCAACATCGGGGACGGAAAAATTTTCGTCTTCGACGTGGGCAAGATCATCCGCATCCGCACGGGTGAGAAAGACGAACACGCGATCTAGAATTGTTCGCCCATTCGCACACTCGCAAATCGGAAGAGCCTCCTCTAACACAGGAGGCTTTTCTATGCCTAACTCAGCATGCGAATCATTTTTCGGGCTTCGGAGGTCAGATCGGGAAGCGAGGCGACGCGAACGTGATCGGCTGTTCGTCCGGCGCAAGCTGCGCGAAAAGCGATGGGACCCCAAACGGGAAGTCCCGTGAATTTGCGGATTAATTCGGGGTTTGTTTTTTCGGCCGTGTCCTTTGTGCTAGGCGCGACGGGATTTAAAATGACAGCCAGAATTTTGAGTCCCCGCGCCTCGACCGCGCGTTGGGTCAGGATAATGTGGTTAACGGTTCCGAGTCCGGGACGCGCGATCAAAACGAGCGGCGCTCTCAGCGACGTAAAATAATCGGCGGTCGTCTGCGTCGCGGTCAGCGGCACTTCCCATCCGCCGCAACCTTCGACGAGCGTAATTTCATGGCGCGAGGCGAGCGCGCGGGTCTGCGTCAGCGCGAGCCGCACATCTACGCGGCGTTTCTCCAACCGAGCTGCAACATAGGGTGCAAGCGGTGTGCTGAAGAGTTGTCCCCGCGCCTCGGGTTCGCCGCCCGCCATTTCCGCCGCGCGCGCGAGTAAATCGGCGTCGGTCGAGAAAGGGGAACCATCGCCTCGTCGCGCGGGATCGCTCGCGAAAGGCTTGAACGCCGCCGTGCAATATCCCAAATCGCAAAACGCGCGAGCCAATGACGCGGTCACAATCGTCTTGCCGATTTCGGTATCGGTTCCAATGATTCCGATGATTTTGGGTTTTGATTTAGGTGAAGAAGTTAACGCGGAGACGCCAAGACGCAAAGGCGCAACGAGCGCTTGGGCACGCGG
>CAZPIK010000020.1:0-13529 GCA_964586185.1 uncultured Candidatus Sumerlaeota bacterium | reverse complement strand
ATGACTCAACAATCGGCTATATGCTGAAAATCTCTAGCGGCTCATGAGATGAACGCCGAGAGCGATGACGAATGTGACAACGAGAAATTTTGCCCAACGGCGCGCGGTCTCGCGAATGATCATTTTCGGCGCGCGGTTTTCATTCAAACTAACCGAAAGACAGATGATGCCGGAGAGATAAAAAAGCGAGACGAGATGGATAACGCCGACATGGGTCATGATGCCGCGACCTCGGATTCTCCGCCTGTCTCCTGCGCCACAAATCGCGGATGAACGTGAACGACGCGGTCGTAGAAGTTCCCGATGGCGAAATAATTCATCGCGCCCGCGACGATCAAAAAGTAGCCGCCGAGTTCGTAATAGGGATGCTTCGGGATGCCCGCGAGAAAATTTCCGGCGCCTCCTTGCGCGACTTCCGAGATTGCGGCGAAGAGACTCGCCCATGCCGGGACTCCCGCGCCCATCTGCACGATGAATGTGAAATTGTTGATGAGATTGAATTCTTCGGACTTGATCGTCCAGACGGGCCACGCGACCGAGCTATGCAGCAAAAGCCCGCAAACAAAAGTGCACATGACAATCGCGAAATGGACAAGTCCGCGCGTCCAGCGGCCACACGCCATGAATCCCGCGCCGGGGATTACGCAGGAAAGCCCGAGCGAAAGCCAGGCTTTGAGCGGCTCAACCGGCGGATGGTAGTGCGGGTGATCCATTTATTCTTCGGTGTAATAGATAATGACGCTCAACTTTTCGCCTTCGGGAGCGGGACCATAGGAAGCCGCCTTAACCGCCATATTGGGATTGTTCGGATTGTCCTTCGAGTTGTCGTAAACTCCCGTCGCGATCAGCTTGGTTCCCGCCGCAAGTTTTACCGGTTCGCTTGCCGTGTAGATTGTCTGAAAGTCGTAGATATAGTCGTCAATTTTGAGAATCGGCGAACCATTCGCACTAACTTCGATTTTGCGTCCGAGATAATGCATCTGCGGTAGAATCGCGTGAATCTTTGCAGCCTTATCGAGTTTCAATTCCGCCGTGAGTTTGTGCCCAATCGCGTTGGCGGGAATTTCAATCGCGCGATTCTCGACCGCGGCGGTTTTGAGTTCCTTTGCCGCAGGTGATTTGGCGAGATAAAGTCCGACCTTGGATTGATCCTTGGCCGCTTCGCCCGCCGATTTATAGTGAACGTGCAGCACAAGCGCGGAACCTTTGGGAATCAAGACGCCTGTGCCCTCCGGGAATTTTTCCGTAAGGCTCATGCCTTTATCACGACTCGCAAGGTAAGGTTTTACTCCATCGCCCTTCGGCGCGTCGAAGCCCGCAGGCTCGACCGATTTCGCGAGCGCCGCTGGAACCGCCGAGACTGCGATCTGCTGGACGACATCGGGATTGCCGGGCGAGAATTCGATCCCCGAAACCCAAGTGTCCTGCGCGAAATCGTGCGCGAGAGCCACACTCTTATAGGCATCGCCCGAGGCGGGAACTTCCGCTTCGGCAGGCATGGTCAAAATGAGATCGGGCGTTCCCAATTTCCATTCCTTGGAAAAATCAATCGGCGCAGGGGCGTCTTTGGCGTCGCCCTCGGGACCCTTCGCGTCGGCCCAATCCGCGATGATCTTGATCTCAGCATCGGTCATCCGCGAATCATTTTTCCATTTCCCGACGGCGGGATCGGCGTGCCACGGGGGCATCGTCTTATTATTCGCTTCCTTCTTGCTCGACCGAATCCACGGCTTCATTTCCTTGTAGCTCTCCATGGATTGCGGGGCGGAGCCGCCTTTATGATGGCAGGAGAGGCAATGTTTTTGAAGAAGGGGAACTATATCCTTATGGAAAGTCGGGGCGGCATCCTGTGCGAACGTGCCAGAGACCGAAAGCCCAAACACGCTCGCTGTGAAAGTTGCTCGGCGCAGGCGGACAAGTAGAGCGGACATGATGAACTCCATGGAAAGGGTTGATGGCCCAATGGGGGCGGGCGGAATCGTCCAAAAACGGAACGCACTTCGCGCGGGCGGATTGTAATCGCGAACTCATTCGCGAGGCAAGGGTTATCGGCTATTTGGGAATCGGTTCGGCAAGGAGCCAAGCGAGCGCGTCCTGTATTCGGTCGAATTGCTGAATATCGAACGCCCGCATGCGCGCGCTCAGCATCGTTGAAGCTCTGGTAATCGGATCCAAATGATCCGATGGAATGACAAACGCCCATCGAATGTTGAAATCCCAAATAGGCGCAAGACCCAGAGTCAACCAGAGGCGATCCGCGTAACTGAGTCGCGATATATCGAGTTCGCGTCCGTCGAGCAGCACGCGCTTTAGATTATGCGTATGCGCAAAAGCGATCGTGTCTTTTGCGTTCTGGAGAATTTCGGCAACGCTGGCGACGCCCGTCACGCGTGAAAGGACGTGATCGCCTCGATTCTCATCGTGTAGCCGCGTTGTTCGGGTCGCGCGATCGGATTCACTTCTGGGATAAGGCACCTCAAACGTCCCCCTCAGACGTTTTCCGCGCAAGGGCGCAGACTGCCCCTTTATACACCCTTGTAACCCAATCCCGTGAATACTTATTCACTCCGCACGGTGATTTATTAGCATTGAATCCATTTTCACCTTGACGCGACTGAACTTAAGCGTGCTTCAATGTTCTGATGAATCGCACGACCTCCCCCAGCGCATCTCGGTTGATAGCTTTCACGCTCATCGAACTTCTCATCGTGGTCGCCATCATTGCCATCCTCGCGGCCATCGCCGTTCCCAATTTTTTGGAGGCGCAGGTGCGATCAAAGGTCAGTCGAGCCAAGGCCGACTTGCGAAGTCTCGCGACTGCCATCGAAGCCTACGCGGTGGATCACAACGAGTATCCACCCGGAAACATCGAGGTGTTCAATCCGTCTAACGGCACGCTTGTTCCCGATTACAATCTAATTCTCCCGCGAGTCGCGAGACTTAAACCGCTGACCACGCCGGTTTCATTCATCACTTCGATTCCCGTGGATCCATTTCTCATTGGAGTCGAACTTGATCCCGATAACGCGACGATGTCGTATTGGCATCCGGCACACGCCGACGCGCATCGAGTTGGCGGCGCGTTTGGGACCCCCAACCTTTTCGACGATGTGCCGGGACAAGCCACTGCTTACGGTGGATACGTGTTCACTTCAGCCGGTCCGGATCAAGAAGTCGAGCTTCCAAGCCACCAACTTCCCGGAGCGGTTCTTCACGTTTATGATCCGTCCAACGGCACGACTTCGCTCGGCGAGATTTGGCGTTTTGGACCTTGATCCGGGCGATCAGAATTTTACAAGTGAACCGTCTTGATTCGCGCTCGTGGACAACCCCTCCATCACGCGGGCTTGAGCGACTCCATTTTCGGCGGGCAACGCGAGCGGCGCGGAATTCCGAACCGCCTTCGTAAAACTTCCGATCATCCCGACGTAAGCGTTCATCGGCGGAAACTCCTGAAACCGCTTCACGTCGTTTTCCTCGATCATGATCCGCGTCGGCTGCTGAATTTGAAGCCAAGGACGCGGAATCCAAGCGCGCGCTTTGGTTCCCACGAGTTCGATCCCCTGCGCGAACGACGCAACGAACGAACAAGAAAAAGTCGCCGACTTGTTGCCGCCAAAATCGAGCCATCCCATTGCCGATTCGTCTACCCGCGCCCCTTTTGCGCCGGAACTGCACGGACGAAAATGAGCGCGCATTGAACCCGCAACCGGCTCGCATCCGTGAAAAAAACGCGCGGCGTTGATCGGGTAGCATCCGATATCCCAGAACGCCCCGCCTCCCTGATCCGCGCGCCATCGGTAATCCTCGGGGCGTTCCATCGTGAATGAGAAGTGGGCATGGACATCACGAAGTTCACCAATTTCTCCCGCGCGAATGTGCTCCACAATCCACGTCATCTGGTCGTAATGCCGCCACATAAACGCTTCGTGAAGGACGACTCGCGCGCGATCAAATTCCGCGGCGATTTCGCTCGCGTCGCGTTCGGTCATAACCAACGGTTTTTCGCAGAGGCATGGCTTACCCGCTTGAGCGCAACGAATCGCCCATTCCTTATGGAGTCCATTGGCGAGAGGCAGATAAACCGCTTCGATTTCAGGATCGGCCAGCAGCGACGCGTAGTCATCGTGGATGCGCGGGATGGAATGTTCTTTGGCAAATGCGCGCGCGCGTTCAACGTTGCTCGCGGCGACGGCCCGAACCTCCGCTCCAGCACCGCGAAACGCGGGAATGAGCGACTTGCCCGCGATCCGCGCGGCGCCAAGAATTCCCCACACCAGCGGCTTTGATGCAGTTATGTTGGTTGACGAGGTCATTTTGCTTGATCTCCCTGACGCGCGGTTTCGGACTTCAGCCGCTCGAACTGCGGCTTTTGAATCTCCCAAATCGGCAGCTTGTTTTGGATGATGAATTCGAGATCGGAGCGAGCGGCCTCGATGCGCTTCGAGTTCACTGCATGTTGCGCGCGATCCAAACGGTAACCCGCGTCGTAAGGATAAAGCGCAACGGCCTCATTCCACGCGCGAGTAGCCGCAGCTTCGGCTCCTCGGCGCGATTCGAACATAGCCCGCGCCCGTTTCATTCCGGGTGAAAGCGGATTTAAGGTTTCGGCTTCGTGGATTAACGCATCGGTCCGATTCAAGGTCGCCTGTGATTCGCGGGTCGCTTCGGTTCCGCTGGCGACGGATGCAAGCAAAGCCATTGCCTCGCTTGCGCGGTAACCTTCGTGATCGGGACGCCATGCGGCGGCATGAGAATACGCGTCCGCGGCAGCAACATGATCGCCTACATCAGCGTAGGTTTGCGCCCGCCATCGCCAGCGTTCACCCATCTGTTCTCTCGTTCCATAAACGATGAGCGCAAGAAACGGAAAAGCGAGCAAGACGTAGGGCGTGTTCCAAACGCCGCGTCGGGGAATGCTGGGCGATGACAGGCTGAGAATTCCGCCCGTGATAATGCCGAACAGCGCCCAAAATTCCCGCGATTGCATGGAGTATTCGAAGAGGCCGTTGAAGAGAAGCGTCGCGACGGCCAGCGAAAGCCAAAGCGTTTCTCTCGCGGCTCCCGTGGCATCCGCCCGTCGGTTTCTCCAAGCCTTGACCGCGAACCATCCTATCACCGCGACGAAAGCGACGAACAACGCCAAACCGACCACCCCCAACTCGGCGCCGATCTGCATCGCCCATGAATGGGGAAATCGGCTTTCGCGCGCGGTCGGCGGCTTGAATCGCGCATAGAGAATTTCGTACGACCCCGGTCCGCTACCAAATACCCAGTCCAGACTCCACACCTTGCCCGCGACGCCCCAGTAATTAAGCCGCTCGCGAATCGTCGAGATGTTGCTGAATCGCGAGAAGAAGCCATCCGTTCCTGCCGCTCCCATCAGGGTGACGAGGAAAGTTGGGATTAAAAACAAAAGCGCTTTTAATGCGGGAGGCGCTGTCCCAGCCCCGATCTTCGGCGAACGGATTTCGCCTCCCACATTGGAATCATTTCGTTCGCGCGTCGTCCAAAGCAATCCGATGCCTCCAGCCGTCGTAAACGCGAGGGTCAGCAATCCGCCACGACTACGCGTAAGAAGTATCGTCGTAAAACATAAACCATAAACCAGAACGGCGAGAACGACACCGCGCGCATTCCATGGCTTTCCGTCGCGATTCTTTTCTCCCGCAAGAGAAAGCGACATCCCCGCAAGCACGGCCAGCAGCGCGGCAAAGACGTTTCCATTGCCGAGCCGTCCGCCGATCCGTTTCTCGCCCAGAGCGTGGAAGAGACTTTGCACCATGAGCGGCGAGTGCGATCCGGGTTCCTGCAATGACGCCATCAATGCTTCGCGGTCGCGTTCGTAACCGATGAAGTATTGATAAAGACCGTGCGTCGCAAACAGCGCCGCCGATAGGGCGAGCGTCCATCGAAAAGCCCGCCATGTATGCGTCGCGCCTTCGGCGTGGGGAAGCCCCGCATTGGCTCCGAAAAATAGCGCGGCCACGGCAAGTTGAATCGTGACGACAAAATTCATTCCGGGAGATCGGATGGCATAGGCGACGGCGGGGTCCGTCGCCGACGGGAGGAAGATCATCCACCACCGCCAGAATACGTAAATCGCAATCACGCAAAAAAACTGCAATGCCGGGATCAACGGACCGATGCGCAGTGAGCGGGGTGTCGCCAAGTCGTTGCGAATGCTCAGCAGCAAACCGCCAGCCACAAGCCAGAGCATGAAGACCAAACCCTCGAACGGAAACGCCCGTGGCGGATAAACAAAAAAAGCCAAACTCGAAAGCGCGGCAAGGACGCCATAGGCACCCGCGCGAGTCCCAAGCGCCATTTCCGTTTCGGGTTTTGAATCGGCTGCGCGGGTGACGGTTTTGGCGGCGACGCTTTTCTTCATCGCCACGTTTTTAGGCCACCCGCGCGCGAAGCTCAAGAACCGAAACCCAAAGCAAACTACTCATATGCTTCCCAATCGGCGACCGCATTTTCGCCAGCGTTCGGCGTCGGTGATGGAGAAGGCGAGGGAGTTGGTGAAGCCGAAGGCGTTGGCGACGCCGTTGCTGTCGGACTGACTGTCGGTGTCGGGGTTAAGGTTGCCGCTGAAGTATATCCGTAGAACACACCAGTCCAAATAGCAGGCGATCCAGCCGCGGGCACGACTTCGATCTGGTAGAAATAAACCGTAAGCGGTGCGAGACCAAGATCTGGGAAATCCGCACAGCCAATTCCGGGGCACACTCCCGTTGTTGGGGGTAATGGAACCGGCGTCGCGTTGATCTGAACAAACGAACCCGTTGCTCCGCTGGTGCTTCGCATCACGTTGAAACCCTGTGCACCGGGGGGAGGAGAATTGGTGCTCCAACTCGCGCGGAGCGCTTGCGCCCCAATTACAGTTGCTATGCCGTTGTTCGCACCTGTATCACGCAGGAATGAAATCTGATATTCGAGCGCGGGACTGATTCCTCCCGTTTGCTTCACGACAAAAGGAATCCATTTGAGTCCGACGCCGCCCCAGACGAGATCGTAGGTTTCTTGGAACCAATAGATTGTCTCGACGCGAGTCGGAGGACTCGCGATGCCGTCCTCAAAGAGCGACACTTCCAACGTCGAACCGGTCGGCAGATTCAATCCGCTGAAATGCAGCGAATACGGAATGGTCGTTCCTGAATCCTCGGGTTGGATTACAATACCCCAATCCTCGTTCCCCTCCATGTGCATCGTGTGGTATTGCGGCGTTTCGCCAATGGTAAGCACGTTTTGCGACGAGGCGTTGGAATCATCCAGATAAGGCACTGGCTCATACGCGTCGGGGGATGAGGTCGGACCCGACGGCGGTGTGATCCCCTGTATATCCACCTTCGTAACGGCGGCTTGCGACGTACGCGGCACGGTTCCCGTCGTCGGATAATCGGCGACGTACGAAACGACCCACGGCCCATTGGCTTCAAAGAGAATGTTCTCATCGCCGGGAGCCATCACCCAGCGATTGGAACCGGGCGCGGCAAGTTGCAGACTCACCGACGCGGCGGAAGTGACGCCATAAGTTGGCGGGTTGATGACCGCTTGCGCTGTGACCCCCGACGGCTGGACACCATCAAGAAAATCGGCGTAGATATTGACTGCGGCGATATTGACTGGGATTTGATCGGGCGCGACATTGCAAATCGTCGCCAATTCACCCGCGTCGGACGCAAACACGCCGCGACGACCGAGGAAGAAATCGGCCGATTCCAATTCGACTTGCGGCGGTTCGGGCAGATTGAACAGCGCCGCGAATCCTTTACCCGCCGACCAACTTTCAAACAGGTCGCGTCCTTGACGGCTCGCTTCCAGCACACGGCGAGAGAAGCTTTGATACGTCGGACTCGGTTTGAAGAATCCCTTGCCATCGGATTTCGTCGCGAGGAGAAGGATTCGATTGGGCGCTTGAAGCGTATTGCGGTACCGTCCTGCGTACGGCGCGTCCAACATCACGATGACGTCGAGATCGGGATCGGCGGATTGCGCCGCATCAAGCATCGTGTCGAGTTCCAAGGGCGGGAGCGTTTCGCCCGGAGCTAATTGGAAATCGCGCGAAAGCGGCTCGACCGGGCCAATCAGCGAAACAAATAATTTGGCTCCGGGTTGGCCGCTCACAACATCGGACAGTGCGGTCGCGAAGTTGAGGAACGTCGGTGCTACCGGAATGTTCGTCGAATAAGGCGCGCCCGCCAGAATTCCAGGTCCTAAGACTTTGATATCCGACGGATCGTAACCGCGCGAAAGCGACGTGTGAAACGCGCGCGCCGTGAGTTCCAACGCTTGATCGTCCATCGGTCCCATTTGGAATGCGGGATCGTCTTGCCCCGCCGCGATCACCGCCACGAGCGGACGCGACTCCTCCGGATCGGGTTCCGTCACGTTTACGAAAAGAACTTTCGGCTTCGAAAGTCGCGATCCATCGTACCGGCCATAGATACCGAAGGCATATGTACCGTCTTCCTGGACGGCGTACTGCGCCTCCCAATGTCCCGGAATCGTTTCGATGAGAGTAATGCTCGGTAGGTCGGTCACCGGAACGCCCGAAAGTGTTTCCGGTGCGGGGGGCTGAACCTGCGCCTGCACTTCAATCGGATTGGAAAGCGAGGTCACGTCGAGCGTTAGTGTAATCGTCGTCCCCGGCGCGAGAGTTCCGGGCGGAGAAACCGAAGCCGTTCCAACTTCACCGAAGAAATCGAACGCTTGACCCGCTCCAGCGTAAAGCCAACTCGTGCCGATGAACTGCGAGGCCAGACCCAATCCCGGAGTCGTCGGCGAGTCGTCGGTCATTTGTGGCTGTTGATTGGCGATAGCAAAATCTTGGAAGAAAGTTTTTCCCGAGTTGAACGAATCATTCATCGAAGCGCCCATGAACGCCGCGCCGAAGAACTGTTGACTGAAGCTCGTCAGATCGGGCGGCGGCAGGAACACCGCAAGTTCGGTGGCTTCGGTCGAAGCAAAGATCGCCCGTTTTTGTCCGCCCGTCGGCGCGCATCGGCTGACGAACTCGCCCGAATAACAGCAATCCACGATCAGCGTGATTTCGTGTTCGAGTCCGCCATTCAAGGCGGGGTTTTGAAGGTCATCGAGCAGCGCATCGAGTGCCGAAGCCGAGATCGTCTCGCAGGCGTTCATCTGGAAATGGGTGTCATCTGATTGCCGAATGCCGTGGTCAATCATGTAGATCATGATCCGGCGACCCGCGATGGCGCCTTGGTTCAACCAATTCTGAATGTTGTCGCTGAGCGTCGCCGAAGTCAGCCGATCCGAGGTGTCGTCCGTTCCATTTCCGTCACCATCAATCGGCGATTGGAACGGCGGATCGAAATATGAAGAAAGAATCTTGAGGTCGTCTTCCTGATATCCGCGCCGCCTCATGACGCCATACGCGTAGGCCGTCAAATCGCGCGCCTGATTCGTGAGGGCATTGCGCAACGGATCGGGATCACCCGCAGCTAACAACAGTGCCTTGGGTCGGTCAATTTCCCACATGTACGACGTCCCGTCCGATCCTGCCGTCAAGGCACGAAGTCCGTCCGGAGTAAAAGCCACTGCGTTGATCGGAGCGGCATGAAGTGTGAACTGTTGCAGCGGCGCGCCGGTCGAAACATCCCAAAGCAGCGCTGTGTAATCCGCCTCGACAGGCCCCGAAGCTCTACCCGCACCCGTAAGAACAAGCGCACCATCGGGTGAAAACGCGACCGAATTAACATCGGCTGTATGACCAGTGAACGTGCGGATCAGCGTTCCCGTCGCCGCGTCCCAAAGTCGAGCCAGATTATTTTCGCCGCCAGTTGCAACTAGCGTTCCATCAGGTGATATGGCCGCCGATAAGACGATGCCCCCATGAGCATAAGTGACCAGAGCGCTAGTCGTCGTGGCAGCGTCCCAAAGTTTCGCTGTGCCGTCGTCGCAGCTTGTCAGAATCTTTGTCCCATCAGGTGACATCACGACGGAGTTAACTGGCGCGCTATGCACATAGATCCGCAACGCCGGGTTGGCAACATTCTTATCCCACATTCGCACTCTGTTATCGTCGGCCGCCGCCAGCACGTAATTGCCATCAGGTGAAAACGCGACTCCGTTGATAATGGCCGTATGACCAACATAATTTCGTATGACTAATCCTGTTTCGGCATCCCAAAGCCGCACAACGTTGGGTCCTGCCCCGGTCAGAACTTCCGATCCATCGGGAGAGAACGCTACTCCGCGAACCGCTCCAGTATGTCCGACGAGATTGTTCGTCAATTGTCCCGACTTCAAATCCCAAATTTTCGCGGTGAAATCCTGCGAACCGGTCAAGACGTTCTCCCCGTCCGCCGAAATCGCCAACGCGCGCATCTCGCGACTATGGCCGTAATAGGTGCGAATCGTTGCCGTCGTCGCGGCGTTCCACAACTTGGCTGTCTGATCGTCCGAAGCGGTGAGAATACGTGTTCCATCTGGAGAATAATAGGCACTCAGCACATCGTCCGTATGTCCTGTATAGGTGCGGATAAGGTTTCCGGGCGCCGATGCCGCGGCATTCCAAATGCAAGCGGTATTGTCGTCCGAAGCCGTGAGGACTTGAAGGTTATTCCAAGCGAACACAGCCGAATTGATAGGGTTAACATGATCGGCGACTGTTCGGATCAATCCGCCGCTTATGTCCCATATCTTTGCGACTGTGTCGACCGAGCCCGTGAGTACCATCGTCGGATCGCTTAATTCCTGCGAATAACTTACGGAATTTATGATGCCTGTATGTTGAGTTCCTGGGCCGGGCGGATACATAAACGACGTGTTCGGATAATCCGAGGCGCGTATGCCGATGGCGCCGAAAATGGTCGAACCGAACGTCACCGACCCGCTGGCGATGATCCAGTCGCCGTTTCGAGAGACACCCACATCGTTGACCGAGTTGACCGTAATGACCCCGTCCGGGGCTGGGATGAACGTGTTAATGATGTCACCGGTATCCGCCGACCATTCCCTCCCGCGCAAGTCGCTATGACCCGTATAAATCCGGTTTCCATTGGCCGGAGAAAAAACCGCGCCCGTTAAGTTGCCGAACATCTGCATCGGAATCTTTCGCAGAATCGAACCCGTTTCGAGATTCCAATAAGTCACCGCGTCATCCACGTCAGATCCCGTGCACATCCGCGTCCCGTCCTGCGAAATCGAAACGTACTTGATCGTTTTGCCACCCGAAGGCAAAACCCTGATAGGCCGGGCCGTTTCCACGGACCAAATCACAACACCGATTCCCCCAACGGTGATCATGACACTGCCGTCCGAAGTCGGGGAATACACCGCTTCGGAAAGCGACCCAAGGCCATATTGTTGTAGTGGTTCGCTATAGACAGCATACGAAGGGGGAAGCGGAGTCGGCGTCGGTGTGATGGGAACACAAAGCGCGCCACCGTATAGGTAGGCCGACCCGGCGTCCGCGCCCGTGGTATCGTCCAAGTTCGATCCAACAACGAAATTCCATCCGATTGGCGCCACAGCAATGCCGAATTGGTCGTTTGTCAATGGAAACGGATTATTAATGGTCTGCTGCAAAGCGCCAGAGGTAAGGTCGTACCAAAATGCCGCGCCAGCATTTGTCGCACCAGTATCCACCAAAGGCGCGCCGACCAGAAGTTGATCGGCAAATGCGCCAACGGAATAGCCGAATTGACCCGCACCCGAGGTGACCGGATTGGAGATCGAGCGCAGCAGTGTTCCCGACGCTTGATCAAAGCAATAAACGGAACCAGCGTTGGCTCCTGCTGTGTCATCGAATGGAGCGCCTACAATGGTCTTTCCATTTTCCAGCGTAACGGAATATCCGAATTGATCCGAACCCGCGGGCAGCGGATTGTAATACCCTCGTAGAAACGCGCCAGTAACTCCATTAAACAAGTACGCCGCTCCACTATCGGACGTTCCAGAGTCGTCATTCGGCGCGCCGATCAGAAGTTCAATTCCATTTGTTGCGAGTGAGTATCCGAAAGAAGCGTTAAAATGAGGCCAAGGACTCGCAAGGGTTTGTAGCAAGTTGCCTGTTGCGGATTCAAAAATGAAAACCGCGCCCGCTTGCGAATAGCTATAATCCGGATGGCGGGCGTAGGGCGCGCCAATTACGACATCAGCGCCCAAGCCTGCGACTGAAAAGCCGAATTGGTTATTGGCGAAGGGCGAGGGATGAAAGAACGAGCGGATAAGAGCGCCCGTCGTGCCGTCAAACAAATACGCTGCACCCGAATTTGATGCGCCCGTGTCGTCTAATTGAGCGCCAACGAGTATATCCCCTCCAACAGCCGCTACTGAAGTTCCGAATTGGTCGCCCACCGCAGGTGAGGGATTCTCCAAAGTATGGATGATCGCGCCGGTCGTTCCGTCCAAAAGATAAGCGCGCCCGGAGTCAGTGCCCGTTGTGTCGTCCATCGGAACACCCACAATGACGTTCGTGCCAAGCGCAGCCACCGCGCGACCAAAATTTCCCGAACCCGTTCCGACCGGATTATTCAAGGTCAGTAGAAAACTGGGAGTTAGGCAGGGCGTCGGCGATGGTGAAATTGTGGGTGACGCGGAGGCGGTGGGGCTAAATGTTGCGGTCGGGGAAGCCGATCGGGTTGGACTCGACGAAGGCGTGGGGGACTCGGTGGGACTGGGAGAAATGGTGGAAGTTGGGGATACAGTGAAAGTTGGCGACACGGTCGGCGTCGGGCTTGCTAATGGGACTTCATAGGCGAATTTCAAGTCGCCATTGCCTTGGTCATAATACGAGATTGCCGAGTTGCCGTTCACGATCTGCAGCGAAGTGTAATGGCCGACATCCCCCGTTGCATCGACGTTGACCGGGGTTCCCCAAGCCGTTCCGCTTGCGTCTGCCGCGCGGACATATTTCAGGTCACGTCCAAAGCCGTCTTGATATGAAATCGCCGGATTCCCATTCGCAATTTGCAGCGAAGTGTAATGGCCAGCCGTTGCGTCAACGATAACCGGGGCACCCCATGCCGTTCCGTCCGCGTCGGTCGCACGGACATATTGGAGATCGACGTCAACGACTCCATAATACGACACTGCCGGGTTGCCATTCACGATCTGCAGCGAGGAGTAACTGGCAGCAATCCCCATAACGACTACAGAGATCGGTGTTCCCCAGGCTGTCCCGTTGGCGTCGGTTGCGCGGACATATTTTAGGTCTTGACTGGTTCCCTCATGATACGAGACCGCCGGATTGCCGTTCACGATCTGCAGCGAAGTGTACTGGCCGACATTCCCCGTTGCATCAATGGTAATCGGAGTTCCCCAGGCTGTCCCGTCGGCGTCGGTCGCGCGGACATATTTCAAGTCTTGGTTGGTGCTATTGTAATACGAGATTGCCGGAGTTCCGTTCACGACCCGTAGCGAGGAGTACTGGCCGACATTCCCCGTTGTGTCAATTGTAACTGGGGTTCCCCAGGTCGTTCCGCTGGCGTCGGTCGCGCGGACAGATTTTAGGTCACTGTTGGTGGCAGCATAATACGAGACGGCCGGAGCACCGTTTA
>CAZPIK010000019.1:2586-22688 GCA_964586185.1 uncultured Candidatus Sumerlaeota bacterium | reverse complement strand
AGGGTTTCGCCCTTCTTGGCGAAGACCGGCGTGCCCTTGATGGCCAGCGCGGCGGCGGCATGATCCTGCGTCGAGTAAATGTTGCACGACGCCCAACGCACCTGCGCGCCCAGATCCACGAGCGTCTCGATCAGGACGGCGGTCTGGATGGTCATGTGAAGCGAACCCGTGATCCGCGCTCCGGCGAGCGGCTTCTTGCCTTTGTATTCCGCGCGAAGAGCCATAAGGCCGGGCATTTCGATCTCGGCAATTTCGAGCTCCTTGCGACCCCAATCAGCCTGCGAGAGGTCGCGGACTTTGTAGTCCGGGGCGGCGGGGGTGGTTTTGGGTTGTTGCGCTGTGGCGACGGTCATGGGATTCTCCTCTGTGCGGTTCGCACTTTCCCCGCATATATAGCGCGTTTCGGGCAAAAAGTGAATCGCGATGATTGGGCGAGATATTTGATGCAGAAAAGGCCGGGAATTCTTGGCTTGGGAAGGCCTCTATTGTGCCATCACTACTTGTGATATATCAGACTGTCTTGATCTTGATCTTGTATTTTTAGCCTGCTTCAGCGGGCTCACGGTTTGCCCCCGGCTTTAGCCGGGCGGGTAGAAGGGAAAAAAGAAAGCGAGCGCGCTTTAGCGCGGCTTTTCGAGACTGCTTCAGCTATGCGATCCCACTCTACTCACACTTTCTCCCAGATTTTCATTCACTTAAATTGGCACTGTAATGAAAACCGACCCAATATCACTCCGCACATCGAATCGGATTTATACAAATTCATTGAAAAATACTGTGTGAAATCCAAAGGAGTTTTGTTCCATGCAGTCGGAGGCATTGAGGATCATATTCATCTGGTGATACAAATCGAACCGACGCTTCTGCTTTCCGAGTGGATCGGTAAAGTTAAGGGCGCTAGCGCGCATGAAATGAATGTTCGGTTCGGCAAGGGCACCTTAGAATGGCAACGGGGATACGGCGCGGTCAGTTTTGCAAAGCGTGATTTGCCTTCGGTGCTGAAATATGTGAAAAACCAGAAGTTGCACCATAGGAAAGGAACCGTGAATGCTGTTTTGGAAGATTATGGTGATTCGGAATGAAAGTGCTGAAGCGTTCCGAGAAGCCGCGCTAAAGCGCGCTACAATGGATAGGCAACTTTAACCCCCGTCTGAAGCCGGGGGCAAACCGTGAGCCTGCTGAAGCAGGCTAAAAAGAGATTGGCGCTCGTGTTCAAGGATACTGAAGTCTAAAGATCGCTCGATTAACGAACCCGTACCACGGCACTCGAACTCACCATGCTAGACATCTTCAACTTCTACTTTCGCATCCTGAAACTCGGGGGAGCCAATGTCCGCGCGCATACGCTTCGTTCGGTGCTTACCGTTTTGGGTATCGTCTTCGGCGTCTGCTCGGTCATCAGTATGCTCTCCATCGGCGAGGGAGCCAGCCGCGAAGTTCAAGACCAAATCAAACGTCTCGGCAGTCAGAACGTCATCGTCCGAAACGTGAAGCCGCCGCAAGACCCCTCCGCCGCGTCGCGTTCGGGACAAGGGCGAGGACGTTCGCCCAATTCGCTCGATTACGGTCTTCGTTACGAAGATGCCGAACGGCTCCACTCGACGCTCCCTTCGGTCGAGGTGATGGTTCCGATCAAGGCGCGAACCGATCTCGTACGTGCGGGCGCAAGAGAATCGCACGCGAATATTTTGGGAACCGTGCCTTGGCACGCGACAACGGTTTCGCTCGACGTTATCGCGGGACGCTTTATCGCCAAACTCGATATGGATCAGATGGCGACCGTTTGCGTTTTGGGCGAGCGGCTCGCGCGGCGGCTCTTCCTTTATCACGATCCGGTCGGGCAATCGGTCAAGATCGGCGGGCGGGCTTATCGCGTCATCGGCATCGTGGATCAATTCGATCCCGGCGCGGGCGAGGGCAAAGACCTCCCCAGCCAGAACGGCGAGGTTTACGTCCCGCTGACGACGATGCGCGCCATCGAAGGCGACCTTTGGGTGAAGCGCGAAACGGGGAGCTACCAATCCGAATACGTTGAACTCAGCGAACTGATTCTGAAAGTCGCAGAACTCGATCAAGTGCTTCCGACATCAAAAATCGTCGAGCAGGTGCTGCGCGAAAAACATAAACAGAAAGACTACGAACTCATCGTGCCGTTGCAGCTTCTCGAAAACGCACGGCGGACACAGGCGATCTTCTCGATCGTGCTCGGCTCCATCGCGGCGATCTCGCTCTTGGTCGGCGGCATCGGGATCATGAACATCATGCTCGCCTCGGTCACCGAGCGGACGCGCGAGATCGGCATCCGGCGCGCGCTCGGGGCAAGGCGGCGCGACATCATGCTCCAGTTCCTCGTCGAATGCCTGATCCTCTCCTTGGGCGGCGGAATCGTCGGCATGGGACTCGGCGCGGGGATACCGTGGTTCGTGACGCGCGTCAGCGGAATGAAAACCATCCTGACTCCGACGGCGTTTATTGTGTCGTTCGCGGTCTCGCTCGCCATCGGGGTCATCTTCGGACTCTACCCCGCCCGCCGCGCCGCGATGATGGACCCCATTGACGCGTTAAGGCATGAGTAGGTTTTATCATTTGTAGAGATCAGAATCCGCTTGCTTGGCTGCTTGAACTGGAAAAGGGAACCGCATTATGAGAACCGTCCGCGACATGACACCCGCGCAGATTCGTGACGTTGCCCACGAGGCGATCATCCGTGAAATGGGCGTCACTGGCCTCATTCGCTATCTACAGGATCAATCGTTAGGCAGTGGGAATTACGTTCAGGACCGATGGAAGTGGCTGCCGAAATACGAAAGCGTTGACCAGCTTTGGGATGACATGGAGCCTGCCTTGAAGGATATCCGCGAACGAAGCGGCAAAGCTTGACCACGTAATGATCGAATCGGAATTTAATATGTAATAGACGTAACTGGTTTATTTACCGATAGAACTCCTAGCATTAGATTCTCATAGTCCATTTCCTGATTCGGTCTCGATCTCCAAATCTGGATGAATCACGACGGTGAACCTACCGCCGCTGATTCCCTTTGTGTCGTTGAGATTAATGATACCTTTCGTAACCGTTCCATGATTTTCCACTCTAACGGCAAAGAAATCGGTCTCCTGCTTGGGACTAAATTCTACATTCCTTGAGACGTTGGGGGCAAGTTCGTGCGCAGTGAAGAGAATGACTTCTGGTTTGGCATCGGAAAGAATCAATAGTTTCTCTACAGCTACACCCGACTGATTTACCAATGTACCGTAAATGGTTGGGGTACCGAAACGACGCATCGCCTCCTTAATTGCAAATTGAATCCCGAAGAGGACTCCGATAACCAGAATGATCGCGGCGATGACCAAATTTACTGGCAATAGAGCACTAGGTGAGTTGATTGCGCGAACAATTAGGTTGCGCGATTTATGGGCTTCAATCGATTCGGAATCTGGCGTGCTATCCATCTGCACAACTCACTTTCAATGCCGCGACAATTAATCGCGTGCTTTGCGAGAAAGTTGCGTTTGAATTGTCCTATCCGGTTGAATCACCGCTTTAATCTCATGGTCTCCAAAACCATGGGTCACATATACTTCGATACCACTTTCACATACCTTTCCTTGAGTCTCAGCCCGCACGATAAATCCCTCTGTTTCGCCGGGAAACCGAAACCATAATCCGCTTTTACTTTTTGGAGCAAGATTGATAATTGATCCAAGGGAGACATCGGGGTTTTCCTTATCAACGACGGTCACTTTTTCTACGATTTCGCTGGGGTCATTGATAATCTTCACCACGATACACGGATCCGGCCCAATCGAATGTTCGCGGAGTTCTGTATAAGTGGTGTAGGCAAACCAGAAGACAAATACGATACCCGCAAGTAGCAGTGTCACGATAATCGTGACACTAATTGACACCATCCGCTTCAGAAGCGGATGATTTACGCCGAACGAATTTTGGTGTTCGCCGTTTGAGTCAAGGCTGGCATTCGACGCACTATCCATTGATGCGTCCTTAAAGATTGGAGGAACGCAATGCCTTCAACCGCACCGCTGGAAGGCGTTTGAGATTTTGCGAGCGGGGATCCACTTCAATGCCAACTGATTCCAATGGAATCACACCAAGAAGCGGCTCGACGTCGTCAGGACCGAAAATAAGGGTTGCCCCGACGATCTCACCCATGAACTCGAGTTGTCCCACGGCAATATCCATTTTCATTTCGGTGCCGTTGGCCAGTTCGTAACTTCTTGTGCCTTGGGGCACGATTCCGATTTCACGAAGTCGGTTGCCGGGAATCATGCAATCGGTCGCGCCGGTATCCACAAGGAACAAACCATCCCACGCGCGCTCAGATTGCGCCGGATTTCGCACAGTGACGGTTACATGTGTCATACCCATTTCCACTGTCCTTTCTTCGGCCTCGCCCGACAACTGCTCCGCCGGTTGATCCGGTAACCCTCTGATTAATCTTAAGGTCATACGTCACATCCTCGCCACACCAAACGTGTTCGGGTGCAATTGCCGCGCCTCGGCCTCGCGGCAAGTCGAGAGGCAGAACGAAAGCACGCGGCGGCTGTCGCGCGGGTCAATGAGGCCGTCGTCCCACATCCGCGCGGTGGCGTAGAGCGCGGTCCCCTCGGCTCCATATTGATCCACGACTTTTTTCTGCATCATTTCGAGCATCGCGGCGTTGGCCTGCTGGCCTTTTCGCGCGGCGCTCTGCTCGGCGACGAACGCCATCGTCTTGGCCGCCTGCTCGCCCCCCATGACCGAAATCTTGTTGTTCGGCCACGCGAAAATGAATCGCGGATTGAACGCGCGACCGCACATGCCGTAATTGCCCGCGCCGAATGATGCGCCGATATGCAGCGTGAGCTTGGGGACGGTCGCATTGGTCACGGCTTGAATCATTTTCGATCCGTGTTTGACGATCCCCGCCCGCTCCGAATCGCGACCGACCATGTAGCCCGTCGTGTTTTGGAGAAAGACGAGCGGCGTTCCGGATTGGCAGCAAAGCTGGATGAACTGCGCGGTTTTGGTCGAGCCGTCGGCGTCAATCGGGCCGTTGTTGCCGATGATCCCGACTTCGTGGCCGTCAATCCGCGCGTGACCGTTGACGGTGTGCGGGCCGTAAGCCGGTTTGAAATCGAGGAACTCGGAATCGTCCACGATCCGGGCGATGACTTCGCGCACGTCGTAGGGCTGGCGGTAATCTATCGGAACGACGCCGCAAATTTCGTCGGGATCGTATCGGGGCGCGGAGCCTTGAACCGCGGCGCCGCCGCCCGGCCAACCGAGCGACGCCATGACCTCGCGCGCGATGCGGATGCCGTCGGCGTCGTTCTCGGCCATGTGTTCGCCGGTTCCGGTAATGTGGTAGTGCATCTCCGCGCCGCCCAATTCTTCTTCTTCCGCAATCTCGCCCGTCGCGGCCTTGAGCAGCGGCGGACCGGCGAGATAGACGCGCGTCCGACCGCGAACCACGATGACGTAATCGGACAGTCCCGTTTGATAAGCCCCGCCCGCGGTGGACGAACCGTTGATGACCGAGATGATCGGAAGTCCCATCGCCGAGAGCCGCGCCAGACCGGCGAACGTCTCGCCCCCCCGGACGAACATTTCGGCCTGTCGGAAAAGATTCGCCCCCGCGCTTTCGACGAGTTGCAGCATCGGCAACTTGTTCTCCATCGCGATTTGCTGCATCCGGAGTCCCTTGGTGATGCCCATCGGAGTCGAGGCGCCGCCGCGAATGCCCGAGTCGGTCGCGCCGATCACGCACTTGACGCCGGAGACGTAGCCGATGCCGTTGATCGCGCCGCCGCCGGAGATTTCCTTGTCGCCGTCGTCGTCGTGCATTTTGTAGCCGCAAAGGGTCGAAATCTGGAGGAACGGCGCGCCGCGGTCGAGGAGGAGGTTGACCCTTTCGCGCGGGAGAAGCTGGCCGCGCTTTTCGAACTTCGGTTTGGATCGCGCGGAATTCGCGGCGATTTTTCCTTCAAGCGCGCGGAACTCGGCAATGAGCGCGAGCATCGCCTCGCGGTTGGCTTTGAACGAGTCGCTCTTCGCGCTCAGTTTGGATTCGATCACGGGCATAATTTCCGCCTCCGCCTCGATATGATAGTTCAAGGGGCAAATACAAATCGGATTAAACGCAAAGGACGCAGAGGACGCAAAGGAAGAAAGTAGTGAATAGCGCAAATAGTCATTTTACCTTTCGAACAGTGCGGTCAAAACGTCGTTTGCGCCAGTATCGTCGCAACAGATAGATCGGAACCCGCCACAAAGCTCCGATGCGAATTCCTCGCGTATCTGGGAGTTCTGACACAATATCTGTAAAGAAGCGTATTCGATGAATCGGGTCATTTCCGCGTTTCAAGTCGGAAACCTCCAAAGACTCGCCACATTGAGGGCATGCAGTTACTTCCCCTCGAAGAATCTTCTGAAATAGTTCCGGGTATTTGGAGCACAAATGCTCAATGGACTCCCTATTTTCCTTCACAGCGCTCCACCATCCTTCGTAATCGTCATTGTCTCCCAAATGAAAAAGGACATTTCCAAAACGAGAATATAGGTAGGCTTTACCGGCGATGCCCGCAAAGTTAGAATCACAGCTTCTGCAGGTATAAACGTAATACATCGAATTGGTAGTCTCGATAACCAAGCGAAAAGGAAAATTGGTCATAGTGTACCCTCAGTTTGCGTCATAATCCCAAGTCCAAATTTGAGCAAGGACGACTTATCCGACACCCCCGATCCTGAGTCAACCGAATCTGCAATTCCTTTGCGTCCTCTGCGTCCTTTGCGTTGAAAATATATTTCTTCAAGCTCCGAGGCAACGCCCGTAAGCACTTCGCCAAAGTGCAAGCACTCGGGTCATCTCGAACCGTTCCATGAATAATGCTTTTCCGCGTTCGCCCATGCCAATTAGCGCAGCCCGATCCGAAGCGGCTTTTCCAATTTGATCGGCGAGCGCAGTGACATCGCCGGGTGGGTGAAGCCAACCGTTCGCATCCTTCTCAACGCATTCGCGGTTGCCAGGAATATCGGATGCGAGGATCGGTCGTGCGCGGTTCATCGCTTCAATAAGCGCAAGCGGTAATCCTTCACCAAATAGGCTCGGAAGCGCGATAGCATTGGCGCATGACGCGAGCCGCCAAGGGTCTTCTTGAAACCCCGCGAAATGAATTCGATCTGAAATCCCTTCGCTTGCGGCAAGTGTTTTGAGTTCCGAAATAAGTCCGCGCCCTTCCGTGAATTCATCGTCGCCGACGATCAGCAATGCCCCCTCAACCCCGGTAGCGCGAAATTTTGCGAACGCCCGTATCAGAACATCGCACCCTTTGCGGGGACGCAGCGCGGCGACCATCGCAAGAATAAAGGCATCGCGTGGCAGCCCCATCGCGTCCAGCCATTCGAGTGGCGCGGCTTGGCGGGCGTCGTGAACTGAAATTGCATCGAGCGCGTCCATCCCATTGGGGATGCAAGTGATTTTCGTTTCGGGAACGCCCTCGTCGCGAATTAGTCGTTCCGTCTCTTCGCGGCTGACCGGACAAATATGATCCGTCCATCGCCTCCCGACGCGCTCGACCCACGCACGGAGCGGATGGCGATTCATGCCGAGATTTTCGTCCAGCGCGGTCGGTGAGTGAATCGTGGTGATGTTGGGGATGCCAACCTTTCGCGAAAGCAACCGCGCGAAAAGATGCGTCCGGCTCGTGTGCGATTGAATGATTTGGATTCGATCCTCGCGCAATGCGGCGGCCAGCGCGCGCAGCGGACTAAAATCGAACCGCCCCGACGATGGAAAAACCCGAAGCGCAGTTCCATCGTCGGCCAGCGCGCGTGAAAGTCGGCCCTCGGAAAGGACGTAAACGCGCGATTCGACTTCTATGGGCTTCGATGCTATTGCAAGTCGCCGGACCATCTGTTCCGCGCCGCCGAAATGGCGTCCATCCAGAAGATGCGCGACTCGGAGCATTATTTCTTGGAGCGGGTCGTGCGACGCTTTGCGGGAGCCGCGGCACGGCGACGGCCACGCGCGCGCGGCGCTTTGGCTTTGCTTTCGCTCTCCGTCACTGACGATTCTTCTTCGCCATTATTCGATTCCACGTCAATTTCAAGCGGCTCTTCTTCATCACGACGCGATGTCGGTCGGGTTGTCGAGAAGGCGGCTTCCTCATCGCGCTCTTCATGCGATTCGCCTCGCGCGGGCTGATCGAACGAGACATCGCCATCCATGCCGCTGTCCTCGCTATAATCATCGGGCTCGCTGAGAGCTTCGACGCCGCGCCGAATCGCAACTCCCTCGACGCCTTCATAACGTTCGGCGGGATTGGTGGGTTGCGCGTCTTCAATCCTCGCGTCCTCGGAACGCTCGGAGGACTCGAATCGCTCGTCGCGATCAAATCGTCCGCGCCCGCGACGGCCTCTGCGCCCACGCCGCCGCGAATCGGCGTCAGCATCGTTCATGGAAAATTTCTCGACGCCCCGTTCGGGGCGGTCGGTACGGGGCGGTTCGGGTTGACGCTCCGCCGGGCGTTCACTCTTTTCCTCGGTCTGCGAGTTCAGCAACACCAGCAGGCCTAGCTCATAGCTGAGCGTACCGAACCCCGCGATGGAGCCAACACAAACTCCGGCCAGCACCGACTTATGACGGAATTCCTCGCGGGCGTAAATATTGGAAAGATGAACCTCAACGACAGGAATGCCCGCCAACGCTATGGCGTCGCGAATCGCGATGGAAGTGTGAGTATATCCCCCCGCGTTCAGAATGATGCCGCTGATGCCGCGCTTTTGAGCAAGTTGAATCGCCTCGATGAGGTCGCCCTCGTGATTGCTCTGCCGGAATTCGACGTTGAGTCTGAACATCTGCGCGCGACGGCGGACGATGTTTTCCAAATCGGCCAATGTCTCTTTGCCGTAAATCTCAGGCTCGCGCGTTCCGAGCATATTAAGATTGGGTCCGTTTAAAACCAAAATTCGCATTTTATTTCTCTTGCTCCTTCAAATTTCTTTTCGATTTCAATGGGGGTTTCTTCAAAAGGACGCTTCGAGCGTCCTCACGATTTGGGTTTCCTCGATGTCGTCGCGAACAACGACTCGACCGATCTCGGTCGGCACGACAAAGCGCATTTTTCCGCCGCGCGTTTTTTTGTCCGACCGCATGATGCGCAGATAATCCTCCGCGGCAAACTTGGGCATACGAACGGGCAGCCCCATTCGCTTCAGCAGCGATTCAAGACGATCCGAAAGCCGCCGTGGAAAATCCGCCGCAATTTCACCCAGCCGACACGCCGCCATCATTCCCATCGCGACGGCCTCGCCGTGACGAACGCCTTTATATTCCGTAAGCGTCTCAACCGCGTGACCAAAGGTATGGCCGAAATTGAGAATCGCGCGAACGCCCGATTCCAGTTCGTCCTCGCCCACGATCATCGCCTTGATCTCGCACGACCGCGTGACGATATGCGCGAGCGCTTCGGGTTCGGAGTCGAAGATGGCGTCGGCGCGGTCTTCTAAGTATTCGAAAAGGCTGCCGTCCGCGATCATCCCGTACTTGACGATCTCGGCCATGCCCGGGCGAAACTCGACGTCATCGAGCGTCGAGAGAAAATCGAGTTCCACTCCCACAAATTTCGGTTGCTTGAACGAGCCGATGAGGTTCTTGCCGAGTCGGTGATTAACGCCGGTCTTTCCCCCGACGCTGCTATCCACCATCGCCAGAAGACTTGTCGGAAGTTGCACGAGTTCGACGCCACGCAAGAAAGTCGCCGCTGCGAATCCAACGATGTCGCCGATGACCCCACCTCCAAGCGCGGTGAGCGTCGTCTGCCGTCCGTACTTTCTCTCGATCAGAAAATCGTAAATTTGTGAAACGGTCTGGAGATTCTTCGCCTCCTCGCCTTCCGGAATTTCAAAAAGTTCCGCCGTCAATCCCTCGGATGCAAAAATATCCATGACCTTTCGTCCCCAAAGCTTTTCGATTCGGGGGTTGGTCAAAATGAGATGCCGATGTTCGCGAAACGACTCGCGGAAGATCGGTCCCAACTCGGTGAGCCACCCTTGGCCGATGTGGATCGGATAGGAGCGGTCGCCGAGGTCAACATGGACTTTGGCGGCTGTTTTCATTCTCCGGCGAGAAGGCCTGAAATCTCTTTTGCGATTTGATCGGGCGATTTGCCGTCGGTCACGACGCGCGTTTGAATCGCTCCGTATGCGGCCTCACGTTCGGCCAGCAGAGCGTTCATCCTCGCCCGGGGATCACCGCCCTGCAATAAGGGACGCGTCCGCGAATCTTTGACACGATGCCAAATCTCTTCCGGGGACGCCACCATTAAAACGACTAAACCAGCTTCGCGGGCGGCGGCAAGGTTTTCGGGGCGAAGCACAAATCCCCCTCCGGTTGCGAAAACGTGGTTTGTGAACGACTTCATTTCCCGCGCAATCAAGCTCTCGACGTCGCGGAAATAAGTTTCCCCTTTTCCTTCGAACATCGCGGCGACGCTCATCCCCTCGCGCGCTTCGATCATGACGTCGGTATCTTTGAAGGTCCAACCCAAGTCTTGGGCGAGACGCTTTCCGACGGTCGTTTTTCCGGTTCCCATGAAACCGACGAGAATAATATTTTTGGGCGGCATGATGACATCCAATCTCCGGAAGCCATCATAGTTCAAATGGGTTGGAATCTACAAACGGTTCGCGATTGGATTTCCCCCTTATACACGATACACTGGCAGGATTGGAGAATCGCGTCATGTCCGCCGACGAATCCCCTAGCGCCCTGAAAAAATACCGGGACGGGATGAAATACTACAACGAGTGGGAACGCGCCCACCCGATTGAATTGACCCCGGAGCAAGCTATCCGCCGCGTTTCGGAGATGTACGATTTCATGGTCTCGCTCGGCAAAGTCCCCGAACCGGTCGTGGACACATCGGGCATCGAACGCATGAACAGGATACTATCCAAACTCAAATGAACCCCAGCGCGAACGTCCTTGAAGTCGCGTTGCTTGAAACCGTTCAGGCCTTGGATGAAATGGACATCCCCTACATGCTTGTGGGCGGCATGGCTTCGAGCATTTGGGGTGAGCCTCGATATACCTCCGACGTTGACCTGACAATCCAATGGGACAACACGGAATCTCAACATTTGTGGGAGCGTCTGAAAAATCGCTTTCGATTCATGACCGACGATCCAGCGGCTTTGGCAGTAAAAGCTGGCGCCGTTCCCATCGTCAGTCGCAATGGTCTCAAAGTTGATTTGATTCTCGGAAACCTTCCGCTCCATCAGGAAGGCATTGCGAAAGCAATTGGAATTCCCATTCAGGGACAGATCGTGAAAGTCTGTCCACCCGAGCAACTGGTCATTCTCAAGTCCATCTCCGACCGCGCGAAGGATCGGGAGGACGTTCTCGCCATTCTAAGACATCAGCGCGGACACCTGAATCTGGATGACATCGAAAAGACATTGGGAAAACTGGCGCAGGATTTCGACGAACCCTCCATCATGGATTTTTGGAGGCAGGCAAGGGGGGTAACGTAATTCGCTGACGACACGAAATTTTTTAACGACTTCGCGACGGGATAGGCTTACTATTTCCTCCATTGCCGGATTGTCACAAGGAGCCAAAAACATGTGGGTGAGAAAATACGAGCGCGATGCCGATAAGGGCGTGGATTCCCCGATCCCAACGCAAGTCGTCTCGAACGAGGAATTCATTCCTCGTCCGCAAAACAAATATCAAAAGCATATCGAAAGTCTGATCGCCGAAAGAGGCGCGGCCAATGCCAAGCGGGTCGGCATGGATCGCCGCGATTTCATGCGAAGCTCAATGGGCATGGCGACGGCTATTCTCGCCTGCAATGAAGTTTTCGGTCCCTATTGGGAGGTGGACGCCGCCGAAGCGCTCGAACCGGCCGCGACGGAAGAGAAATTCCCTAAGGGGGATTACTTCATCATGGACGTGCAGGCGCACTTTAGCGACGGCATTTCCGTGGCGGGGTTCCGCCAAATGGAATTTGTTAAGAACATGGGATTCAATCTCGATAACTCCGCCGAGTCGTATAGCTTTCCGAATTTCGTAAAAGAGATGTACTTCGATAGCGAGACGAGCATGCTCGTTATCTCTGGCGTTCCCGGCAAGGAGAACAACAAGGACAAAGACGGAAAAGTCCTTGAAGGCAAGGAAAGAACCAAGGGCGCATTTGCGATTCTTCCCAGTTGGCTCATGTCGCAAAAGAAAAAAGAGATTAACGACATGGCGGGCAGCAAGCGCGCGCTCTGCCAAGGCAACTGCGCGCCGAACCATTATTGGGACAAGACAACGAATCAGCCCGATTATCCCGCGCTCTACGAGCAGATGGAACGCGAAGTCAAGCTTTACGGCATTGATTCGTGGAAGTGGTATTGCCATACCGATCCGGGTCGAAGTGGCGGCGGGTTTCAGCTTGACGACGAGATGGCCGCAAAATTCATCCAGAAATCGCGCGAGCTGGGGCTAAAAATCATTAGTTGCCACAAAGGCTTCTCTTATCAAAGCAAGCAGCTTGGGCATCTGGCGAATCCCAAGGACGTTGAAAAAGCCGCGCTTGATAATCCCGATTTTAAATTCGTGATTTATCACTCGGCTTTGAAGCACGGCCCCGAGACGCCCGATTACATGAGCATGAATCAGTTCGATCCGGTCACGGGCGATTTCCTTTGGCACAGCATTCTCATGGACATCAAAAAGCGCAATCCACAGATCAATAACGTGTATCCGGAAATCGGCTCGTCGTTCGGAATTCTGGCGCTCGAACAGCCCGCGATGTGCCAGCACCTGCTCGGCAAAAACATCAAACACTACGGCGTGGATCACGTCATTTGGGGAACTGATTGTCTTTGGTGGGGTTCGCCGCAATGGGCGATTGAACTTTTCAAACGCTTCCAGTTTACCGATGAGATGACCGAGAAGTTCGGTTATGCGAAGTTGACGAAGGAAGACAAAGCCAAGATTTTCGGTCTTAACGCGGCTGGGATTTACAACGTGGACGTCACTCAGCAACTTAAGGCGATTCCAAAAGATGCGCTGACGAAGATGAAGCAGACCTACCTCGATCGCGGCGGTTCGCCCGCCAACGCCGCGCATGGATGGGTGCGAGCCGAGGGTTAGAACTATCAACGCAAAGGACGCGAAGGACGCAAAGGAATTACAAAATTAAGCAAGGGAAGCATCGTGACATATATGTCAGTTCGGATATTGTTCCTTTGCGTCCTTCGCGTCCTTTGCGTTTAATCCTGTGAAAGAAGATCCAAATAAGAATGAGATTTTGCATTTCACGCAGTCGCGGTTTCTTTCTTTTTACGATCCAGTTTTGGATATCCGTCCTCATCGTTTCATTTTTTGGCGGGATGATGTTCCTGCTTTGGAAGCGCGAGCGCGCGGGTTACGTCGCCGTCAAGACGCTGGGCGTGTCTCCCGATCTTCTGACCGTCACTTGGGCCGATTACGATCATTTCATGTGGATTGAGCGCGCGGGCGAGCGGATTGGCGGTTACGCCCTTCTCGTGCGGCGGCTTGATTTGACCGGCGGATATGAAATGTCAAGCCAAGTCCGCATGGACCTGCCGATCCTGAATCGCATGTTCTCAATTCAGATGGACCTTGCCGTGCTGATGGATGATCTCTTCCAAATGAAAACCTTCAACGGAGTCATGAACGCCGCCGGAGAAAAGATCACGGTCGAGGCGTTTGTGGATAATCAGGAGCTGTTTTATCGTCTGAAGGGTCCGGAGTTTTTTGTCACCGGCGGAGGCGTCACTTCAAAGATGAAGCTCGATCAGCCCATCATGCTTGCCGACGCGATCCGTCCGGTCGTGCTCCAAAACGACAAGCTGCGTATTGGCAACAAATGGGAAACACTTGCGAGCGATCCAATCTCCGGGCGTTTCAATATGCCCGTGCGTGTTGAAGTCGTTGCGCAGGAGAATATCGAGATTGAAGGTGAGAGAATGGACGTCTTTCGTGTGACGGAATCCGCGGGAGAAATGACCTCGACCTCATGGTACGACGCCGAAGGAAAGGTTGTTAAAACCGATATGGGCAACGGGCTTGTGTTGATTCGAGCGAATCGGAAGGAAGCCGAACAGAAGTACAGCGAGTTTAAATCAACGCTGACCTTTGATCTGACAACCACCAGCGCCATCCGTGCGGAGGCCATCGAGCGGAGCTATGCGGACAACAAAAACCTGATGCCCTGGCTGCCTGAATTTTGATTAAGATATTCACGCAGAGGCGCAGAGAACGCGAAGAATTCTATATCTGTTCTCAAAAGTTTTGTCCGATTTTGTAGGTCGGCTCTCCAGAGCCGACATCGGGGCAGGAGACGCACCCTACCCGTCAAAACATTCGAGAACGACTCTAAAGATTCTCCGGATGATTCGTTAAGTTCACTATTGCTGTCTCTACGTCCTCTGCGCCTCTGCGTGAGACCAGTAGTATTTATGCGGCGGGATGTTCGTCGGTCGGCTTCGGCGCGGGTGGCGTTTGTGAAGCAATCGAAGGCGCAATCGCCATGCGACTCGCTGGTTCGACGAGTTTTAAATACGGGGTGGGGAATAGCCCCATCCAAACCGCCGCGAGAATGAGCAACGCGAGCGCGCCGAACTCTCGCAGGTTCACGTCGGCAATTGTCTTGTTCTCTTCCTTTTCAAGCGGACCGAAAAACGTCAGCTGCACCATACGTAGAAGATAAACCGCGCCCAAGATGACGCCAAGCGATGCCGCCGCCGCGCGGTAAGGATGTTCTTGGAACGTACCGAGCATGATCAAGAATTCGCCGACAAAACCGTTCATACCGGGCAATCCCGCCGATGAAAGAACGACGAGGATCGTGAGGACGGCGTAAACCGTCATGCTCCGCGCAAGGCCACCGAATTCGCTTAGCGCGCGTGTATGGCGGCGTTCATAAAGAACCCCTACGCAGAAGAACAGTGCGCCCGTCGAGATGCCGTGGCTGACCATCTGGAACGCTGCGCCCGTCGCGGCCTGTGCATTAAACGAAAAGAGACCGAGCATGATGAATCCCATGTGACTTACCGACGAATAAGCGACGAGCCTCTTCATGTCGTTCTGCGCAAAGGCCGCTAGCGCGCCATAAACGATGGCGACGAGGGCAAGTGTCGAGATCATCCCCGAATACTCGCGCGCGACATCGGGAAAAAGCGGAATCGCAAATCGCATGAGGCCGTAAACACCGGTCTTGAGCAAGACCCCGGCAAGGATGATCGAACCCGCCGTCGGAGCTTCGGTGTGCGCGTCGGGCAGCCACGTATGAAGCGGAAAGAGTGGAACCTTAATCGCGAAAGCGAGAAAGAAGGAAAGAAAAATCAAGGTCTGTGCCTCGGTCGAAAGTTTGCCTGTCAATTTCACAAGTTCCAAAATCGAGAACGTCCCGACGCCATTGGCGGTGTAAGGAGCAGTGAGGAAATGGAGCGCAAGGATGCCGATCAGCATCAGAACCGACCCGGCCATCGTGTAGAGGAAAAACTTCATCGTCGCGTAGATGCGGTTCGAGGAGCCGAAGATGCCGATCAGGAAATAGAGCGGAACAAGCATGAGCTCCCAGAAGATGTAGAAAAGAAAAAGATCGAGCGCGAGGAACGTTCCGAGAATGCCCGTCTGGAGCGCGAGCAGAAAAGCATAAAACTCCTTTGCGCGTTCGCGAATCGCCGTCCATGAAGCCAAAATCGAAATGACGACGAGAAAATTGGAAAGGATGACCATGAGTCCCGAAAGCCCATCGAGACCCATCGTGAACGTAATGCCGAAATCGGGAATCCAATCATTGGAAACAAACGCGGAATACGCCGCGGGGTCTTTCGTCATGCCGCCCCAAAAGCCGAGCGAGATCGCTAGTGTCGCCAGTGAACCCGCGAGCGCATACCAGCGACTCAGCGATTCGCGCGCGCCCGTTTGGCCAAACGCAATAAACAGCGCCGTCGCCATTGGCAAGAAGGTCATTACAATAAGGCTTGTCGCGTGGGAATTCGTCACCAAATCAAAACCACCAATATGAGGATGTTGGCGCCGATGAGCGCGCCCAAAGCGTAAGCCTGCACCTGTCCCGATTGCACTTTTCGAATGAGTCGCCCGGCTTCGAGCGTCCCCTTGCCCGTCACGTGCAGAATACCGTCAATCACGAACCGATCAAAGAGAACCGCGATTTCTGCGATCACGCGTGTTCCTCCCGCGAAGACGAAACGATATGCGTCGTCCCACCACCACCTCTTAGCGCTCAGTTGGTTAAGAAATGCGAACCGACTCGCGAGCGCGTCGGCCTCGGCAGGCCAGTTCTTGAGTTCGTACTTCCGCGCGAGGTGAATTCCAAAGCAAACAAGGCCGACCGAGAAAAGCATGAGAAGGCGCTCGATCCATGCGCCGGGAAGCCAAGACTCGCTCGCGTGGGCGTGGAGAATATGCTCCGCTGGTTCGATCACGGGCGCAAGGAAATGCTCGAACGCCGCGCCGTGTTCCTGCCCGAAGAACGGCGCAAGAATATGCGGAACGTTCAGTATCCCGACAAATACCGAACCGAATGCGAGAATCATGAGCGCGAGCGTCATCGTCCAGTGCGGGGCGTGGATGTGCGAGCGGGAAGGTTCGGGAACCCGGCACTCGCCGTGAAACGCGAGAATAAGTCCGCGGAAACTGTAAAAGACCGTCATCAGCGCCGTCACGATCGCGATCATATAAAGGAACGGATGCCCGCCGGAAAATGTTTTCCAGAGGATTTCGTCCTTCGAGAAAAATCCCGCGAAGGGCGGCATCCCCGAAATCGCCAGCGTCGCAAGCGCGTAGGTGATCCAAACGACGGGAATCTTTTTCCGCAATCCACCCATCAAAAACAAATCTTGATTGCCATGCACCGCGTGAATCACCGCACCCGCGCCGAGGAAGAGGCATCCCTTAAAGAAGGCATGAGTCGTGACGTGGAAAATTCCCGCCGAGAACGCACCGACGCCGCACGCCAAAAACATGTAACCGAGTTGGCTGACGGTTGAATACGCGAGAACTTTTTTGATGTCGCGCTGCGTTAAGGCGATGGAACCCGCGACGAACGCGGTCAATGCGCCAATGCAGGCGACCGTTTGCATCGCGACGGGAGCGAGCGCGAAGATCGGAGAGGTGCGCGCTACAAGATAAACGCCCGCCGTCACCATCGTCGCCGCATGAATGAGCGCGCTGACGGGGGTCGGACCTGCCATCGCATCAGGGAGCCATGTGAAGAGCGGTATCTGCGCCGATTTCCCCGTGCAACCGAGAAAGAGCAAAAGACCAACCGCCGTCACCGCGCCGCCCGCATAGGCAAAAACTTCCGGCGCTTTCGCCAACGAATCTGCGATGTTCAGCGTTCCCGTGTGCTTGTAAATCAGGAACATCGCGAGCAGGAATCCCGCGTCGCCGATCCGGTTCACGATGAACGCTTTTTTCCCAGCGTCAGGCGCGCCCGGCATTTCAAGGTAATAACCGATCAAGAGATACGAACAAAGACCCACACCTTCCCAACCAATAAACAGAACGGGAAAACTATCGGCGAGAACGAGGATCAACATCGCCGTCGCAAAGAGCGAGAGGTAGGCAAAAAACCGATTGAACCCCGGATCGTTGTGCATGTAACCGATGGAATAGAGAAAGACGAGCGTACCGACGAACGTCACGACACCGAGCATCACCGCCGTTAGTTGGTCGTAGTGAAATCCAAATGAAATCGAAAGCGGCGCAACGGTGATCCATTCCCAAATCGGGCCGGATTTGACGGGGAGATCGGCGCGCCCCGTGATGGCGAACCACCCGGCGTGCGCGGCGATGGCGGCGGCAAAGCCCATCATCCCGACCGCAATCCATCCTCCCATCTCCTTTAGCCAACGCCCAAAAAGGCCGTTCACGCAAAACGCGGTGAAAGGCAGAAGGGGAAGTATCCAAACGAGCGCGGGGGTCATGTCAGAGCTACTCCAAAAAAATCATCGGAAAAACCGCGAAAAGAAATATCGCCATCGAACACGCGAAGAGCGCGGCGCCGTTGGCCATTTCGATATGACCGACCGGATCAGCAGCTTTTCCGCCTTTCGGTTCTTCCATAAACATCCGGACGATGACTCGAAGGTAGTAATAGGCCGAAGCGACCGAGGCCAGCACACCAAACGCCGCAAGCACATAGAGCTGCGCGTTCACCGCGATGGAGAAAAGATAAAACTTGCCGAGGAACCCGACGGTCAGCGGAACGCCCGTCAACGAAATGAGCGCGAGCGCAAGAACCGTCGCGAGCGCGGGCGAACGTCGTGCGAGTCCGGCATAGCGATCCAAGTGGCTGTCGCCCTGCACTCCGAGCGTCGCCGCAACCCCAAATGCTGCCAGCGTCATCAGGGTATAGGCGAGGAGGTAATAACCGATTGCGCTTTCCGCTTTGGGCAATAATTCGGATCGGAGCGGACTTCCGGTATGCGCGAGCCAAAGCAGCGCCGTGAACGGGATGAGCGTGTATCCCGCGTGCGCAACGCCCGAATACGCGAGGAGCCGTTTGATATTCGGTTGCGTGAGCGCGCCGACATTGCCAACGACGATGCTCAAAACCGCAAGCGCGAGGAAAAGATGATAGATGCTCGCCGGAAGCGCATCCCAAACAACGAACGTTCGGAAAAAGCTGAGGAACGCCGCCCAGCCCGCGACTTTTGAACCAGTTGCGATGAAAGCCGCAATGGGAGTCGGCGCGCCCGCGTAAAGATCGGGAGCGTACATATGGAACGGAGCGAGGGTCAGTTTGAATCCGAATCCAACGAGCATCAGCGCAATGCCAGCAGCGGCGAATACCGGCTGGGCGAAGTCCCCTGCTCCCGCCTTCACGGCAATCTCGGCAAAGGCGGTCGTCCCCGTTGCGCCATAAAGTAAGGTTATGCCGAAAAGCAAAAACGCCGCCGCATAGGAACCGGTCAAGAAATACTTGAACGCGGCCTCGGTCGAGCGGAGGTTCGAGCGCTCGATGCCAGCCAGCGCGTAGAGCGTGATCGAAAGCAACTCGATGTTGACGAAGAGGGTCAGAAGTTCGTTCGAAGCGGCCAGCGCCATCATCGCAACCGCCGCGAAAAGGATGAGCGCGTAATATTCGCCGAGCGGTATCGCGCGACCCTTCAAGAATTGCGGCGAGAGCAGAAGCAGGAAGAGCGTCCCGGCAAGAATCGCGCTATCGGCCATTAGGACAATTCGATCCAGCCGCAGGCAATCATAGAAGGCGAGAATGACGGTCGTCTTTTCGGTCAGCAGTCCCCCGATCAGACGTAGCTCCAGAAACGCAACGGCCACCCCGATCGCCGCGAACCACGGAAGCCAGTTCTTGCGGTCAATATCAAGGAAGAGGTCGGCGACCATCACGCCCAGCGCCCAAATCGTAAGGACGAGGATGGGGCCAATGACGCCGAGATCGGCAAGGGAGATGAGCTTGAGCGGTTCTGCGGGGTTCACTTCGTCAGTCCTTCAGCATCGTCATGTCTTCGGCTTCAATCGTCTGTTTTTCGCTGAAGACCTTAATGAATAAAGCGAGTCCAACTCCGGCCTCGGCGGCGGCAACGGTGAGTATGAAAATGAACGCGGCGATTCCCTCCGGTTTGCCAAGTGCCTGAGCGAAACTCACGAACGCAAGGTTCGCCGCGTTCAGCATGAGTTCAATGCAAAGAAACATCCCGATGGCGTCCTGCTTCCAAAGGAATCCAAATGCGCCAATGGAAAAGAGGATCGCCGCGAGGAGAAGATTGCCGTCAAACAGAATGTCCATCGTCCCCCTCCGATTCCTTGAGGATGCTTTTACGCGCGAGGGACATGGCTCCGACGACCGCCACCAAAATCAGAATTGAAGTAATCTCAAACGCGTAGAGATAGCGGGTGAGAAGACTCAAGGCGACCTCGGCAATTGTTGCGCTCTTTTGCAAAGTCGCTCCCGATCCACCGCCGCCCGCTTTCGCCGCGAGGACGACAAGCTGGATCAGCAACGCGGCGAGAAAACCGACTCCCACTCGGCGGATATAGCGAGTCCGTATCGGCAATTCGGGCGAAACGCCCAGATTCAAAAGCATGATG
>CAZPIK010000019.1:0-2576 GCA_964586185.1 uncultured Candidatus Sumerlaeota bacterium | reverse complement strand
ATCGCTCCGGCGTAAACGATGATCTGAAGAAACGCCGCGAGCTGCGCATTGATCAGAATAAAAATTCCGGCGATGGAAACCATCGTGACGACAAGATAAAGCGCGCTATAAACCGCATGTCGCGAGAAAACGACCAAGAGCGCCGATAAAACGGCGAGCGCGAAAAAGAAGCTATAGACGAGCTGAACCATCTTAATTCTTCATCCATTCCGTTTCAGCGCCGAAGGCGCGTGACATTGCAAGCCTAGGGCAACGCCCTAGGTTAACGGCACGTTTAGGATTCAAGGGCTGAAAGCCCGCCCCAATTAGAACGGGCTTACAGCCCTCAAGACCTTGGGGCGTCAGCATCCCTGGGGCGTTGCCCCAGGCTGGAAATCGAACGCGCCTACGGCGCTTATATGAAGGGGATAAAGAATCGAAACAGACCATGCGTTTACCTTAAAGCGGAAAGTTCACTTTCAGTTCTGGCGGCTTGCCAAATCCCTTCTCAACGGGGTCGAGCAAATCTTCCTTATTCACGACGAGCGATTGGCGCGAGTAATTTGCCAGATTGAAATCGGGACCCATGACGATGGCGTCCTCCGGGCACGCTTCCTCGCAGAACCCGCACCAAATACAGCGCAAGAGATGGATCTGATAAACCTCTGAATACCGTTCGCCAGCGGAAACCGGTTTGGCGGGATCATTCTCCTTCGCCTCCAGATAAATCGCTTCGGGAGGGCAGGCCGCCGCGCAGAGAGCGCACCCGACACAACGCTCGAGGCCATTATCGTATCGCTGCAATTTATGCCGACCACGGAAATTCTTCGGCTGTGGTCGCATGACCTCGGGATATTCAACCGTGATCCGCGGCTGAAACATATACCGCAGCGTGATGCCGAAGCCTTTGACGAGTTCACGAAGCATGGCCGAGCGCCTTTCTCCGGGCTGCGATGGCGAATTGATCCGTTGCCCAGATGAGTCCCGCACCCGCCGCAAAAAGGAGCAAACCCTTAAACGGGGATGGAGGATCGAGCGCGAGGATCGCCGAGCAAGCGACGACGTTCACCAGCGCAATCGGGAAAAGAAACTTCCAACCCAAATCCATAAGCTGATCGTAACGGAGACGCGGCAGCGTCCCACGCGTCCAAATAAAGAAGAAGAAAATCGCGAAGACCTTTACGGAAAACCAGAAGAAGCCCGAGAGCACAGCAAGAAACGGCGGCAAACCTTCGACGTGTATTGGGCCGTGATATCCGCCAAGGAAAAGGGTCGTCATGATCGCCGAGAAGGTCAGGATGTTCATGTATTCAGCCATCATAAAAGTCGCCCACTTGAGCGAACTGTATTCGGTGTGGAACCCCGCGCCGAGTTCGGTTTCACCTTCGGGAAGATCAAAGGGGAGCCGGTTTGTTTCGGCGAAGCCCGCGATTAAGAACATGAAAAATCCGACAGGCTGACGCCAGACATGCCAACCGAGAATTCCGTAATCCGTTTGCGAGGCGAGGATCGTTCGCATCTCAAACGATCCGACGATCAGCAATACCCCGACGAGCGAAAGTCCGAGCGCGAGTTCGTAGCTGAGGAGTTGCGCCGTCGAGCGAATGCCGCCCAAGAGCGAATACTTGCTGTTCGATGACCATCCCGCGAGCACGACTCCATAAACACCGACCGATGCCGTGGCGAAGTAAAGCAAAATACCGACCGGCAAATCACTGATTCCCATCTGGATTGTGCGGACTTTACCCGCGATCTCGATATCAATCGGCGGCGCGAATGGAACAATAGTCATGGTGAGCATCGCGGGAACCAGCGCAAGAATCGGCGCAAGAATGAACGCCGCGCGTTCGGCCTGAGGCGGAATCAAATCCTCCTTCAGCAAAAGCTTCGCGCCGTCAACAATTGTTTGAAGCAATCCCCACGGCCCAACGCGATTGGGTCCGGGACGCTGCTGGATATAACCCAGAACTTTTCGCTCGATCAGCACCATGAATGGAACCGAAACGATCATCGCGCCCGCGACGATCACCACTTTGATCAGCGGAATAAGGAAGAGGTCTATCCAGTCCAGTTGCGGTTCCATCAGTTCGTTTCCGTCAGCCCACCTTCGTCAGTGTGATCTCCGGCAAACCGGCGGATCCTTCAGAAATTTCCAAGCCCAAAACATTCGAAGCTCCATAGGCGATTCCCTTTGGAAGCGTCGGATTCAATACAATCCGGCACGATTCAATGCGGCAGCCGGAAACAGAAACGGCGTTATCCTGCGCCAAGTTCCGCTCTTTCGCGTCCTCGGGATGGAGTTCCAAGATCGGTTCGGGACGCAGTTTATCGAACTCTTCCGAGTGCGAACCGAGATGATCGGGTCCCTGATTGGCAACATGCCAAAGGAGTCGCAACGATCCGTTCGCGGACGATTCACTCGTGGAGGTTACTGGAATTTCCGGGCGATCCGTGAATTGAAGTTTGAAATCAGGCCGCGCTTTTTTCCGGATGATGGATTGCGGACGCTGCGGCGATTCGGAACCGGGACCTTCGAGCTTCAAATCTTCCAACCCAAACGACCGCGTCACGCGCCAACATGCCAGCAGTTCCTTGAA
>CAZPIK010000018.1:0-22937 GCA_964586185.1 uncultured Candidatus Sumerlaeota bacterium | reverse complement strand
GTCCACGACGAGGATCGCGCCCGTTTCGCCGACGATCTTGCCGAGCATCTGAACGTCGTTCAGCACGGCGGTCGAGGTCTCGCAGAGCGTAGCATAAACCGCTTTCACGCCGGGGTTCTTGCCGAGCGTGAGTTCGACCTCGGCGGGTTCGATCGTCTGCCCCCACTCGCATTCGAGTTTGATTGCCTCAACTCCGAACGCCTTCGCAATGCCGCCCCAACGCTGGCCGAACTTGCCCGCTTCGAGCGTGATGACCTTATCGCCCGGCGAGAGCAGCCCCGCGACGCACGACTCCATCGCGAGCGAACCGGAACCCGCGAACGTCAGCACCGGATTTTCCGTGCGGAAGACGTATTTGAGCGACTCGCGGCAACGCTCGAAGATTGGATCGAAATCGGTCGAACGGTGATGGACGATCGGCCGCGCGAGAGCTTCGAGCACACGCGGCGGGACGTTCGAGGGTCCGGGGGTCATCAAGAAGGGCTTGATCATGGCGATTCCTTTCGGTGGACGGTTCCGATGGATGAATCGGGTTCGTCATCCTGCGCTGCGGGAGTAGCTTTTCTCCTCCCGTCACGACGCGGCGCGAATATCGTATCAGGTCGGGTTCCAACAATAAAGCGGGGAGAAGAGCTAAGAAATCTTTGGGGAATCCACACATGCGAGCGCATCTTGGCATTGCTAAACCCTTGCCCGACCAAGCCAGAATCGCTCGGAAAACAATAAGCGTTTTCGTGTAGGTCGAGTCTCCTGATCTGACGTCGGCTCCGAAGAGCCAACCTACATGGTCGGACAAAATTTTTGAAATCGGGCAAAAACGAAAAATATTTTCGCTCCTTGTGCGTACTTTTGTTTTCCATACGTATGTAGTGTTGAAAGGTATTCGTGCCGATTCAGGCCGGAACCAACTTTATGAGTATAAGCTATTTAATATCAATACCATGCTATGGCTATTGGGGATGCTCCCATGATTCATAAACGTTTGACCTTTTGGATCGGTGTACTTGCCGCGTGGCTGATTATCTTTTCCGCGTTGCGCACAGAGGCGCAATGGACGACGACGATTGCCGATGATGGCGCGGGGAGCGGCAACGTAGGTACAGGCACTTCAATGGCGGTAGTGAATGGCCATCCGGCGATTTCGTATTTCGATATCACGAGCCGCGATTTGAAATTTGTTCGCGCTACCGACCCCTTCGGGACTGCCTGGGGTGCAGCTGTGGTGATTGACTCGACGGGGGATGTGGGCAACTACTCCTCCATTGAGGTCGTGAACGGTAACCCGGCGATTTCCTACTATGACAGGAGCAATGGCGATCTCAAATTCGTCCGCGCGTCTGACGCCGAAGGGACGGTGTGGAATCCGCCCATTGCAATTGACACAGCTGGAAACATGGGTAGATACACTTCCCTTGCGATCGTAAACGGCAACCCTGCGATTTCGTATGAGGGCGATTCGAAACTAAGATATGTCCGCGCGGCCGACACAACCGGGACAATTTGGGGCGCTCCTGTATCGGTTGATTCTGGCGTGTTCACGGCTCGCTTCACTTCGCTTAAGGTTGTGAACGGCAACCCGGCGATTTCCTATTACGATGACTCCTCTGATACCACTCGGAAGGATTTGAGATATGTCCGCGCGACCGACGCTTCGGGGATGGTTTGGGGCGCACCCATGGCGATTGACACTTTGGGGGACGTGGGAATATTGCCTTCGCTTGAGGTCGTAAACGGCAGTCCAGCGATCTCATATTTTGATAAAACAAGCGGTAACTTGAAATACATCCGCGCGACCAACGCCTCCGGTACGGCTTGGGGCGCATCTCTCGCAATTGACACTGTGGGGGACGTGGGAGCATCCAGCTCACTTGCAATCGTGAACAGTAATCCGGCAATCTCGTATACCGATATTACAAACGGTAATCTCAAATACATAGGCGCGACCAACGCCTCGGGCACGGCTTGGTCTCCGCCCTTAGCAATTGACACGCTGGGGGATGTGGGGGGAGCCACCGCTATTGAGATCGTGAATGGTAACCCGGCAATCTCGTATTATGACGCTACAAACGGCGATCTTAAGTACATCCGTGCGACTGTTACTACCGGCACCGATTGGAACACACCCCTAATGGTTGACCCCGGCGTAGGCATAATACCCCAGTACACCTCCCTTGAAGTCGTGAACGGCAATCCGGCAATTGCATATTACGATTCCTATCCCAACGCCAATTTGAAGTACCTCCGCGCAAGTGACACATATGGGACCGTTTGGGATACTCCCATCTTAATTGACGCCGCAGGAGACGTTGGTTCTTACGCCTCCCTTGCAGTCGTGAACGGCAATCCGGCGATTTTTTATTACGACGCCACCAATCGTGATCTAAAATTTATCCGCGCTACCGACGCTATTGGATCGTCATGGGGATTACCCTTGGTGATTGATACGGATGGGAGCGACATCTCGCTTACAGTTGTGAACGGAAATCCGGCCATTTCGTATTCCTTTTACGATATTGCCAACTTCCGCCCAGTTCTAAAATACGTCCGCGCAAATGATGCATCGGGTACGACTTGGGGTGTACCCTTGACTATAGATGCAACCGGAGGCGGTTATTCCACTTCCCTTAAGGTCATCAATGGCACACCAGCCATTTCGTATAATGACAGCTTCAATGGCGACCTGAAATATATCCGCGCGACCGACGCTTTCGGGACTACATGGGGTGCGCCCGTTACGATTGACACTATCGGGATTGTAGGTCAGTACACATCACTTGCGGTCGTAAACGGCAACCCAGCGATTTCGTACTGTGATCAATCCAATTGGGATCTAAAGTACGTTCGTGCAACCGACCCCTCCGGGGTGGCTTGGGGTACGCCAATTGCAATTGATACGGTAGGTGAAGTAGGAGATTACACTTCTCTTGAGGTCGTAAATGGCGATCCAGCTATTGCGTATCGGGACGGCGGGAATGGCGATGTGAAATATATCCGGGCTAATGATGCCTCTGGGATGACTTGGGACGCTCCGCTTGCGATTGATACTTTAGGATACTTGGGTCAGTACATTTCTCTCGCAGTCGTAAACGGAAATCCGGCGATTTCGTATCAGGATACCACTAATCATACTTTGAAATACGCTTACTACACCGATCCGCCCTCCAACGCGGTACGCAATTGGTTGGGTTATGAATAGAAATTCGGTGTCAGGCGCACGGCGCTAATCGTTCAAATTCTTCAGGCCGTCGTCGCGCAGGCGCCGTCGCATTCGGAGGCTTTGGCGTTTCTGCGGATCGAATGCTCGGCGATCAATTGAATGAGTTGCGGCATGGCAATTCCAAGCGCGGCGGCGGCTTGCGGAAGAAGGCTCGTTTCGGTCATGCCGGGGATGGTGTTGATCTCCAGAATTTTCGGATCGTTCCCGTCGCACATGAAATCCACGCGCGAAAATCCCTCGCAACCGACCGACCGATGCGCCTCGACGGCGAGCGATTGGATGCGCCGGGCGAGCGAATCCTCGATCTGCGCCGGAGTCACCTCTCGCGTCATGCCGGGGGTGTATTTGGCCGCGTAATCGAAGAACTGCGTTTTCGAGACGATGATTTCGGTCACGGGAAGCGCGGTCGCCGGGTTCATATCGAGGACGCCGCAGGTGAACTCGCGCCCCGCGATGAATCGCTCGACTTGAACGCTGGGGCCGAACTCGAATGCCGCCGCCAATGCGCCGGGTAATTGCGACGCCTCGCGTATCATGGTCACGCCGACGCTCGAGCCGCAGAGCGCGGGCTTCACGACGCAGGGAATCCCAATTTCGCGTTCGATCCGCGCGACGGCCTCGGCGATGGGCTGCGCGCCTTGGAGAATCGGAATGAAAGTCGGAACGGGCAAACCGCGCGCGGCGAGAAACGCCTGGCATCGAGTCTTATCCATCGCGAGCGCCGAGGCCGCCGAACCTGACCCTGTGAACGGAACGCCCGCGAGTTCGAGCGCGCCTTGCAATCGGCCGTCCTCGCCGTTCGCGCCGTGCATGATGATAAAGACCGTCGTGTATTCGTCCACAACGAGATGGAGCAACGCCTGCGCGAAATCGAGTCCGCCGGGTTGATACCGCCGCGCGAACTCCGCCGGATCGTTCACCGCGAGAACGGTCGCTTCGGTCGGGGACTCGGCGTTCTCCCGCGCCCAATGCCACTTACCCGTTTTTGTTACATAGATGGGCATGACCGAAATATCGGGCAACGCATCGAGCGCCGCGCCGACCTTCGAGGCCGATTTGATCGAGATTTCATGCTCAGGCGATTCGCCGCCGAAGAGAAGAGCGATGCTGCGGGAAGGGGTCATGGTTGACCGCCAACTTCGGGGGGATGCTCGATTCCCTGTGGCTCAATGAGTATTCGCGATTCCTTTGCGAATTTCTTCCGAAGCTTTTCTTTTGTTTTGTCGCCCACGATATGTCCATGCTCGATTTCATCGGGAGGCTTAGGAGCAAACACAACACCCTGATATTCATCGAGACTTCGAGCAAATTCGGCAGTAAATGCTGCTATGCCTTGACCGGGATATTTGATCAGAATGTCCTTTGCAGTTCGTCCGGTTTGCTCGACGATCTTTTCCAATGCCACCGACATTTCTTGCGTATCGCTGGTGTTACGGAAGGCATCTGAAGTTGGACGAAGCCTGTTGATATTGCCGTCAAATATTACCTGAGTTGGTCGAATCCGTCGCCAAAGCTGTGCATCATCGGGAATTCGTTGGTCGTTTGTGCCGGGCGATGATTTCCAAAACACGAATGAAACCAAGGATCAGTGCCTTCTTCCGGTTATGACATTAATGGCGTCCTGAATGCGTTCAATGTTGTCTTCGGACAAAGTCTCCTCCCATAAAGGATGCTGATGGGTTAAATCTTCAAACAAAACCTCCATTGTTCCGTCTCGAAACACCTCAATCTCAAGGTCAACACCGCGCGTGCTCCATTCTAATTGAACATGTCCCCTGCAAGTTGGAATGCAGTATGGAATCGGCGTATCATTCCGCATGATCCTACCAAGCAAACTGAGTGCGTTCTCTATGGCCTTGGGATGAATGGGCTGTGCGCCATAAGTATCCCAATTGTGTGGATAATCAAGGAAGCTAAATAGCTTCGGTAGGGCATACTTAAACCAAGGTTGATCGGAAGTGGTCGGGGGCGCAATTAAGTCCCCGCCGGGCATGCGAAAGCGACGCACCTCCTCCTCATCGATCGTTCCCGCATCCTGAAGCGGCCGATCAGTAACACTTGCCGACGAGTTCAGAGTTTTGGCGCTTGATATAGTGGTGGTCATTCTTTCCTCCTCTTCCAAATATGATGCATTTCAGGCGTTGTCAGTGAAGTAAATCCTCGAACAATCCATTCATGACCCAAATCCAAGCCACTCAGGATGGCTTGAAAATCATTTTCCAATACCTTCCCTCGCGCGACTAATTCTAGCACAAATAGAGGCCGTCGGTCGGGATGGCGATAGGCAGGTTTCGCGTGGACTCGGAGTCTCCCCAAAGGTTGGCCGTCTGAACCTGGAATGAGAAAACTACTCGAAAGCGTCGTCTCTTCCATCGGAGGTAGAAATCCGTCGCTGCGGTCATTGGATAATGGAACGATTACTTGCGGCAAATCGGCAAACGTGTTCCATCCTTTACCGTGCTCAAGGTGATTGACGTAGGTAACTTCCCAGTAGTCGGGCTTGACTGGTCCCATGTTTTCACGTTCTGTAAATTTACAAAACGACTCGAATCCCGTTTCAAAGGTTCCACGCAGTTTGTCATATCGGGGATATTCGTCACCCCACTTCATGCGCCGCCAGTTCTGCGCAAAACGATCCTTCTGAACCTGAACTAATTCCGTCTTGTCGGAATTGATAAACCAAAATCTCGATGGCGGTAACGCTGTCGATACTTCAAAACGGATACGAGGCTGCTGTTCCCCCGCTGAACCGAAACGTTCTTCAATTCGGTCCATCGGTGGATGTTCCTCGCATTGAGGGTATTGGCTTCTACACTCGGACCAAAGTAAGCCCAACTGTGGTGCACCCAGACCATCAATCGGCTGAAATTGAACCGACAGTGCAACCTCGACCACGGGCGGCGTTTCAAAATCCGGCAAAGAATGTTTTGTATCAGCCATGGGAGAGAAATCGTTGAAAGCCGATTTCATAAGTCAATAGTAGGTTGCCATGGAATGGACTGTTGCCAAGCAGTGACGCTGGCTACCAACCTGCCGCGAATCTTGAACCATGGATTGTGAAGGGGTCAAGGCAAATTACTCCCCAAGACGTGGCGAGAACAAACCGAAGTAACGGTATGACTCGATAGACAAAATGGACATCTTACAAAAACCCTTCTAATATCCCGGCATGAACACCCCGCCACCCCCCGACAAACCGATCCGCAATCGCCTCATCCCTTTCGATCCCGAATGCATGATGTTCTTGATTCCGCTCATCGTCATTGGATGGGTCGGCGTTTTTTGGGGTTGGATTTGGATCTCCTTGCCGTGCGCATTGCTAGTCTTTGCGGTGCTTGCCTTTTTCCGCGATCCGGCGCGCGCCATCGCGGGCGATTCGAAGGCCATCGTCAGTCCCGCCGACGGCAAAGTCGTTGAGATTGTCCCGAACGAAGACCCTGCGCGCGGTCCCGTTCCGGGAACCAAAGTCGCGATCTTCCTTTCGGTGCTGAACTGCCACGTCAATCGTGCGCCATGTGGCGGCAAGGTCGAAAAAATCCGCTACCAGCGCGGAAAGTTTCTCGACGCACGCGATCCGAAAAGCGGAGAGGAAAACGAGTGCAATTGGATTTTCATCCGTTCGGGCGAGCGACAAGTGGTCGTGCGCCAAATCGCGGGACTCATCGCCCGCCGGATCGTCTGTCGCGTTCGAGAGGGACAATCATTCTCGCGCGGCGAACGGGTTGGGCTTATTCGCTTCGGCTCGCGCACGGAGCTTTACCTCCCCGCCGATGCGGAAATCAAAGTGAAGGTCGGCGACACCGTCAAAGGCGCACTCGATATCATTGCCGTTTGGCGAGAACAGTAATCGCTCCAACTGCATGTCCAACACGTCCATCCAGTCCATCCATGCGCGCGAAGTTTTGGATTCGCGCGGTTGGCCGACGGTCGAAGCTGATGTAATTCTTTCGAGCGGAGTGATGGGACGAGCCATAGTTCCATCCGGAGCTTCAACTGGTAGTGCCGAGGCGCTCGAACTTCGCGACGGCGATTTAACGCGATTCGCGGGGCGCGGAGTTCGCAAAGCCGTTCAGAATATCGAACGCGAGATTGCACCGAAGTTACGCGGATTCGACGCAACAGACCAAGCCGGACTCGACGCCGCGATGATCGCGCTCGACGGCACGCCTGAAAAATCGCGGCTCGGTGCGAACGCAATTCTCGCTGTTTCGTGCGCGGCGTTGCGCTCGGCGGCAATGGCACGTAACGTCCCCGTCTATCGCCACGCCGCAGAAATGGAGGGCGGCGCGGAATCCGAGTCTTCATTGCCGCTCCCCATGATCAATATTCTTTCGGGCGGACTTCATGCCGAAGGCGCGCTCGATTTTCAAGACTTCCTCGTCATCTGCACCGGCGCAAGCTCGACGATGCAATGCCTCGAATGGACTTCGGCGATTTGGTGGAAAACGCGGGAGGTCCTTGCGCGTCGCGGGTTCAAGCATATTGGAGTTGCGGATGAGGGGGGATTCGGCGCGCCGCTGAAATCCAATCGAGAGGCTTTGGAAATTCTGCAAGAGGCCGTGCGCGAAGCCGGTCTGACTTCGGGTAAACAAGTCCATTACGCGCTTGATGTCGCCTCGACGCATTTTTTTGACGCGAAGGAAAATCGTTATCGGCTTCGTTCGGAAAATCGCGCACTCACGCCCGATGAAATGATCGCGAGCGTCGCCGAACTCGTCCGCGAGTTTCCGATTATCTCCATAGAGGATGCACTCGCCGAGGAATCGTGGGGCGATTGGACGAAGTTGACCTCGGCACTCGGCGATAAAGTTCAACTCGTCGGCGACGATCTCTTTGCGACAAATCCCGCGCGACTTCAAAAGGGAATCTTACAAAAAGCCGCGAACAGCGTACTTATCAAAATCAATCAGATAGGAACTTTGACAGAAGCGCGACGCGTGTTGAAATCGGCGCAAGCAGCAGGTTACACAACGGTTCTCTCCGCGCGATCGGGCGAAACCGAGGACGCGCTGATGTCCGACCTCGCCGTCGGCTGGGGCGCGGGACAAATCAAGATCGGCTCAATCACGCGCAGTTCACGCCTCGCAAAATACAACCAACTGCTGCGAATCGAAGAGGTATTCAACGGCAATGCCCCGTCAAGATGGCTCGGATTAAAACCTTTTTTCAGGTGGTTGAAGGATTGAGCGCCGAGCAGATTAACCGTTTGCTAGTTATTGAAATCCCGAGGAGCTTGTTCGGTAATTCGTTCCTTCTTGCAAGCTCCGCCGAACTTGCTAGGATCAAGCGTTTGGGTGGCTTCCGGACATTTCGCGAAGCCCGAATCTCTCTCAGGATTGCTTTCCAGTGGGTCTAATTGTTCAAAAATACGGCGGAAGTTCGGTTCGCGACGTCGAGCGGATGCGAGAAGTTGCCAAGCGGATCATCGAGGAATACGACGCGGGGAATCAGGTCGTCGTCGCCGTTTCGGCGATGGGAAAAACGACCGACAATTTGCTCGCGATGGCGGCGGAGGTCACGAACGATCCCCCCGCGCGCGAGATTGACATGCTCCTCGCCACGGGCGAACAAATCTCCATCGCTCTTCTTGCGATGGTCGTCACTTCGATGGGACGAAAGGCAATTTCGCTCACCGGTCCGCAAGTTGGGATCGTGACCGATTCGTCGCATCGCAAAGCGCGGATCACGAATATTAAGGGGACGAAAATCAAGCGCGCGCTCAAGGCAGGCGAGATTGTCATCGTCGCGGGGTTCCAAGGCGAGACCGAGGACGAAGAAATCACAACGCTTGGACGCGGGGGATCGGATACGACCGCCGTTGCGATAGCCGCCGCGCTCAAGGCCGACCGGTGCGATATCTTCACCGACGTCGAGGGGGTCTATACCGCCGATCCGCGCGTCGTCCCAAACGCAAAGTTACTCGAAAAGATCACTTACGACGAAATGCTCGAACTGGCGAGCCGCGGCGCGAAGGTGCTGCACGGGCGTTCGGTCGAGCTTGCAAAGAATCACAAAGTCCCCTTGCGGGTCTTAAGCAGTTTCTCGCGTCATCCCGGAACAATGGTGGTTGAGGAGCAAGATAACATGGAAGGCATGGTCGTTAGCGGAATCGCGTGCAGCAAAAACGACGCGAAGATCACAATTGTCGGCGTCCCCGATAAACCGGGCATTGCAGCGAGCGTTTTCGGAAAACTCGGCGAGTCGAACATCCCTGTGGACATGATTATTCAGAACTTGGGTTCCGACGGCGTGAATGACATTTCGTTCACCGTTGCGAAGGAAGATTTGGCGCGAACGAAAGAAATGACCGAGACGATCCGAAAGGAACTCGGAGCCAAGACGGTCGAGATTGAGGACAACATTGCGAAGGTGTCGGTCGTCGGCGTTGGGATGAAAAGCCACAGCGGCGTCGCGGGGCGCATCTTCCGCGCTTTCGCGAACAAAGGGATCAACATCAAGATGATCACGACTTCCGAAATTTCGATCGCGTGCCTGATTGATCTTGCCCGCGCCGAGGACGCCGTCCGCGCGATTCACGAGGAATTCGGTCTCGGAACCGACACCGTCGCGGTCGTGCATAATCGCTAGGAGCGGATTACATAATTCCGATGATCTTGTAATCGCCCTTGGTTTTCAGGGTGATCACGACAGGCTCAAGTCCGTTATTTTTCCACCACCAGCCGTGCTTACCATCAAACGGCACAGCCATCGAGCCGCTCGCAGTGTGGCTTGATTTTTCTTCGTAACTTTGCTCGCCTTCTTCGTTCTCTTTGTCGCCGTGAAAATCGTAATCCAATTTCGCGCCGCCCGTGTCCCAAGTGTACTCAAGGACTTTGCCCTTTAGCATTTGGAACTTGTATTCAAGGCCTTTGCCGGGAGGCACGGTAATAGTGACAACGTCCTGCCAACCATCGGTCGCAACTGACTTGGTCGCGACCTGATTTATCTCCGCTTCCTCGTGGCTGTAACCGTGCATTTGCATCAAGAAGAGCAAACTTCCGGCGACAATCAAACCGAAATTCGAAGCGGCGCTGAATCGCAAAAACGATTCCCGCTTTCTCCACCGCGCTAGCAGAAAGAGCATCGCCGTCAATGCGATGATTTGCCCACACTCGACGCCGATATTGAACGAGATGATCTTAAGCAGCAGGCCGCTATTGCCTAGCGGAAGTTGTTGAAGCCGCGTTGAGAGGCCGAACCCGTGGATCAGTCCGAAGAGGAAAACCAACTTCAGCATGTTCGGGGATTTCATGCTCAGATATTTTTCAAATCCTTTGAGGTTGTCGAAGCCCTTGTAAACGACCGTCAGCGCGATCACGGCGTCAATCAGGAAATAATTCGCGGTGATTTTCATGAAGGTCGCGAAGATCAATGTGATGCAGTGACCGACCGTGAAAGCGGTGATAAACTTGACGACATCCTTGAATTTATCCAGGAAGAAGATGACGCCGAAAAGAAACAGCAAGTGATCGTATCCGGTGAGCATGTGAGACGCGCCAAGACGCACGAAATCCAGATAGCCTCCCGCGACCATGGATTCCTTGTCGGCTTCGGAAATGCCATGCGCAAAAGCCGCCGTGGCGTAAAAGACGCCGAGCAAAGTGAGTAGGTATTTCTTGGCAATATTTTCTATTCGTGCGTTTTGGTCGATCATCATCATTCACTCAATTGTCATCAGTCCATTTCACTGATCGCGGGGCGTGCCTCCCGATGCCAAATTCGGTAAAGCGCGGGCAAGACCACCAGCGTCAGGAATGTCGAAGAGATAATACCGCCGATTACGACCGTTGCAAGCGGCCTTTGGACTTCGGCGCCCGTTCCAGTCGCGAGCGCCATCGGAAGGAATCCGAGCGACGCCACAAGCGCCGTCATGAGCACGGGTCGAAGTCGAGTGAGCGATCCTTGGATAATCGCCTCGTCGAGCGACTTGCCCTCCTTGCGCAGGTGATTGATAAAAGTAACCATCACGAGTCCGTTCAGCACCGCGACTCCTGATAGAGCGATAAACCCGACGGCGGCTGAAATGGAAAATGGAATCCCGCGGAGCCACAGGGAGACGATCCCGCCAGTCAGGGCCAATGGAACGCCGCTGAAAAACAAGATCGCGTATTTGATGGAATTAAACGTCGTGAAAAGGAGAAGCAAGATGAGGAGAAAGCAAATCGGGACAACCACGCTCAACCTTTTGCGCGCGGCGAGAAGATTCTCGAATTGTCCGCCCCACGCCACCCAGTTTCCGGGCGGGATTATCACTTCGGAATCAATCCGACGCCGCGCTTCTTCGACGAAAGATGCGATGTCGCGACCGCGCACATTGGCTTGCACAACGATTCGACGCTTGCCGTTCTCTCGGCTCACCTGATTGACCCCATCGGCAATCGTGATCTTGGCAATCGCGTTCAGCGGAATGAAATGGGGAGTTTCCGATCCTCGAAAATCCTCGCTGCTCATCGCCGAGAATGCGTGACTGCCCGCTTCATGTCCGGGAAGGAGAATCGGAAGCGCTTCAATGGCGGCGAGATCTTGTCGCATCGCATCCGGCAATCGAACGACGAGATCGAAGCGGCGGTCGCCTTGAAAGACGACGCCCGCCTCACGCCCACCGATGGCGATGGCGATTACGTCCTGAACATCGGCCACGGAGAGGCCGTAACGCGCAATTGCGGAATTATCTATGTCTATCGTCATGATGGGTAGACCCGCAACCTGCTCGACCTTTACGTCCGCCGCGCCGGGCACACCTTTCAAAACTTTTTCTATCGCGTTTGCGGTCGGAAGCATGATGTCGAAATCATCTCCGAAAACCTTCACGGCCACGTCGCCGCGAATTCCAGCTAGGAGTTCGTTAAAGCGCATCTGAATAGGTTGCTGAAATTCATAGTTGTTTCCGGGAACTTTCATCACCGCTTCTTCGATTCTCAGCCGGACCTCTTCCTTGGTGTCGCGCGGATTGGGCCATTGTTCCCTGGGTTTGAGAATAATGAAGGTGTCCGAGACATTGGGGGGCATGGGGTCGGTGGCCATTTCAGCGGTGCCGGTTTTGGAAAAGACGAATTCGACTTCGGGCAAAGGCTTAATAACTTTTTCCAATTCGGATTGCATGGATCGAGCTTGATCGAGTCCCGTACCGGCGATTCGGAGCGCGTGCATGGCGATGTTGTTTTCATCCAGCAGCGGAGCAAATTCTTGTCCTAGTTTTCCGAAAAGCGCAAATGAGGCAAAGAAGCACAATACGGCGAGAGCGGTAACAACGAATCGCATCTTAACGGCCCAGCGGACAATTGGCTCATAGAGGAGCTTGGATGTGTGGATAAGAAAGTTTTCTTTTTCCTGAACGCGTCCCGTAATGCAAAGAGCAACCATCGCGGGAATGAACGTCAGCGAAAGGACAAAGGCGGCGGCCAAGGCAATGATGACGGTGAGCGCCATCGGATGAAACATCTTCCCCTCGACTCCGGTAAGAGCGAGGATGGGAACATACACGATGATGATGATCGCTTCGCCAAAGGCCGTCGCCCGCCGAACTTCTTTGGAGGCATGGAATACGGCCTCGAGCCGCTCCGCGAGCGTAAGTTTGCGTCCCAGCTTTTGTTGCAATTCGGCAAGATGGCGGAGGCAGTTCTCAACGATGATGACCGAGCCATCCACGATGATGCCGAAATCTATCGCCCCAAGACTCATCAAGTTGCCACTGATCTTCCCCTGCACCATACCCGTGGCCGTGATCAGCATGGCGAGCGGAATAGCCGTTGCCGTGATGAGCGCGGCGCGAAAGTTGCCGAGCATGAGGAAGAGAATCACAATAACCAGAATCGCCCCTTCCATGAGGTTCTTCTGCACGGTGTTGATGGTCGCGTTCACGAGGCGAGTGCGATTAAGGACCGTGTTGGCTTTTACGTTGGGAGGAAGTGTTTTACGAATCTCGTTCAGTTTTTCGTCCACGGCGACCGAGACCGTTCGGCTGTTGGCTCCAATCAGCATCATGACGGTTCCCACGACCGCCTCTTGTCCACCTTCTCCTGCCGCGCCGGTGCGCAATTCTTTGCCGATCAAAACTTCAGCTACGTCGCGGACATGGATCGGAGTTCCGTTTCTAACCCCGAGCGAAATCGCCGCGATCTCCTCCAGCGATTTAACGCGGCCATCGGCACGGACGATGTACGATTCCCCCTTGTGCTCGATAAATCCCGCACCCGTACTGATGTTATTTTTCTCCAGTGATTCGATCAGATCGTGAAACGATAGCCCGTATGAAACAAGTTTCGCGGGGTCGGGCTGGACGTGATATTGCTTCTCATAGCCGCCGATGGAATCCACTCCGGCGACGCCCGTTACGCCTCGGAGTTGCGGGCGGATGATCCAATCTTGAACGGTGCGCAAGTAGGCCGCTTTTTCGACTACCGTCGTGAGTCGTTCGCCCTCGGGTGTCAAGTATGCGCCGTCGCTTTGCCATCCAGATTCGCCATCCTTGATCTCTGCGCCCTTGCCATCGGGATGCTCGTATTCGATGACATACATGTAAATTTCGCCAAGACCGGTTGAGATAGGCCCCATTCGGGGATCTGCTCCCGCCGGGAGGCTTTCTTTGGCCTCGCCGATACGTTCCAGAACTTGCTGACGGGCGAAGTAAACGTCGGTCGAATCGCTGAAGACAACCGTTACTTGGGCAAAACCATTGCGTGAAAGCGAGCGGGTATATTCCAAACCCGGAATTCCCGCCATCGCGGTTTCGATGGGGAAAGTAATCTGCTTCTCCACTTCAAAGGGTGATAGCGCGGGATGCATGATGTTGATCTGCACCTGATTGTTGGTGATGTCCGGCACGGCGTCTATGGGCAGATTCACCAAAGAAAATGCGCCGACCGCCGCAGCAAGCAATGTGAGCAACAACACTAAGAATCGGTGTTGAATTGAAAACTTCAGAAGGTGTTCAAGCATAACTGCGATTCCCTTTTTATCTCTGCTTAATGCGAATGCTCGGCGCCGGCCTTTCCCATTTCCGCTTTGAGAAGAAAACTGTTGCCCACGACAACTTTTTCACCCGCATGAACGCCTTCGATCACAGGAACCCAACGCCCCATTCGCGCTCCTGTCTTGATCGGACGACGGACGAAAACGCCCTCGCCATCTTTAACAGGGACAAATACAGCCGACGAACCTTCGATCATTTGAATGGCTTCTTCCGGTACGACGACGATTTCTTCGGCGCCAGCAACGAGCGACGACGACAATTCCGCTTCGCCGAACATCCCCGGTTGAATCGCAATTGCGTCGTCTCCGCTGATCTCGACACGCACTTGCCCCGAACGTGTCTGCGGATCGAGCGATGGAGAAATGTAGGAAACCGTTCCCTGCAAGGATTGCCCATTCATGGCCGCCAAGAGAATTTGCGCCTTGGAGCCTTTGACGACGTCTCGAATCCGCGCCTCGGGCACGTTGACCAGTACCCATAGCGTCGAAGTATCCGCGAGCACCATCAGGGGTTCTTTCGCATCCGGATGCAGGATTTCGCCTTGGGTCACCTCGCGCTCGATGACTGTTCCGTCAATGGGCGCGTGTACGGTATATTGAGGCGCGATCTTGCCTGATTTCACGAGTGCGTCCACCTGACCTTGCGTCATTCCGAGCAAGTGGAGTTTATTTTCGGCGGCAGTTTTTTCGGCTTCTGCTGAAAGCAATGCGCCTTTGGCGGATTTGAATTCGCCTTCGCGTTTCAACAGTTCAGCTTGGGATATGCCCTTGCCTAGGGCCAATTTCTGCGCCCGCTCATACGCGCCCTGCGTGACTTCGACGCTCGACTTTGCGACTTGAATGGCCGTGCGCTTCTGTAAGAGGTCGCTTTGCGCTTCTCCCAGTTCAGGACTGTTAACCGTCAGTAGCGGATCGCCCTTTTTTACTCGATCGCCCAAACGGACTTTGATTTCAGCAACGCGGCCTTCCAGAGCAACGCCCACATGCGCCATCGCTTCCATGTTGTACGAGACGCGCGCTGGGGCGGTGAAGGATGCAGCTAGTGGGCGTTTTTCAAGCGTTTCGTAAGTGATTCCGCTCGTCTTCAGCGCAGCGGGCTGGATGCGACAAATCATAAGGTCTTCGGGTTGATGCGCGGCTTCGGCGGCCAAGCCCACGCCTTGCGTTACGATCCACTCTCCTTCGGAAAGTCCGGATAGCACTTCGACTTTGTCCGATTCTTGCGCACCGATTATGATTTCGCGCTCGGCGTAGGTCTCTCCGGCCACTCGAAGAAAAACGACGTTCTCATCGCCTTCGGGATGAATCGCGGATGAGGAAATAAGCAGCTTGGGGCCTTCCTTTTTAACTTGCTCGACTTTGAACGGCATCATCCATTGTTGTTCCTTGAGCAAGGCAAATCCTTCGGCTTCCTCTTGTTCAGGCGCTTTTTCGACTTCATCGTCGCTTGCGTAAACCGTGATCGGAGGAAGGTTGACCTTGGTTCCATCAATATCTAGAGCAACTGTCCATTTGCCTGCGGTGGGGAAAGTGATGCGGGGCATATAGATTCCCGGACGGTCGGGCTTAGGAGCAATCTGCTCCAAAGCGGAACCGCCTCTGCCCGGCGTCAGGATGAACTTGATCGTCCCCGATGTGCGCGCGGACATCTTCGTCATATCCGTTACATGGGTGACGAACTTTGCTGGCTCACCCGCGACGGGATAGGGATGCTCGATGAATAGCTCAAAACCGTTTTCGTGGACGGTGATTTGCGCGCTCTTGCCGCCGTCATCATGCGCATCTTCCTCATGTCCCTCTCCATGACCATGATGATCGTGATGGTCATGCTGGGCGCGCGCCGGGAAGGGATTGAAGTAAAATCCGGCCGCAAAAATTCCAAGCCATGCGGCCTGTATGAATGCCTTCGTTTTCATGGATTGATCTCTCCCTTTCCAGTCGCTCGTTCCAATTCGGCTTGTGCAATCTTTAGATCGAACACAGCTTGTAGATATTCGGATTCGGTCTCTTGAGCCGTTCGACGCGCGTCCAAGAGTTGCAAAAAGTTGGTTTCGCCTTGCTCGTAAAGAACAGTTTCAATTCTGAGCGCTTCGCTCGCGCCCGCGCGTAGTCCGCCTTCGAATGCGGCAACTTGTTCGCGCGCGCTTTCCATGTGTTGGATCGCGGTTTGCACATCCCGCGCGATTTCGATTTGTTTCTTGGCGTGTTCCGCTTCCAAGCGTTCAAGATTGGCCTGCGCCGATGAAATTCCACCTTGGTTGCGGTTCCCGATGGGAATCTCAATTCCCAATGAAAGCGCGGCGGTGTCTTCGCCAAAGCCGCGTCCAAGCTGGATGCCGGGTTTGGGATCGGGTCGCCATGCGGCTTTTTCTCTCGCGATTACGGCGTGTTGTCCCTCAATTTCTGCCGCGAGCAAAGCGAGGGCGGGATGCGACTCGCGGGCGAACTTTAGCGCTTCCTCGAAGTCATAGGTCTTTGATGGTTCGTCGAGCGAATCGGCCAATTGAAAATCCGAGGGGAGCGTTCCGCCGCATAACGCGTTCAGTACGGCGCGTGAAGAAGCAAGGCTCCGCTGGGCAGCTTGCGCGGATCGAGCGGCTTTCAGGGTTTCCACGCGCGCTTTGATTCGATCAAGTTCGGGAGCTTCGCCGCTTTCGATCCGGTTTTCCACCACCGCGCGGATTTCGTCCGCGATTCGTTTTGATTCTTCCGCAAGTTGCGCGGTGCGGGCGTAGTATAAGATGCTGAAGAAGGCCTGCGTCGTTTCCGCGCGAAGGGTCAACTCAAAAACTTCGTGCTCGCGCTCGTCAATTACTTCAAGAGCTTCGGCGGCGGCGCGACGGGTGCGGCGTTTCAGCGGCGATTCCAAGGGTTGCGCAAGGCGGAGACCAAATTCCGGTCCACTCTTGCCTTTCTCATCGCGCGAAGTGGCAAGGCCTAGCGACGCTTCGACTTCGGGATTCGGATAAGCGAGCGCGCGAACAACTTCAGCTCGTGCTGCCTTTAAGTGCGCCTCGAAAATTTCGAACTCAGGATTATTTTGAAAGGCGATAGCGAGAGTTTGCTGGAGTGAAAGCGGAGCAGACAAGGATTCCGATGCCGCCGGAGAAACCGTCGCGATGGGTGTTGGAATTTGACTTCCTGCGAAAGTTCCCGCAACCGATGCTGGCAAAGCATCACTCTGTGGCTGCGTTGCGCACGCTGCCAATCCAAGACAGATCGTCTGTATTGAGAAAAAACTCCGCAAGAACATCGCGTCCTCCATACCGAGTTCAGATCACAATGGATAACCGCAAAGTTGAAATGGCGTTGCCACGAAACGCGGACGCCATACACAAGAATCACACGATTGATGATATGGAGGTTCAGATTCTTAGAATGACCGTACGAAGCGCAAACAGGCCCGGCGGATGCGGGTTCGAGGGGACAGGATGTGATTTGGAATCTTGTGAAAATGGGCAAGGCATAGGATTTGCAAGATTCGCTGTTACGGGCATGGTCTTGTCCGCTCGTATTAGGATTTCACGCGGGGCTTTGGCGCAAAGATTCCCGCCGAAAGGGATGTCAATGCAGACTCCGCAGTGGTCGGTAGGGAATTTCGTCGCCTCAATAGCTTCCGAGCTTTTGTCGTTGCAAGAGTCGGCACATCGTCCACCCGGCGCGAACTCAAGCGCGACGTGTCCGTCATTCTGACCAATGCAAAGCGCCATGCCGGGAACAGCCAAGTAGGCGCAAGGCAAATAAAGTCCAAGCAAGAAAGCTGAAAGAACCCGTGCGAAAAGGGAGCGGTGAGTGCGGAACGAAAACTTCATATGCATCCCGACCTTACTCGGCGCGAGTTTGGAAGGTCAAGTGAGAATTGGTTCGCGATCCGAAGTCCCAACAGGAATAGGTGATCCAAACATTGCTTTTATCGCCCGTATTGCTCGCGCGGGGAATATGGTTTAGTCTCTGTTCCAAGTTTCACATGAAGCGCAACCACAAACACCGCAAGCACCATGACACCGAGTTTAAGCGGCGGGCAACGCCGGGAGCCGAGCCGGGAACGCTCATTATTGATCCCGAGGCCGCACCAACGACGATACATATTCTCGCCTACGATCCGCACTCTTATACGGAAAAGCGGATTGAAACCGTTGAGGAGATCAACGATTACCTCGGAAAATGGCCCGTAATTTGGATTAACGTGGATGGACTGGGCGACGCGGAAGTTCTTCAGCGAATCGGACAAATATTTGACATCCATCGCCTAGCGCTTGAAGACGTTGCCAACGTTCATCAGCGTTCCAAGGTCGAGCCGTTCGACAATCAAATTTACATCGTCACGCGCGGAGTTGAGATGGAGGAAAAACTCGAAACGGAACAGATCAGCCTGATCCTTGGACGAAATTACGTCATTACGTTTCAGGAACGCGCGGGCGATTGTTTTGATCCCATCCGCGAAAGAATTCGCAATAAGGAGGGTCGGATTCGTAAGGCTGGCGCGGATTACCTAACCTATGTGTTGCTCGATATTAATCTCGATCACTACTTTCCGATTCTTGAGAAACTTGGCGAGCGGCTTGAGGATTTGGAAGACGAGGTGCTTGCTCGTCCCGATAAAACAACGATTGCACGTATCCATGCCATCAAGCGCGAGCTGATTGCGCTTCGGCGTTCCGTTTGGCCTCAGCGCGAGGCGATCAATACGCTGATCCGCGATCCGAGTCCGCTCATTCTCGACGAAACCCGGATTTATCTCCGCGATTGCTACGACCACGCGATCCAGATCATTGACCTTGTCGAATCGTATCGCGAGGTAGGCTCCGACTTGATTGACATTTATCTTTCCAGCGCGAGCAACCGGATGAACGAGATCATGAAAGTTCTGACGATGATCTCGACGCTCTTCATTCCGCTGACCTTCATCGTCGGCGTGTATGGGATGAACTTCAACACAAGCAAGTCGCCTTGGAACATGCCGGAATTGGAATGGGCATGGGGATATCCGGCCTGCCTTGCCTTGATGGCGGCGATTACCATTGGGATGATGTTTTATTTTCAAAGACGCGGATGGATACGTTTCATCGGACGGCGCAAGTGATAGGCTATCTCGCAAATTCGGACTTCAGAAATTCTGCAGCGGGTTTGAGCGAGCCGTCGCGACGGAGGAGTCCCGCCCAAGGGGTGATGGACTCGCCTTCGACGCAATGCCAAAGATAAAATCCCGCGCGCTCGCGCTGGAGTTGAAAATAAAGCCTTCGCATTTCCTCGCGCTGCGTCTCGTCGCTAATTTCACGTTCGGAGACCGGGAAAAAGTTTCCGCCAATCGAACTAATAACGACGGGCTTTCCGCGCTTACCGGCTTCGCGAAAGTCGGCGACCAAATCCGAGAGCGGTTGTTGTTGAAGGTGAATTGAGATGAGATCGAGTTTGTTCATGAAGACTCGAGCGCCCGCCCATCCTTGCGCCGTGCCGATGGTGATCGGCTGCTTCGGGCGAATCTCCCGGGTTGCGCGGATCATCTCATCCAGAAAATCGTAAACCATGCGCGCGTCGCCTCGCTCGCCGAAGATGCGAATCGAATCGGGTTCGTTCATAAGATCCCACGCGGCGATGATCGGGTCTTCACGATTCGGTTCCATTATTGTCTTCACGAATTCACGATAGCGTGGCCAGTCCTTTTCGCTGAGCCGATCGCGCGGGGGCGAGGGAGTCCACTCGACCCAATACGGCGAACTGGGGTCCATGGTTTCGGGGACGAGCCGCGAGGGGAGCAATTTGAGAGCGATGAGTCCAAGCAGGCGTTCGTAGTTTTTTGCGTCGAGGCGGTAAGCATCGGGGCGTGAGAGAAATTTTTTGTAGGCTACCTCGGCCGTTGTCCGGCGGATTTCGCTTTTGAGTTTTGCGCTCGACGAGACGTCCAGAGAAAGCGAATACGCCTGATCGTATTCCGCTCCCCACGAGTCGAAGAGGACGGGCATGAGCGTCACTCCTTCGTCGCGACAGATCGAAATAAGCGTTTCAAAGTCCTCAACAAATTCGGATGGTCTCTCGGCGAATGCGTCGTAACTCAGAAAAACGCGGAATGAATTGAACCCGATCCGATGGGCGCGCGAAATCTCGATACCGACGATCTCTTCCCGGAAGTCTCCCCAGAATTGTCGAGGCGATGCGGCATAGCTCGGAAGATAATTGACGCCGCGCACACGGCTCCAATCCAGTCCTTCGCGCGGTTCGTTATCTTCGTTGCCGGGAGTCTCTATCGCCTCTTCATCCAAATCCGATTCGGTGGGAGTTTCCTCTTTGGGCGCGATCACCGCAGGTTTGGATTTTTGCCCGTACGTTTTGATACTTGGCCTTGAAGTGTCCGTTTCTGCGGAGCAAAGCAAAGCCGCAATGAAATACAACACTAAGCAAGGGTAAACTCGTAATGGAAATGGCCTAATAGCCGCAAAGAAGCGCAAGAAACACAAAATTAATTTGTGCGCCTTTTGTGCTTTTTTGCGGCTAAATATTTTGTTCATCTTTTTTCCTCAAATATCATTCCGGAAATTTCCACGGTTCGCGATATTTGTAGCTCAGCAATTCGTTGGCGGGGTGCGAGTTCGTGAATCGCTCCCCCTCGCGATCCCAATGGAGCAGTGCGCCAGTACGATAGGCCACGTTGGCGATGAGGGTTGAGGAAGTTGAGCGGTGTCCGGTCTCCACATCGCAGGCGCATTTCGCGCGGCTCTTCACGCAGGAAAAGAAATCGCGCAAATGCCCCGTTTGGTCAATCCCGCCCTTGACCGTTTTGGCTTCACCTAAGCTCTTGCGCGGAGGCTCGGCGTTGCGCGTCAGCGGTCCCCGCGCGGGGTAAGGACCGTCCTGCACCTTCTCCGGAATAATCTCATAGCGGTTGCCGTAAAGATAGAGCGTCCCGTTCGTTCCACGGAACTCGATCTCCACGTCTTTGCCGACTCCCTCCGCAGCGTTTGAGTTGCTCTGCGTGAACGTGACGAGGCAATCCTTATATTGCCAGACGGCTTCCATCGTGTCGGGAATCTCACGGTCATCGTCCACCGCGAATTTTCCGCCGAGCGCCGTGACCGATTGCGGCGCGTCCTGACCCAGCGCCATTTGAATCACGTCAACGTAATGCGTGCCGAAGTTCGTCATTTGGCCGCCGGAGTAATTCCAGAACCAGCGGAACTTGTAATTCCAAACGACTTCCTCGAACTCGGCCTTCGGCGCGGGACCCAGCCACATATCCCAATCGAGATCGGCGGGTGGCGCGGTCACCACTCGCTTGCCGATTCCGTTCGGGAATTCGTTCGTCGTATGGAAACAGCGGGCGAGCGTGATTTTTCCGATGGCTCCCTCGCGCATCAGTTTGCAGGCTTCGACAACGTAAGGAGAGGAATGGCGTTGCGCTCCCATTTGCGTGACGGCATTCGCGGTCTGCGCGGCCTTTACCATCGCGCGCCCTTCGCGGACGGTGAGCGAAAGGGGCTTCTCGACGTAAACGTCTTTGCCAGCTTCTACGGCGTGAATGAAATTGAGCGCGTGCCAATGATCGGGCGTCGCGATGACGACGGCGTCAACATCTTTGTTTTCGAGCAGCTTGCGATAGTCGCCATAAGTTTGCGCGTTCGGTGCGTGCTGTCGGGCGTTTTCGAGATAGGGCTTATAGACATCGCAAAGCGCGACGACCTGCGTATCGGGACAATCCTTGGCGATGATCTTGAGCAGACTCTCACCGCGATTGCCGATGCCGATGCACCCAACGCGGATCTTTTCGTTTGCCCCGATGGTGCGGGCATACGAGGCCGCCGTCATCGCTGTCCCCGCCGCCGCGCCGAGTTTGATAAAAGAACGGCGGTTGATCCCCTGCTTTTTCGTTTGATGATTCTGATTCATCGCTTTCGACTTTCCATGCCGCCTGTGATTGGATTCCAATGTTCCGCAGCGAGTTTACACGTCTGGGGGGTAATTTGCCATGACACGACGCACCGCGATTTTAAATCTCTTCCTGATTGCGATGGCCTTCGCAAACAAGGGTTTTTCAGACGACATCAAGATCGGCATCATCGGCCTCGATACCTCGCACGTCATCGCCTTCACGCAGCTCATCAACGACGCGACAGACAAGAACCATGTTCCCGGCGGGAGGGTCGTCGCCGCGTTCAAAGGGGGGAGCGCCGACGTCGAGTCGAGCCGGACCCGCGTCGAGGGATATACCAAGGAGCTTCAGGAAAAATACGGCGTCAAGATTATCCCGACGATTGAGGAGCTTTGCACGCACGTGGACGCAGTTCTCCTCGAAAGTGTGGATGGTCGTCCGCATCTGGAGCAGGCGCGGCCGGTCTTTAAGGCGGGGAAGATCATGTTCATTGATAAACCAGTCGCGGGGTCGCTGAAAGACGCTATCGAGATTTTCCGTCTTGCGGAAGAAACCAAGACCCCTATTTTCACATCATCCGCCTATCGCTATTACGACAGTATGACGGAACTCAAGAAACAGGACATCGGCCATCTCAAGGGGGCGATTTCTTACGGCCCCGCGTCATATGAGGAACATCATCCCGATCTTTTTTGGTATGGCGTTCACGCGGTCGAAGGGCTTTTTACGGTGATGGGTACGGGATGCGAAACGGTCTCGCGCGTGACGACGCCCGATACCGACGTGGTGACGGGCGTTTGGAGCGGTGGGCGAGTCGGGACGCTCCGCGCACTGCGCAACGCCGCGACGCCGCACAAGGTCATTGTGTTCGGGACAAAAGGGGTC
>CAZPIK010000017.1:22022-24207 GCA_964586185.1 uncultured Candidatus Sumerlaeota bacterium | reverse complement strand
CCGGGAGCGCCGACGTCCTCATCGGCTCTTGCGCGTGAGGACACGCGCGCTCCCAGGAATTTTGGCGGTCGAATGATTTCATGAAAGCGAAGGGGCGTGATCGTGAGCGCGGCCCAGCGCGGCGGCGCGCTCCGCATCGCTCACGCGGCGGTCGTGGAGGATTTTGCCGTCGCGGATCGCGATATGGCGCGGGCAATAAGCGGCGATGTCGGGTTCATGCGTGACGATGATGATCGTCGAACCCTGTTTATGAAGCTCTTCAAAAAGCCCCATGATCTCGACTCCCGTCGCGCTATCGAGGTTTCCCGTTGGCTCATCGGCGAGAACGATGGAGGGATTAATGACGAGTGCGCGGGCAATCGCGACGCGTTGACGTTGCCCGCCCGAAAGCTGATTGGGCATGTGCCCCATCCGGTCGGCGAGGCCCACTCGCTCAAGCGCGGCCATCGCTTTACGACGCGCCTCGCGATCGCCGCGATAAAAGAGAGGCACCTCGACGTTTTCAAGCGATGTCGTTCGCGAAAGCAAATTGAACGTTTGGAAAACGAAGCCGATCTTCCGATTACGAACGTCGGCAAGTTGATTGTCATTGAGTTTGCTGACGTCGCGTCCGTCCAAAAAATAACTCCCACTCGATGGAGTGTCGAGGCAGCCGAGGACGTTCATGAGGGTGGATTTTCCGCTACCCGATTGCCCGATGATCGCGACCATCTCGCCCGGCTCGATCGAAAGGGTGACGCCCGCCAGCGCGCGCACGGTCTCGTCACCCATGACGTATTCCTTGCGCACGTCTTGGCATAAAATCGTGGGTTGGCCAGTGTGTTCGCCGCTCAAGTTCCGCTCCCCGCAGTAATTAAGACCCGCCTTGCGCCGTGCCGGTTTGGACGCGCATGGATGGAAGCTGTTTACAGCCGCTATCAATAGTCGTGGGGGAGAAATTGATGGTGGAGCCGAGGGGGATCGAACCCCTGACCTCCGCGTTGCGAACGCGGCGCTCTCCCAAACTGAGCTACTGCCCCACAAGCCAATGGGCTTCCCTTATACGATTTTGATTCCCATCGCGCAAGGGGAAGATGGAACAAAGAGCCGTAATGAACCCTACTTGATCTTCTTCAAGGTTAACCACCAAGGCACAAAGCCACCAAGATGAAACAATAATTCGCATCTTTCATGGCTTCGTGTCTTGGTGGTTAATCCCATTAAAGAATACTTGCTTCTCGATACGCATCCCGGTTAATAATGTGGTTCTAGGATGGGTCGCGGGATGGCGGCCGGGCTTTTGCAGGTGTTTGTCGGGCTTCGTTTTGCGAAGGAAGTCCAGACCCCTGCTCCCCGAACGGATTCCCCGCGAGCGGGTTCATAGCCGAAGCTTTTCTTGCTCGCATGTGAACCCCAAAGATGAAGGTTTCATCCGATATGCGCCGATGGCGCGGTTATGACGGTTCCAAACCAAGTGGAGTTTGCCCACATTGTTTTTTGAGTTACCCGGAATTGTCTCTCGCGTTTCGATTTGGTTTGCCTCGGTTCTTCCCTTCGCTTTCAACATCCTGAGTAAATTTTTTAGCGGCGGGCCTTGTCCCGTCTGAAATGGATATCATGCATAAGCAGGTTTTGATCAATGTGGAGGCGACCGATATTCGCGTCGCCGTGATGGAAGACGGCGTCCTCGCCGAACTCTTCGTTGAACAGTTCAGCAATAAGTCGCTTCTCTCGAATATTTACAAGGGAACCGTCGAGGCGATTGTGCCCGGTCTTAAGGCGGTTTTCGTCAACATCGGCACGGAGAAGAACGCGTTCCTCCATTTCGCCGATATTCTCCAAGAGTACGAACTTCCCGATCGCGGGCGTCCCGAACGGCTTCAACCTCAGCGTGGCGGCAAGAACATCGCCGACATGGAGAAAGAAGAAGAGGAATACAGCGAGGACGAATATATCGAGCCGCAGATCATGCCCGATGAATTGGCGGAAGGAGAGGCGAAGACCGAACGCAAAAAGCCCGCCAAGCGTCCGCTCAAGGTTGGAGACACGCTCCTCGTGCAGGTCATCAAAGAACCGCTTGGCGAAAAAGGTCCGCGCGTTACTTCCTACATTTCGATTCCCGGTCGTTATCTCGTGATGATGCCCTTCTCCGAACATTCGGGCGGCGTCTCGCGCAAAATCATGGACATGGACGAACGGCGGCGTC
>CAZPIK010000017.1:5134-22012 GCA_964586185.1 uncultured Candidatus Sumerlaeota bacterium | reverse complement strand
TGCTCCGCAGCTTAAAGCCCGAAGCCGGCGCTTTCATCATTCGCACGGCGGGACTTGAAGAGGAAGAAGCGGCGATTCGCGAGGATTGTCAGGCGCTTGAAGAACAGTGGAAGAACATCCAAAAGAAGAACATGCGCGCGCCCGGCGGAACGCTCGTCTATAATGAAGGCGACATCGTCCAACGGCTCGTCCGCGATACGCTTCGCAACGACATCAATGAAATCCTGATTGATTCCAAGCCGCAGATGCGTCAGCTCCTTGAAGCGTGCGAGACGATGGCCCCGCGCATGGTCGAACGCGTTCACCTTTTCGAGAGCGCAAAAAATATGTTCGACGTTTTTGAGGTCGAGAAGCAGTTCCAAAAAGCGCTGAAGCGAAAGTTCTTCCTTAAGAGCGGCGGTTTCATCGTCATTGACGAGACGGAAGCATTGACCGCGATTGACGTCAACAGCGGAAAATTCGTCGGCAAGGACGATCAAGATTCGGTGATTCTTAAAACAAACCTCGAAGCGTGCAAAGCAATCTCGCGCCAACTTCGGCTTCGCGATCTTGGTGGTTTGGTCGTCATGGATTTTATTGATATGACGAATCGCGATCATCAGCACCAAGTCCTGCGCGAACTCCGTAAATGCCTTAATAGCGATAACGCAAAGTATTCAATATCAGGCTTCTCCGAGTTTGGACTGGTCGAAATGACACGCAAGCGCATCCGCGTCAGCCTCGCCAAGACCATTTTCCGCCAATGCCCCTACTGCGAGGGGAGCGGAAAGATTCTGGGCGAACCCCAAACGTGGAAACTCATTAAATATGGAGTGATCGAGGAACTCAGCAAGAACGAGGATATCGGTTCCATTGACGTTCTAGTTCATTATGAAATAAGGAGTTATCTCGAAAAGGAGGTCTTGGCCGATCTTAAAATGATCTCGAATCGGTTCAAGGTAAAACTCAATTTTATAGGACGCCCCGACTATCATCACGAGCAGTTTTCGTTTATAACCCATTTAAGATCAGACCTAAATGAAGAAAAAACGAAGCCTATACGAAAATCACGAGTTTTGAGCGAAAAAAAGACTACAAATTCCTTGAACACCGCAACGGCTACAGGTTAAACTCCACCCGTCAACCGTGACCAGGTTGACCCCAAAAGAAGGACTTCTTACCCCGCTTTTGAAGAGGTCTTCTTTTCCTGTAGCGTCCTAATAAAAATTAGGACGTGATACCCACCCCAAAAATCCGGAAAGAGCTTCACGCTCTTTCCGGATTTTGCTTTTGTGCAATCACGGCTCGCTGCAATTGACCGTAACGATTTCGCTCTCAACTGCAATGTCGCGAACCTTCAAGATCAGTTCCTCCGGTTTATCTCCACGCGTGCCGAGTTTCGCGGTGTAGTAGGCGAGTTTCTTTCCGGTTGGATCGGGCGCGGGCCAAAAACCACCCGTTGGTTCGCTCGTGATGATGCGTCGCTCGCCCGTTTTCAGATCGAACGCGACGACCTGAATTTCCGAAACAGGAACTTGCTCCATTTCCGACCCTTTTTTCCGCGTTTCGTTAATGGCCTGCGTCACGTAAGCGATGGAGCCGGTCGGATCGAGCATCGGACGGCGAAGAATCGAAACGCCCGAACCCAATCGCTTCACCGATTGATCGGCGAGCGTGAAGAGCGCTAACTCGCCCACCGAACTGGCTTCGTCGGGCGCGGCTTTCTTGGGATAGCACTCGATATACACGATGGCTTTTTCGTTCAATGCCCAGACGCCATAAAGCGCGGGGAGTTCTTTAGTCGCGTTAATCAGCGGCTTCAACTTTCCTGATTCGACATCCAATACGCCGATATGGGTCTCGAACGTGAGAAGCACTTTCGAACCGTCGGAAGAGGCGCAGGGATAACCAAATATTCCCTTTTGGGAAAAGATGCGCTTCGTCGGAGGCGGCTCGGCGGCGGAGGGAGTTTTGAGAACTCCGCTCAAATCGGCGCGCCAAAGCTCGTTGGGCTGCCACGCTTCATCATTGCGAATGTAGAACGCGGTTGAACCGTCGGCGGTAGCGGACATTCCGGCTTCGGGAGAAAACTCGCGCGCCAGATCCTTAAATACTCGGCCATCGGGAACGTGAAGATGTAGATCGCGGATCGGCCTATCGGGATCGGAGCCTGCACGGTCGGTCGCAAAGAAAATCGCGCCCGATTTCCCTGCGTCAAAACAAAACACGGCTTTCGAATTCGGATCGTGAAAGAGGGTCTTGGATTTTTTGGATGCAATGTCCCAACTTACGACTGAGCCACTCGATGGACAGATCGAATGAAGTTCTTTGCCATCGGGCGACCAGCTTGCGCGGTCGGGAAGACACGCGACAAAAAACAAAGCGAGAAAAAATGAAAACCCTGTCCCAAAACGAATTTGGAATAAAGGGCGCATCATCATGGCAGTCCCGAACGGAAATTGTCCGATCCGAAAGCAAAATTTATCGGCGGTTGGATCGATCATCCTGCACACGCACCGAAACAAGGGCATCTTTCACCATGAGCGTTGCGCCAATGGCGACGCCAATCATGATTGGAAGAGCGAGCCATAGATTGATCGAAGCCGAAGCGTCATCCGCGACGTGAACGTGGGGCATCGCCGCGGGATGAGCGGCAACGAATTTTGAAACAGCAATAAACATCGTTCCAAGAATCGCAAGGCGTGACGTGCTTCGCATGGTCGGTTCCTCCGAAATATGGGCAAATCATACTTGTCCTCGAGAAATAACGCAAACGAACAAGAGGATATATCCGAGGACTATTTAACGCAGAGGCGCGGAGGACGCTGAGAATTCAAACCCTTTGATTCTTCATCGCTTCATTAGCAGTAGGGGATTTCGATACAAGTTCACTGCCTCCGCGCTCTCTGCGCCGCCGCGTGAAACCAATTTGAAGCTTTACTTAGTCTTGGCCGTGCGTCGGGAATGTGATTGGATTACTTTATGAACGCCGTTGCTGTGCAACCCCGCATCCGAAAGCTTGATCCGCGCCTCGTGAACCAGATCGCGGCGGGCGAGGTTATCGTTCGGCCCGCGTCGGCCATTAAGGAATTGCTCGAGAACAGTCTTGACGCCGGAGCGACTCGGATCGAGATCGCGGTCGAGGAAGACGCGCGGTCATTTACGGTTCGGGACGATGGTTGCGGCATTGCGCGTGAGGACGCGTCGCTTGCGCTGGATCGCTATGCGACGAGCAAAATCGTCGAGTTTGAGGACCTTGCAAAACTTTCGACCCGCGGATTTCGTGGTGAAGCTTTGGCGGCGCTATCCTCGGTTTCGCGGTTTGAAATATTGACTCGTTGCGCCGAGGAAGAAACCGGAACGCACCTGCGCGCCGAGGGCGGCACAAAACCCCGCATCGAGTCCGCCGGACTCCCCGGCGGTACGACGATCAGGGTGCGTGATCTTTTCTTCAACACCCCGGCGCGGATGAAATTTCTCCGCGCGCCGATGGTCGAGTGGGGGCACATCCTGAAGGAGATTGTGAGGCAGTCGCTCACGCGACCCGAAGTTGGTTTCTCGGTGAATTGGCGCGGCAAACCGTATCTGACGCTTGCGCCGGGGCAATCGCTGCGCGAAAGATTCGCCGCGATTCTTCCCGCCGATTCGGGAGCCGATCTGCTCGAAGCCGATCACACGCTGCACGGCGTCCGCGCGTTTGGATGCATCAGTTCGCCGAAAACGACGCGGCGCGATCGGCGGCATCAGTACTTCTTTGCCAATGGTCGCCCCATCTTCGCGAGACCGCTGACCTTTGCGCTTCAGGAGGCTTACAAAGGTCTCATTATGACGCAGCAATTTCCGTTGGCCGCGTTGTTTCTTGAGATTCCCGGCGATGAATTGGACGTCAACGTTCATCCGACGAAAGAGGAAGTGCGATTCCGCAATGAGGCGCTCGTCGCCGGGGCGATTCACCGCGCTACGCTCGAAGCGTTGCGCAAAGCCGAACTCGTTCCCAAGTTTTCGATCCCCGCAACGCCGGGTGGATCGTTCGCGCGGCGAGAAATTCCCAAAGAAGATCGCGTCCGCTCGTCGGGTTCTCCGAGCGAAGCTATAGAACCGCCCGGATTTTTTTCTCCCGCGTCGCCGCCTGAATACGGCAAGCCTCCTGTCGCCGTGCAAGCTCCGGCGATGATTCGTGCGGGAGATGCGAATCCAACGGTGAAGTCGGATGCTCCGCCGGGAATAGAAAGTTACGCCGACGAAGTCGCGCGCGGCGAGGCAACGCTCATTGAGCGCCTTCTGCGTGATGGGCACAAGCCGGTCGTGCTGGGTCAGGCCGCACTCACTTACATCATGGCCGACGCTCCGGGACTCGGCGTTTTGCTTGTGGATCAGCACGCCGCGCATGAAAAAATTCTTTACCTCGAGCGCCAAGGCCGTAAAGGGAAACGCGACGCGCAGGATCTGCTCGTGCCCTACACCTACGAGGCCGCCGCGTCCGAACGACCGGCGCTTGAAGCGCTTCGCGGCGCGCTGGCCGAGGAAGGATTCGCGCTTGAACCGTTCGGCGGAGGGACGTTCGTCGTGCAGAGCCTTCCGGCGATGTTCGACAAGATGGACGTCGTGGGCTTTCTGCGCGACCTGCTCGGCGAAATCGGCCAAGGGGACGTGAAAAAGCAGATCGAGCGTTTGCGCCATCGGATCGGCGCGATGGCGGCGTGTCGCGCGGCGGTCAAGGCGGGAGATTCGCTCTCGCGCGAGCAAATGCAGACGCTGCTCGATCAAGTGATGGAGACCACCGAGGCGCTTCGGTGTCCGCACGGTCGCCCGACGATGTTGCTTCTCACGCGCGAACAGTTGGATCGGCAGTTCGGCAGGATCTAAAGAATTATCCGCAGATTTCGCAGATTACGCAGATAAATAATGCCGACGCTACCGCTGTTTCACGATTGTAGTAATCAATCTGTGCAATCTGCGAAATCTGCGGATGACTTTGCTAAAGTTTTTTGAGGTAATGAATCTGCCGGGCGACTTCGATGAATCCCATTGCGGGATAGAGGTGTTCGCCAACCTCGTTGCCGACGAGCGTTTCGATTTTTGCGAGCGTCATTCCTGCGGCTTTGATGTATTCAATCGCGTGATCGAGCAGCTTGCGGCCGATTCCCTTATTCTGCGCGCGGGCCGAAACGGCGAGGTTGGGGATGCGCCCGATGCTGGCCTCGCGATCAAAAATCACGGTGACGTAACCCAACAGATCGGGTTTTCCGTCGGGACCTGTTTCCTCATAAACGAAGATGCCGTCGGGGTTGGAGCGCACGTCGTCGTCAATGTGCCTTGCCTTGCGCCACTTCCAATTTTTCCCGGCGACGATTCCGAATTTCTGCTCGATGTAATAATCCACGGCGGAAGGGCCGAACACTTCGGCGGTGATCGTCTTTAGAATCTCGCGGTCGGCTTCGACAAAGGGACGAATCATGCGGTCATCGGTTCCTCGTCGTCGGTTGGGAGCGGCTTGCCGAGCGTTTCGGGAAGGAAGTAAACGATCACGATGCCGAGAAGGTAGATCAGAGACATGGCCATGGCCATGGTGCGATATGCTGAGAGCTTCGACACTTCGGGGTCTTTCAGGACATAGGTTGCCATGATGTAGGGAAGCAGGAGTTGTAGTACGGCGGCCAAGTACCGTCCTACGTTATAGCAAAAAGAAACTCCAGTCGAACGGAGGCGGGTCGGAAAAATCTCCGCGAAATAGACTGCGTAGCCGCCAAAGAGCCACATAGTCCCAAAGCCAAGCACAAAACCATAAGGCATAAGTTGCCCGGGTGAATTGAAGCGACCAAAAACGAACAAGATGGCAAGCAGCCCCATAATGCAGGCGAAATAAAAAGTCGGTTTGCGGCCGATTCGCTGGCTCAAAACGGCGAATCCATACATTCCGAAGAACGCGCCGATGTCTTGACAGAAAGTCATTACCGATTTGGCGCGGGCGATGGCTTGCGATCTTTCCGCTGGATCTAAGTGTGCGTACGCGTCGGCCAGCGCAAGCGTAACGAGTTCGGGAGAATAAAAGCCGATGCCCCAAACACCTGTGACGCCGATGACAGCGAGTCCCGCGCCGAGCAATGCGTGTTTGCGCCATTTGGGATGACCGAACAAATCCTGGTAGGATCCCATCTTCTTATTCCCGGATTTCGACTCGGCCTTGGCCTGCAGCCAAGTATCTGGTTCCTTAAGCCGTCCTCGAATAAATACGACGAGGAGCGCGGGAAACGCGCCAACAAAGAAGAGGTATTCCCAACCGTGCGACAACACAAAATAGCCGATCGTCGCGCCGGTCAGGTTCCCCACGGCGGAAAGACCCTGCATTAGGCCTAGCGCGTGCGGCCTTGGCCTTGCGGGGATAACTTCAGTCAGGAGCGCGACACCTGCCGAGAATTCGCCACCGACGCCAAGGCCGGTCAAGAAGCGAAAGATCATGAACATCGTGAGGTTCGTGGAGAGGCCGGAAAATGCGGTGAAAATCGCATAGACGAGAATCGTGAGCATCATCGTCTTGGCGCGGCCCCATTTATCACCCAGAATTCCAAAGATGATTCCGCCCGTCGCCCATCCAAACATAAAGAAAGCCGTGGCCCAACGGCCCGCAACGGCGGGGTCGGTGCCTTCGCCGGCGAGTTCTTTCATCGCATCGCCACGTGCGAGCACGAACAGCCGCTGGTCCATCGTGTCGAACGTCCATCCGAGGATGCAGACGATCAAAACCCACCAATGGTAGCGGTTGAGTTCGCGGTACCACGGGGTTCCCGAATCTGTCGAACGCGGCGGCGCGGAGAATTCAGCCATCTGACGAAGCGATCCTTGCTATGCGTTTCATCGAATCACGATGAGGTCGGAAGATTGTTCCAGACGGGTTTAGGGAAGTCAAACCGGAATGGAAGGAACAGTGAACGGCTGGAAGCCTGAAAAAAATTGCATTATGCGAGGTCTTGAAGGATAAAAAGGCAACGGAAAATTATGGCTTTCAAGAAAAACCAGCCTCCTCCCCCGTCCCCCACCGCGCCGCCTCCCGATCCGCACGCCAATATCTTTGGCGATCCGGAATCCACGGGCGCGCATATTCCGCTATCGTGGGATCAAATCGGTTCGACGCCCGGCGTTTCTAAATCGCAACCCGCTACGAAATCGGCGGCGTCCAAATCCCCAGTCGCTTTCCCCGCAGCTCACGAAGATATGCCGATGATCGCCGAAGAGAAGAAAAGCGATCCGCTCGACGATATTTTCAGTGATTCCGAACGTTCGGGCGCAATGCTTCCCCCCAAATTCGAGACGACGACCTCGGATCGGAAGAAAAAGGAGAAGCCCAAACCCGCGCCTGCGCCGGGATTGGACGTGAGCCAAGCCATCGTTTTTGATGAACCTGAAGGCCGCGATTCCGCGCCACCCGCATCACGTTCCCAACGACCCGCGCATTATTCGACCGATGATCATGCGATTGACTTCGGACTGGGTCACGCAACTCCCGAAAGTCCATTCCGCTATGAGAATGAAGCGGAGAAACTTTTCGGCAAAGCGGACGCATCGAGCGCCGGTATGCCCCCCGATTGGAGCAACGCGGCGGGAACGGCATCGGTTGCGGGCACTCCCGTCGTTCCCCAGACGCCGACGCCGCCCACCAAGCCATCAAAATCCAATTTGCCGACGCCGAGCAAGAAACCTGAAATGAAGGGGTTGGATTTTCCGACGCCGCCACCTTTTAAGCCGACGACCGAAGATCGGTTTGTGACTCCTCCGCCGTTGAGTCCATTCGAAAATTTAAAAGAATCGCTGGCCACTCCCCCTCCGCCACAATCGGCTCCAGCTTCCAAGGAATCTTCCAAGCCCGACGATCCATGGGGCGCGTTCTTTGAAGCTCAGAAGACGGGACGCGAAGAGGAAAAGGCGCGCCGTACGGATCAACAAAAACATGAGTCGGCACAGCCGCAGCCGATATTAAAGCCGCTGCAACCCTCGCCGCGGCCGGTCATTGAGGATCGCATTGCGGATGACTCCGCGGCCACGGTTCGTCGCGATTCCGAATTGCGCGAGCCCGAGCCGCCCGCGGCGCCTGCTGCGTCCGCGTATCACACGCTGGCTTCGCCGCCGCCTCCAAAATCTTCGGGCGAGGAATTGTTCGTCGGCAGCAATCGCGAACAGACGATGGTTTGGAGCCGACATTACGCGCAGGATCGCGGACTGTCTCTAAATCCAAAAAATGTTTATGGAGTTATTCTTGCTCCCGCTTCGCCTGTTCTTGCGCCTGCCATCATCGAGATCATGCGCGAGCGGCTCGGCATGAACGATACCGGAATTCTCTACGCGCTCAAGCATCGGCACGGAATTCTCGCCGATGATCTGCCGCTTCAAGAGGCGGTGGATCTTGCCGACAAACTCAATCAAAAGCGCCAAGCGGTCTGCGTCGTCGAACGCGATGAGCGACTTGCTTTCAATGAGCCGCAGGATGTGATGCGGGTCAAATTCGAGGGTAAGAGCGCGAGGTTCTTTACCGCCGAGGGCATTGAGAACAGGAAATACAAAGATTTGGTCGGGATCGGCTGCGGCTCGGTCGCGACGCAATCCGGTAGCGTCGAGCGCGATGTGATAGACCTTTTTTTCGCGCAACCCGGACTTCATCTTCGGCTTTGGCGAAATACGTTGATGGCGGCTCCGCCGGTCTTTTCGGGAAAAATCGAAAACCGCGATGAGTTTCACGCGCTCGGTCGCCACTTAATCGAACTGGCTCCCGACGCGATTCAGACGAATGCTTTCATCCAATGGACCAAGGGTAACACACCCACGATTACTTCTACCTTTTCCGGTTTGATTGAATATGAGAATTACACGCGGTGGTATTTGATGGCTCACTACGGCCGGAGTAAAGCATACGATCCCACGCGCCCGCCGGGTTAAGACTCATAAGATACTCCGGAAATATTTGGTAATCTGGATCCGCTCTCCCCCATATGCGGACTGTTATATATTCATGCTTACCCGAAACAAAGTATCGTTAATTACACTGGCCGTACTGCTCAGTATGGGTGGGTTGTTCCTCGTTCCATCCGTTCGGAATAACACACAAGGGGCTTGGAAGAAAGTCCGCAATGTCTTTGGCTTCGATACAGTTGAGTTGTCTCATGCTCGTGAAAGAATTCGATCGCTCTATGGAGTTAATGCGACTCTTCCCTTGCCGCAGCCGCGAATCCGGATAAACAAGAGTGACTTGATACTGGAACTGTATAGCGAGGGCAGACTTATTAAGACCTATCCCATCGCACTCGGCGGTCAGCCCATCGGCCCGAAAGAGAAAAAGGGCGATGGGAAAACACCAACAGGAGAGTACTTCATCTGCACGCGCAATGGCATTACCCAATTCCATCTGTTCCTAGGTATCAATTATCCTAACTCAAAGGACGCGAAAGGCGCCGTTGAACGCGGTTTGATTTCCGTTGAGGATGAACAGCGCATCGAAGAAGCCGAAAAGTCGCAAGAATGCCCTCCGTGGGATGGTCCACTAGGCGGAGCAATTGGAATACACGGCGGAGGAACGGGAAGAAATTGGACTTGGGGATGTATTGCCCTCGAAGACGCCGCTGTTGAGGAAATCTGGGTATCAACTCAAATGGGAACACCCGTGACCATCAAAGAATGAAAGTTGTTCCGGCGCTACTCCCCGCCGGGATGATACGTCTTGATGAGCGACGCTTTGATATCAGCCTCCGTGAATGCCACGGGTTTCATGGTGTTATTCGCAAAGAGCGGCGCTTGGTCGGCGTAGTGCGGCGAATTTGGATTTTCACTTTGGCTATATCCAACGACCGAATAGGCGCGTGGGATTTTGCCGAACTCGACGGTGAATATCCAACTGTCGCCGCCGGTTATGGCTCGCTTGCCGTCTTGTTGTTTCTTGAATCCCAGCACGCGGAAACAACCAATAAAACCGCTACCGCCGCCGACGGGCAGATCCACGGTTCCCTTGCGCAGGCGGTGAACTTCGCCCCATGCAACCTCCACTGCGCCGAAATGTTTCTTTGTTTCCGCCATCGCGGTTTTAAACGCCTCAATGGCTCGCGGCTTGTTTCCAATACCGCGCGGCGTTCCCATGGGATCATCGGGTTCCCATGCAACTTCAAACGCGTCGGACTTGAACGGATATGGCCCCGCGTAAATATCCCACCACATTTCGAATAACACGCTTCCACGGCTTTCAGCGGCGACAGTGTTGTCCCATTTAGACAACAGTTCAATCGCCTGTTTCGTTTCCTCGTCGGGATTGGATTCTGTAAGCGCGGCAAGCAGGGCGTTCTTTACGCGGTCGGCCAGCAACATTTTCAAAGTAAATTTCTTGTCGCGCACATCCTCAAGGCTGAACCATTTATCGTTATCCACAACCTCAAGACTGTTTTGGGTGCGCAGTCCGAGTCTTGGCGTGCCGAAGTACGCGGGGTACTTGTTCCAATCAAGAATCTCGTTCAAGTTTGTGTGATACGGGGGATCGTTGCAATTTTGCACGTATCCGCCCTTGGGGTTTGTGAGCTGCGGCAGGTCGGAAACAGAATGGAACTTTGTCCAGATTTCCGACGAGCGAGTCGCATGAACTGCTTCCGCCGTATGAGCAGGATGGGGTAACATAGGAACCATGCCATTCCAAAGATAATGAATGTTACCTACGCGATCGGCATAACAAATATTAAACATAGGAACGGCGAGCGTTTCGACGGCTGCGCGGAATTCGTTCAGGTTCTTTGCCTTGCTCATCTGATACCACTGCTGGTAAGCGCGGTATTCGTCATAACAAGCGGAACGCAATACATAGATGGATTTGTCGTTGCGGTGGATGACCGGACCGAGCGGCGTATGCTCGAACGTGCGGCGAAGAGTGATGGGGCCTCCCTCCATTTTTGTTTCAATGCCAACATCTTCGCGCGTGATCGGATTCGAATCGCTATCGAAGAGATAGCGATCTTCATCCTTGGGATCGAGATCGAGTTCATAGATTTCTTCCAAGTCGGGATAATTAACCGTGTGAGTCCAGCCGAGATTTTCGTTGAAGCCAGTCGTCAAAATCGGCCGACCGACAAATGTGGAACCATAAAAGTTGATCTTGCCCGGGACGGTGACGTGTCCTTCGTAATAAGTCGCGACTTCGTTCCACGGTTGATGCGGATTCCCCATCAAGATGGTCTTGCCTGATTTCGTTCGTTCCGGCGCAAACGCCCACATATTCGAGCCGACCTCAAAGTTGGAGAATTCTTCAGCGGTATCAACAATCTCCTCGTACACATTCGGATTGTTACCCCTCGATACTTCCTTTTCTCTCTGACGTTTCAAAAATTCTTTCACAATTCCTCCGCGATCAAACGCGAACCGCATGACGCCCATCATTCCATGAGCCGCGGCGTCGTGCGGAGTGATTGTGAATGCCCATTCGGGCAGTTCGGATTTATGAAGTTCGACGTAATAACTGAACCCCGCCGCAAAGGCTTCGAGGATTTCGCGAAATTCCGGATCGAGTTTGTGATAGGTCTCAACGGCGCGAGCATACACACGGTAACGCCGCGCTTCAAAATCGGATTCGACGTTTTCCTTACCGCCAAAGTTCTTCGCGAGTTCGCCCCGCGCGGCCAGAACCAGCCGCATGATGCTTTGAGCGTGATCCTCGGCTTGCGCGTATCCGAATCCAAACGCCGCCGCGCTTTCAGTCGGAGCAAGAATATGCGGAACTCCGTATGCCGTACGGCGGATTTCAACTTGCGCCGCCCAATCGAGCGATTTTTGATTCGCCGCGCGAACCGAAGCGACGGAAGTTATCATGGTCAGGCTCGCGACAAAGCATCGCACCATGTGCCGCATAACGCTGATGAGCGAACGGAAATCTTTTTTGGCGGTCATCTTCTACTCCCCTTTTCCCGCAACGAGTTCGAGCATCTTCCTCGTTCGAAATTGAGAAGTCAACGCAAGGGCGCAGACGCTCGGGCAGTAGCGCTTGCGCGGTAAGGGTGCGCATGAAAGAATTTGTAGACGCGGATGGAGGCCGAAATGACCGGCGAGCCGAAAGACAGAATGCCGCCACTAGGACCGCGCTTCTCCTGGGTCACAACCGAGCCGATGAATTTCGGCAGCGGATGGATCAGCGGATTCTTGTCGGCGATTTTCGGCATTATTGGCGTCGGGGCCGTGCTTTGTTTTCACTTCCCCGACGCGCTGACAATGCCGCAATTGCGCCCGTATTATCCGTTGCCGCTTGTGCGCGGAGCGTTGCATACGCTGCTCGTGGCGTCGTTCATTCTGGGCATCGTGAGCGTCTGCCTCCGGCGCAACAAGGCGTTCGGCGTTGTCGGGATGTCGTTCACGCTCTTTGCCGCGCTGCTTGGTGGTTCGCGCGTGCCGATTGAGGGGGAAATGGGCGAGGGGCCGTTTCTCGGTCTGGATTGGTTCCTTCTGAACCTGATTGTCTATTCTGCGCTCTATATTCCCTTAGAGAGGTTTTTTGCGAAACGGCCCGAACAGCCGGCGTTCCGCGCGCAGTGGGGCGTGGATATTACCTACTTTTTTGTGAACACACTTTTGGTTCAGGTGCTGACGCTGATGACGCTAAAACCCGCGATGGTATTTTTTGATTGGGCGCGTACCGAGTGGATAGTGAGTAATGTCTCGGCGCTTCCGATGATCGTGCAGGTTCCGCTGGTATTGCTCGTCGCCGACCTCGCGCAATATTGGGTTCACCGCATGTTCCACGTCGTTCCGTGGCTCTGGCGGTTTCATGCGATTCATCATTCGGCGGAGGAAATGGATTGGTTGGCCGGTTCGCGACTGCATCTGGTGGATACCGTGGCGACGCGCGGGCTGACCTATATTCCGATTTACGTTTTGGGCTTTTCGGAGCCAGCGATTTTTGCTTACGTCGGCATCGTCGTCATTCAGGCAACGTTCATTCACGCCAACGTGCGTTGGGAATTCGCCCCGCTGCGGCGGTTCATCGTGACCCCGTGCTTCCATCACTGGCATCACGCCGCCGAGCCAGAGGCCGTGGACAAGAACTTCTGCGTTCACTCGCCGCTGTGGGACTGGCTTTTTGGAACCCTCTACATGCCGGGGCGATGGCCGGAGCGGTACGGACTCTCCGGATCCCAAGGAGTGCCGAAAAGCTGGGCGATGCAGTTAATGTATCCATTTTGGCGTTACAAGCGATGACTACGCCTGCGCATTTAACTCAAATTCAGCCAAAATTCCCATCTGGGCCAAGGCTCCCTTGCTGATAACGCGCGGGTTTGCTATGCTGGCGGCGGGCAGTGGATGGGGTGCCCGGATATGTCGCAACCCGAACGGATAGAAATCGCACGACCGACGCGCCCGCGCGTGGCGGAATTGGTGCAGAGCCTACCCCCCTCCGGCATTCGCGAATTTTTTGAACTGGTCATCGGACGCGACGACATTGTTTCGCTCGGCGTCGGCGAGCCGGATTTCGTCACCCCGTGGCGGATTCGCGAAGCGGCCATCCAATCCATCAATCGCGGGCAGACGAGTTACACATCCAACGCGGGATTGCTCTCGCTCCGAAAAGCCATCGCCAAATATTTGCTTCAGCGGTTCCATTGCGAATACCACCCGGAAAACGAAGTCCTGATCACGGTCGGCGTGAGCGAAGGGGTGGATCTCGCCCTGCGCGCGATTCTGAATCCCGGCGACGAAGTCATTATTCCAGAGCCATGTTATATCGCCTACGATCCGCTTGTCCGTTTGGCGGGAGGCGTTCCTGTTCCGTTGCATTGCACCGCACAAAGCGGCTTTCGCGTGGATATTGACGCCATCGCAAAACTCATCACGCCCAAGACCCGTTCGATTTTCCTCAACTACCCGAACAATCCGACCGGCATGACTCTTTCTCGCGAAGACGTCGAGCGGCTTGCGAAGCTCGCGGCTAAACACGAAATCATTCTTATCTCCGATGAAATTTACGCGGAGATGACATACGAGGGAACACACACGAGCCTCGCTTCGATTCCGGAAGCCGCCGATTGGACGATTCTTCTTTCCGGTTTTTCCAAGGCGTTCGCGATGACGGGCTGGCGCATCGGTTACGCGGCGGGTCCGGCCGAAATCATCAAAGCGATGACGAAGATTCATCAATACAACATGCTCTGCGCGCCGATCATGGGGCAACGCGCCGCCGAGGCTGCGCTCGCCGAAGGCATGGACGACATGTCGCGGATGGTCGAGGTTTTCCGCCAGCGGAGCCATTACATTCACTCTGGATTCGAGCAGATCGGTCTCAAGTGCCCGAAGCCGCAGGGTGCGTTCTACGCGTTCCCTTCCATCGCCTCGACGGGACTGACCTCGATGGAATTCTGCAAGCGGCTTCTCGACGAGGAAAAAGTCGCGGTCGTTCCGGGCAGCGCGTTCGGCGTTTCGGGCGAAGGGAGTTTCCGCGCCGCTTATGCCGCGAGCTTCGAGGCGATTGACAAGGCCATCGCGGGAATGTATCGCCTGCTTGGGCGGCTCTAAGAGTATCCAGAAAATTTTAGCCGCAAAAAGGCACAAGAGGCGCAAAACGGATTTTCTTCTTTGCGTCCATTGCGTCCTTTGCGTTTGAATGTGCCATGATTCACGCGGCGGGATTATCCAAGCGATACATGATTTACGACAGGCCGCTTGATCGGCTGCGCGATTGGATTGTGGGCGGAGCGGATCGTCGCGGTCGCGAGTTCTGGGCATTGCGCGGGCTCAACCTCGATCTGCCCGCCGGGACATCGCTGGGTGTTGTCGGCGTCAACGGCGCGGGCAAGAGTACGCTCCTCAAAATCCTGACCGGCACGACCGTTCCGACGGAGGGTTCATTTAAGATTGAAGGGCGGGTCTCGGCGCTGCTCGAACTCGGCATGGGGTTTCACCCGCAGTTCACCGGGCGCGAGAATATTTTTTTCAACGGCAAGATGCTGGGACTCTCGGACGCGGAGCTTGCCGAAAAAACTCCGGCGATTATCGAGTTCGCGGAGCTGACCGATTTCATTGACCAGCCGCTGCGGACTTATTCCTCCGGCATGGGATTGCGTCTGGCTTTTGCCGTCGCCGCGAGCGTCGAGCCGGACGTGCTCATCGTGGACGAGGCGCTCTCCGTCGGCGATTTGCATTTTCAACAGAAGTGCCTCGCGCGGATTCGCGAGTTTCAATCGCGCGGCGTGACGATCCTTTTCGTCAGCCATGATCCCGCGCTCATCAAGACCTTTTGCAACGAGGCGATTTTGCTGGATCGCGGACTGCTCGTGGATCAGGGCAAACCCGATCACATCCTCGATTATTACAACGCCCTCTTGGCGGAAAAATATCGTAATGAAGGCTCGGGCGCGACGATCATTCGTCCCGACACGAATGGCGAATCCGAGAAAATGGGGACAGGCAGCCGCTTCGCTTCAGCCAGTCCCCATTTTCTTGAAGCCGGGACGGGTCATCGCGTCGGAAATTTCAAAGGGATTGTCGCGTCGGTCGAAATGATTTCGCCCGGAACCGGCGGAAACTCCCGCCTACTCTCGCCGGGGATGAAGGGAACGATCCGCGTCCGTGCCGAAGCTCGCGAACGTATTCCCGCGCCGACCATCGGTATCCTCATCAAGGATCGGCTCGGCAACGAAGTCTTCGGCGTCAATACGAACATTCGAGGAATCGCGCTACCTGCGATTGAGGCGGGCGGTGCGCTGACGGTGGATTTCACCGGGCCGATGAACCTCGGCACGGGACTCTACTCGATCACCGCTGCGCTCCACAGCGGTCCCTCACACACCGAGACCTGTTACGATTGGATCGAACGCGCCGAGGCGTTCCAGATTCTCCCCAGCGCGGCGGAACCATTCATCGGCGTCTGTCGCCTTGAATTGGAAATCGAAACTCGACGTATGGATTGAGCCGCCAATGTATCGCACGGCAATGACTATCGTGGTATTGGTGTCAGCCTTTGCGGCGTTCGCGGATGAACCTGATTACCCGCGCGACGTGACCCAATGGAAAGAAATCGCGATCCCACCCGTCGCCGACTCGTGTGAGCGAGAAGTTTGGTATCATGCGGCGAATGACTCGAATTACGAGTGGCGCGTGTTTGCTCAAGGCGATCAGGTTCATGCGGAACTAACCAAGCGTCAAGACTCCACTGGCAAGAGTCGCCCCAAGTTCATCCCGAATATTCCCTCGTTTGAAGCTAGGGACGCAGTGGCATTTACGGAAGTCGCCGATGGGTGGCTGGTCGGTTACAACGCAGGAGAGTGGGGAGGAGCGCTCTATTGGTTTAGCAATAACGGTGAAACGAATTACAAAATTTCCGACGATCAGATTATAGAGTTCTTTATGCTTTCGGGAGAAATTCATGGTCTTGAAGGACTGGATCACGATGGTTTTTCAGATGGTTCTATTATTCGGATCACTCAACCACGGTCGGGTGCGCCTTGGATTGCAACCACCCTTGCAGAACTCCCGTACGCTCCGTACGCGATTTCCATTCGTAAGGACAATACGATGCTCATCACCGTTACGAGCGCACTGGTCGCCATTGGGAGTGATCGGAAAGTTCGCACGCTTCTACACCACGCCCCTTGGGAGCGCTTGGGCATCTATTCCTCGGCTCTCTCACATGACGAGAACAAGCTTTACTGGGGTTTAAGTCAATATGTCGGTGAGTTCGATTTCAAGACCAAAAGACTCCGATTTCTCGTGCCATCCGATCAGTTCCTAAACAAGCTACCAGACGAAGAGGCCGATCAGATTCGCAAGTTATGGTGTCGCTAAACCCGCTATTGCTGCAAGACCTCCACCCGCGCGGAAATTTGTTCGCGCGGGACCAGTCCCGACCAATAGGCCAACACCTGCGACGCGCGGGGACGGCCACCGGCGAATCCG
>CAZPIK010000017.1:0-5124 GCA_964586185.1 uncultured Candidatus Sumerlaeota bacterium | reverse complement strand
TTGCGCCCGGAGGACCCGTGAGCACCATCGGCGGCAACTCGCGACCGACCCAATCGCATGCGGCGCGGTCGGATGATTTCGCCGTTACGCGCAGGATGACCTCAGCCGGTTCGACGCCCGCCGAACCATGCTCGATGAGCGATCCGTGGCAGGCATTGAGGCCGATGCGTTCGATATTCCACTTCTCGATTTTGCCTTTGCCCAGCTTCCGCTCGACGCGCTTCTTGATGAGTTCGCCCGCCGCGTGCGCCTTGGCCGCCGCTTCGGGCCAGCAATAAGTAATCTGTCCCGTCACCATGTAGCCGCCGTCATAGGTGCAGGAGACTTTCAGCGTCGGCGGCGCGGGGCGACCTTTGATTCCCGTCACTTCGACGCGATCTTTGCCCGCGTCTTTTAAGCGGATCGTCGTGAAATCCGCAACGCAATCGGGTGTCAGATATTGCTTCGGATCGCCGATCTCATAGCAGAGTTGTTCCTTCAAAACGGCCTGCGAAATCACGCCGCCCAGCGACTTGTGTTTCGTGATGACCGCGCGCGAAGGAGAATGAACTTCGGCAATCGGGAATCCCAATTTCTCCATGTTCTTGACCGACCGCCAATCGCCCATGAAGTTTCCGCCGCTGGCCTGGCCGCCGCATTCGAGCATGTGCCCGATGACGGTTCCCGCCGCGAGCGCATCCCAATCATTCTCCGCGATTCCGAATTCATGAATCATCGGTCCCAGCACCAATCCCGTATCGGTGCATCGTCCCGTGATGACGATTTGCGCTCCTTTTCCGAGCGCCTCGGCGATGGGTCGCGCGCCCAAATAAACATTCGCGCTCATGAGCCCCGGAATGAGTTTCGCAATCGGCGGGCCACCTTTTTCCAATGACGTGAATTTGAATTTTCCCGCGTTCGATTTCAGTTCGCCGAGAATATCATCGCCTTCGATGATGCCGATTTTGAGCCCCTTAAGTCCCAGCGAATCGGCTTTGGCGAGCAACGCGCGCGCGCAAGCCCGCGGATTGACTCCGCCCGCGCTCGCGACGACCTTCACTCCGCGCTTCATGATCTGGGGCAGGAGCGGTCCCACGTCGGTCACGAAATCGGTCGCGTAGCCGCTATTGGGATCGCGCTGCTTCTGCTTATGCATGATGCTGAGCGTCACTTCGGCCAAGTAATCCATGATGATGTAATCAATGGGACCGGAGGTGATCTGGAGTTCGGGGGCTTGAGGCCAATCGCCCCAATAGCCCTGTCCGCTGGCGATGCGTATCATGATCGGGAACCTTTCAAAAATCGCGCGGACATATCCTTATGCCTGCATGGGCGGCGGTCAATCCAAATGTGGAGTTGCCGCGATTTGAACGTTCCGATCAGCCGTCCGAGCGTTTTCCCAACAGGCGATCCAGATAAATTGAAACTGCCGAACGAACCGAAAGGTGATTGAAATTAGTCGGACCGTGGATCGGCTCCAGAATCGCGTCGGCGAGCTCCATGATTTCCTGATGGAGGCCGTGTCCCGTTCCAAAAATGAGGCAGACGTTTTGACCTTCATCGAGTTTTGAACGGAGTTGACGCGCGGTGAGCGACCACGCCGTCACCCGCGCTGAGGTCGCGACCCAAAGCGGCGCGGAGCCGAAATCGCGCGCGATGATTTCTCCGACGGCGGCAAGATCGGTCGCGACCGAGGCGATCTGAAGCGCGTCGCCGCGTGTGGGATTGTATTCCGCCCCCTCGCCTTCGAGCCAATGGCGCATGATCCGCTCCACGAAATCGCGCTGCATCGCGATGGGGGTGACCATGAAATAATGCGCGACGCCATAAGTTCGCGACGCGCGGGCGATGTCGTGGATGTCGAAATTCGTGACCGAAGTCGCGACGACCTTGCCGAGTTTGTTGACGGTGGGGTAATGAACCAGCGCGATGAAAAGGGGCATGTGATGTTACTGTTTCAAGACGCAAGAATAATTCGGGATCAAATGCAAAGAGGGATTAAACGCAAAGGACGCGAAGGACGCAAAGGAAGAAAACCCCGAAAGCTGCGGATAAGCCCCAAACTTGAATTCGATATTCCTTTGCGTCCTTTGCGTTGAGAATGATATTGATTTCGAAAGCAACCATCATTCATTTGATTGCTTGAGTTGATCCGCATAATCCCGTAGCACTTCCAGCGCGCGATCATAGTCCTTGACCGGAACGCAGATCGAATGTGGCAATGACTCGTGCATTCTTGCCCCAGTTATATTCCAGCCAGAGGTCATTCCTTCTCGAATGGAACAAGGAATTCCCGATGCGTTAAGAACATTCCGAACGGCCACCAATTCGTCCATATTGTTGAGCGTGATGAGGTCGGTCATGGACTCTCCTTCCGCTCCAGTCAACTTCTCTCCTTCCAGCTTGTCGAGGTAATCAAGATCCTTCTCATTTAGCTCGGCGCGTTCGATTAGATCAGGGCGACGCTCGGCGGTGCGGGCGAGCGATTGCTCCCGCCGCCACTGTTCGATCTTGGCGTGATTGCCGTTGCGCAGAACTTCGGGCACGATGAGTTCCTCAAAAACTTCCGGTCGCGTGTAATGCGGAAAATCGAGCAGGCCGTTCTCGAACGAATCGTTGACCGCCGAATCGGCGTTGCCGAGTACGCCGGGAATCTTTCTCGCGACGGCGTTGATCAGCACGAGCGCGGGAAGCTCCCCACCCGTCACCACGTAATCGCCGATGGAAATCTCGCGATCCACTTCGAGTTCGATGGCGCGCTCGTCAATCCCCTCATAATTGCCGCAAAGGAGGATCATTCCCGGCAGCGCCGCCAACTCGTCCACGATTTCCGCCGAAAGGACTTCGCCTTGAGGACTCAAATAAATCACAGGCGCGTCGCCCGATTCTTCACGCGCAGTTTCGCGGACCGCGCGCGCGCATTTCACGACCGGATCGGGTTTCATGACCATCCCGCCGCCACCGCCATAAGGCGCATCGTCGGTAACGTGGTGTTTATCCTCGGTCCAATCGCGGATATTATGCAGGTGAACCGAAAAGCGCTTGTCCTCAATTGCCTTGCCGAGAATGCCATGCCGGAGCGGCGACTCGAAAACTTCGGGAAAGAGAGTGAGGACGTCAATGCGCATAAAGGAAGTTTGAAGTGAGAAGAGTGAAGTGTGAAATTAGAAAACTGATTTTTATTGCCCGTAATTATCGCCGAATCGGAAATATTCGACGTAGCGGTTGCGTTCCTTGAGGATGATTCCATCCGCGCCATCCAGGAATTTTTTTGCGAGCGCGTCCTTTTGAGATTGAGGCGCATTGGGATCGTACTTCGCGACGGCCGCACCGAATTGGCTGAAATGCGCAGCTGAGGCTTTGGCCTTCATCTCCGCATATGCCGTGATGTCGAGCGTCACATTCGGATTTTCGGTGTAATAAAAATAAGCGATAGGAACCGACCACGGGGCGATCCCCTCTTTTTCGATTTCGGGGAAATAGAGCCGCCAATTCGCCGCGCGCATGGCGTCGGTCGTCACGATTGCCGCCATCCGATGATCCGACTTGTGCCATTGATCGTATTTCAATCCGGGATCAATCGTGAAAACGACGTCGGGGCGATGCTTGCGAATCTCGCGCGTGATTCGGCAGGTGAGTTCCCGCTTGTCGGCGTATTCGAGCATCCCGTCGTCGTAGCCGTACCAAATGATCCCCTCGGTTGGAACGCCGAGAATACGGCAGGCTTCCTCTTCTTCGGTCTTGCGGATTTGAGCGAGCCGCTCATGCGTCATCGTGGGATCGGTCGAACCGGCGTTGTCGCTCGTCAGAATGACGATGATGATCTTGTTACCGTTCTTCGCGAGGATCGCCAGCGCTCCGCCGCAAAGAAACGTATCGTCGTCGGGATGGGGCGTCACGACCATGATGGTCTTGCCTTTGATGTCGCCGATCTCAGTCATGCGAATTACCGCTCCTCTACTCTGCGTAAGAAATTTCGCGCCGATGCGCGGATGTTGAGTCTATCCCTGCGCAAGGCCTGAGCGCAACCTCATGCGCCTACTTCCCTTGGAAGTTCGGTTTGCGTTTTTCCACGAACGCCCGAACGCCTTCGCGCAAATCTTCGGTCGCGCCGAGATACGAAAACGCCCGCGATTCGTTCTCCATTTGCGTTTCGAGCGAATTCGAGTATCCCCCTTGGATGAGCGACTTCACGTTGCCATAGGCCAGCGTCGGTCCTTTGGCAAGTCGCTCGGCCAGCAGATCGGCCTCTTCGGAAAGTTTGTCGTCGGGGAAAACATGATTGACGATTCCCCAATCCAAGGCTTGAGCGGCGTCGAGCGAGCGATTCAGCAGCGTGAGTTCCATCGCGCGGCGAAATCCCACGACGCGCGGAAGCAGGAGCGTCGTCGCGCCGTCGGGCGAACCGCCGAGTCCGGTGTAGGCCATCGAGAATTTCGCGCTCTCCGAGGCAATCGCTAAATCCGCAGCGAGCACGAGTCCCATGCCGCCTCCCGCCGTGATCCCATTGATCGCCGAGATGATCGGCTTGCGAGTTCGGATCATCTGCGAAATGCAATGATGGAAAGCTTGCGTCAGATTTTTCAGAAAATTGCCAAGTTGATTGATGTTTTCATTGAAGAGCGGCACGTCACCGCCCGCGCAAAAAGCCCGTCCCTCGCCGGTAAGGACGATGGCGCGGACTCCGGGATCGCTCTCGCAGTCTAGAAGGGTCGCGAAGAGTTCTTCGGCCATTCGCGGATTGATCGCGTTCATTTCTTTGGGACGATTGAGCGTGATCCGCGCCGTCGCCGCACGACGTTCATATTTCAAGGTTTCAAGGTTCATTTCCCTCTCCTGTTAAGTCTAACCCTTTTTAAGGGAGCAATTTCAAACGGCGCAGATCGTCGGTGTCCCATCGTGCTTGATCGCCCACAATGATACGCAGAGTTTTGGGGCGCAGATTTTCACCCGGATGATGAAAGGCGAGGGTAACGCGACGACCATCTTCGGGATGGATAAAAATCTGATGTGAGCCATGCTGTCGGTCGAGTTGAAAGCCGTCGCGCTTTAAGGCAGAAATGAGCTCGCGAGCAGTTAGGCTGCGCAATAGGCTGTAATCAATCGGCATGGTCAGACCATTACCGCGACTTTAGATTCAGGAAA
>CAZPIK010000016.1:4738-24990 GCA_964586185.1 uncultured Candidatus Sumerlaeota bacterium | reverse complement strand
CCAGCGAAACGCCCAATATTCTTTATATCGTCGCCTCGGTTTATTACATGCCGCTCGTGCGCGCCCTTCGATCGGGCAACTTCAACTACGCTTTTCACGGTGACGGAAGCGATCGCGCGCTCGGCGGACATAAATTCGTGATCGAGGATCCAAGCGACGCCGAATACGAACGCAGGTACTTTATGATGCTCAAGAAAAACGACAGCCAATCCGCCTCACGTAAACATTTTCTCACAGGCGGCATTAAACTGCTTTCTCCCTTCAGCGATCGTCGGCTTGTGGATTGGATCATTCCACTGCCGAAGCCCTATAAACTCGGAGCTTCGGGCGTGCCGGGCGAGGAGAAGCGGATACTGCGGGACGCCTTCAACTCTCGGCTTCCTCGCGAGATCTCCGAGCGACCAAAAGGATTGCCTTGGAAAAACAGCAACCTGCGGCCCATCTTGGCCCGCGATTTTCCAACGCGGCATGATCTCGTAAAGCACCTAACGAAGAAATTCAAACATCTGCTTAAACCGGTGTCACTATAGTCAGAAGCAGAATTCGAAATTTGTAGCTCTTTCTCAACGACGATCCGGTAGGACGGGTCGAAATGAATCGGAATAAACCCCGATTTTTTCGAATGGAATTTTCTGAAAACCCGGAACCCGCTTAAGAATCTCCGCATCATCGTTCAATTGGAAGTTCTGTGTCTCTTCGTTCTCGAATCCCGGATCATATGTAAGCGTCACGCAATCGCTTATATCCCAGTTGCCGTTCGCAAAACTTCCGCACCGCACGGCGATGTTTCGCTCGGCGCGGTTCAGGCGCAGTTGCGTATCGGAGGCCATGAATCCGGCCAGTTGAGGATATCGCTCAATATAGGGGGGGCTCGTGATGTCAATTTCCATCAAGAGTTTATCCTGCCAGAGCGGTTCGCCGAGCCATTTCTTCCAATACGCGGCGGGCCACGGAGAGGCACCGATAGCCCGCGAGCAATCAATGAAGATGTTGTTCGCGACAAGATTATCGTGTCCGCCGTGATTAAAGACTGCGCCGAAATCCCCGCCCGAGGCTTTGTAGAAAATGTTTCCTTCAACCGTTTGTCCGCCTGCTCCATCGTCGAAATAAATCGCGCAGCTTCCGTGCGAAAAATTGCTTCCGATCTCGCGCCAAAAGTTGTGTCGGATCATCGTGCCGCGTTCGGAGGGATTCCGTCCCATGTAAAACGCGCCGCAATCATCAGATGCCATCCCGATCCGCGCGACTTCGTTTAATTCGAATAAGTGGTCATTGCCGCTCAGCATAATTCCCTGATGTGGCGCGTCGGTCAGGAGGTTGTGCGTCATGCGAACTCCGACGCCGCCGACTTGAATATTGACCGCGTGCGTTCGCATACGGCACGAGATGTCGTGGATATGATTGTTATCCGCCGTATGGCCGCACGGCGTTAGGAACTTCCGATCTCCGCCGCTGATTTCGAGTCCCGTCGCGCCAGTATCGTAGATATCACACGATTGAACGGCATGAGCTTCGCCGCCGGAAATGCTGACGCCGTTTTGCCCCGTATTGCGGATCACGCAACCGGCGAGCGTAACGCGGTTTCCGCCCGTAACGCGAATAGCCGTTCCCGCACAATTCTCGATGACAATTCCCTCAAACCGTATATGCGACGCGTCTGTAATTTGTATCATCGGTTCGCGCAGACGACTGAGTACGATGCGGCTACCTTCTAGCGGTCCGGGCGGCCAGAAATAAAGCGTTCCTGTCGCGCTATCCAGAAAGTATTCGCCTGACTGATCAAGTTCTTCGAGGAGATTAACCGCGCGGAACCGTCGCTGTGCTTTGTTGCCGCTGCCGAGACCGTAAACGTGCTTTTTCGCGAGTGTGATTTCTTTTTTCTCGGTGTTAATGGATTGTACGCGGATCGTTTCGGCGGCCCAATCGAAGCACCAGTAACCCTCGATCCAGACCGTCGGAGCCGTGGTCCAGCGTGCGGGCTGATCGCCCGAATAAGTGAATGCGCCGAACGCGTCGGACTCGTGATTGCGCCACGGAGCGGGACCGCTCTCGGTGATGGTTGCGATTTCCGCCCAACCTTCATTCGGCCAGTGGGCGAGGTTCATCCGCTCGTCATTAAAGAAAAGTTCCGGCACGGCGAGCGCACCCTCGAACCCGTCGGGCCACTCGCCGAACTCCGTGACTCCAAGCGACTTTAAATCGGCGGAGAGAATTGCTGCGCGCGCCCCCTCTGGAATTCGCGCAAGGATATCGGGCGACGTGACAGGATGAAAACCATCCGACGGAATCTCAATGCCGCCAAAGATTCGCGCCTTGCCTTGGTTCGCCGCTCGCCAGACGATGGGCGCGGATTCCATTCCTCTATCATCGGCGGTCAAAAGCAGTGGCGCATCGAGCCGATAATTCCCATCCGCGAGCGTCACCGTCGCGCCGTCTTTCAATTCGTCGGAATTTGCCTTGGCCGCGCGAATCTCATCCCTCGCTCGCATGAGGGTGGCAAACGGCGCTTCGGCTGTTCCTGCATTCGTATCGGAACCGGTCGGGGCGACAAAAACATTCAGCGCGGGAAAGACTGCGGCGATAATGAAGAATATTGGAAGTGGGGGCATGAGGGAGTCCTCTTCTCGTAAACCGGAATGCAGTTTGAGTTTTCAGACTTCTCGGCGTTGCTTGGAGAAGCCCACTTTCGATTATGCAATTTCACCATGATACGACAGTGAGACCATTCACCTCATCGAAGTGAGCGTCACGGGTAAAGAGATTCAGACCATGTTGCAGGGCAATCGCCGATATCCAAACGTCGTTCACAGGAATGGGACGACCTTTGCTTCGGAGTTCAGCGAAAACCACTCCGTAGAGACGCGCAGTTTCGGAGTCTGGCAGAATCAGTTCAAAATCTTGGATGGCGCGAACCAGCGCTCTTTCATTTTCATCGGGCCGCAATGATTTCTGAATTCCGTAATACGTCTCGCCAAGGGCGAAGAGCGTGAGGGCAGGCGCAGAGCCACCGACGCGCACCCGCAATGCGTCGTCTTCGCGCATCCATGCGATCAATGCGTTGGTGTCTAGGAGAATTTTATCGCCAGGCATCGGGATCAATCTGGCCGTGCGCTTCTTCGATAGCTTGGCCGATTCGGTCGGCCTCCTCGGTGGATAGCACACCCCATGAATTGGGGAAGCGCCGCTTCATTTCCTCCGGGGACAAGACTTCCCCGTCCGGCAATAGAACCTGCACGCGAGTGCCATCTTCAAGCGAAACCGGTTGCTCTGGGCGGAAGATGCCCTTCTCGAAAGTGGCGGAAAGTGTCTTCATCGCGCGGTTCCTCTATCCCTTATAACTCTTCCTAGTCGCCAGTTTACGGTATCTGTGGCGTGGAGGGCAACGAATTCATGGGTGGGGTTGGGTAACTAAGTTTCGAATTGAGAATAGTTATTTTCTGAGCGGAACCGCCCAGCTACCACCCCAAGGTAGGAGCGTTCTGCGATGGAAGTGCGGATCATTGACTGTCGCAGGCGCTCCACTGTGATCGGCCATGGTCACGCAATAAATTACAAAATCGTAATCAGTCGCCTCGTACTCGTGGTAAGCATGGAACGACGGCATGCCCGGCTGATAATTAAGCGGCGTGGCGTCCAAGGTAAACTGTCCGGGCTTTGGCCTATTCAGATTGAGTACATAACGATAACCCTCATACTCGCTATTTTTTCGAATGGATTCTGGAATCAGTTCAGTATCCTTAACAACTAGATGTGCCGAATCAAGCGGTACCAGCGGATGCTCCTTTGCACGGGAATTAGGGCATTGTACTTCGATGATACGGCGCATCATCCGAAGCTGATCCCTAATTTCCGGAGCGTATGAGGCTGGCAGCCAAAATACATAGGAAACGTAGTACGCCGCGTAAGACTTAATGAGTGCTGGGACGACAGCCACGACCAACAAGCTCAAGCCAACCTTTTTTCGAGGTGGCAGTTTAGAGCGCAATATTACGGGAACAAGCAGGATCGCCCGAACTGCGACGACAATGAGCACAAAAAACAAAAGCACATTCAAATGCATGATCAGAAACGATCCAAGAACAATCCCCAAAATAATAAATGCGATCCATCGGACAACTAGCTTTTGGCCGGACGCTCCAACAAGATTCTTAACCCAGTACATCAAACCGAGAAAAAGGATTAGCGCAAGAAGAACAGCAAGAATTCCGTCCAATCCTGGTATGCTATCTACTTCAGGTATATTTTGTTTTGAAGACTCGAAGCGCAGTAAATCGTACATTAAAACCTACACACCTAATTCGGTAATGTTCAAAATAATCTCAGTCATCATTACAGCACGGGGTATGGTGTTTTCCATTCCAATTTCTGCTACCCACAACGGATACGTAAACACGAGGAATGCCCGTTTCTAGCGTTCGACTCGCTTTCGTCTGACTTCACGCCTCGGTTCATTGCGCACTCCCTCCCGAATTCCCTAGAATGACGCACCGCATCGTCGTAAAATATTTTTTATTCACGCCTTGACTTGGCGTTTCTCACAGGTATAATGTCGCGGTTTGCTGCCCATCGGCGGAACGATTCAGTTGAGTCGTCAAGCGGGATGGAGGCAAAAGAAGTTCTTGCGAAGGCTTGATCGGACTTCGGTTCGAGAAGGCTTCGCGGGTGTCGCGGCGGGAATTCTTAAGCGACGCGGGGAACGAAAACTAACCCACTCATTGGGCTTGGCTGCGCGACGGTTCCGGAGGTTCGGTCGCTCGAAATCCGGTAGCCGCCCGACGCGGCCAGATTGTGTGTGAGGGGTAAGGACGACGGCGGAAAGAGGCGAAAAGGAAAAACCCGAATAAGGACGGGTGGCAAACGGCGGAACGAAAGAATATGGCTACACAACGCATCAGAATCCATTTCAAGGCCTTTGACCACCGGCTGCTCGACCAATCGGTCGGCGATATCGTGGATACCGCCCGGCGCACGGGGGCTAAAATAGCGGGACCGGTGCCCCTTCCGACGCGGATATCGAAATACACGGTTCTTCGGTCACCGCACGTGGATAAAAAGTCGCGCGAACAATTCGAGATTCGGCGGCATAAGCGGCTCGTGGATATTCTCGATCCGAGTCAAAAAACTCTCGATGCCCTGACGGAACTTGACCTTCCAGCGGGTGTCCATGTCGAAATTAAATTGGTGTAAGGCGAGGGAAGCAACGTGACGCTCGGACTCATCGGCAAAAAAATCGGAATGACGCGGATTTATGATGCGTCGGGCGGCGTCGTCCCTGTAACTGTGGTCCAGGCGGGTCCTTGCCCCATCCTTCAAATCAAGCGCAAGGAGACCGATGGCTATACGGCGCTTCAATTGGGATTTGAAAAGAAAGCGGAAAAGAAGGCGACAAAAGCCGAGCTTGGACATTTCAAGAAAAGCTCGATTGCTCCGCAAAAGATGGTTCGCGAGTTCCGTATCGAGAATTTGGATGGATACGAAGTCGGCAAGAGCGTGGACGTTGGAATTTTCAAAGAAGGCGACAAGGTGGATTTGATCGGCGTCTCCAAGGGGCGCGGGTTCGCCAGTCCCATCAAGCGGCATCACATTACGCGCGGTCCCGAAACGCACGGTTCGATGTATCACCGCCGTCCCGGTTCGATGGGCGCGTCGTCGGATCCTTCGCGAGTGTTCAAGGGGAAGAAACTCGCGGGTCACATGGGTAACGCGCGGGCGACGATTCAGAACGTGAAGATCGTTAAGGTGGACGCGAAGAACAATTTGATCGTTCTGAATGGCGCGGTTCCGGGACATAACAATCAGTATGTGCTCGTCGCGCAGAGTCGGAAGGTTTCAAACAAAGCGGCTGCACAGGCGGCCAAGGCGAAGGCGAAATAATCAAGACAAGCGGATTGCGAATCATGGCGAAGATCAAGATCAGAAAACCCAACGGCGCAGAAGCGGGCATGCTTGACCTCTCCGATGAGGTCTTTGGCGTTGAGCCGAAAGAGGCCAGCATTCGCGCCGCGCTCAATAATTATATGGCGAATCAGCGTCGCGGAACTCACGCGACAAAAACACGCGGATTCGTGAGCGGCGGCGGCAAGAAGCCTTGGAAGCAAAAGGGAACCGGTCGCGCGCGGCAGGGTTCGATACGCGCTCCGCAATGGCGTGGCGGCGCGATCATATTTGGTCCTTCGCCTCGTGATTATTCATACAAAATCAATCGGCAGGTTCGTCAAGAGGCGATCCGATCCGCCCTTTCGGAATTTGTGCGTGGAAATCGTCTGGTTGCGGTGGACGATTTTGGCCTTGATGCTCCAAAGACCCGTCAATTTGTTGAGACGCTCAAGGCGCTCGGCATCGCGGGACGCGTTCTGCTCTTTACGGAACCCGGCGACGCAAATCTTCTCCGTTCGGCGCGCAATCTTTCAAAAGTGGATTGCGTCAGCGTTGAAAGCCCGAACATTTACGATCTGTTGACCCACGATTTCGTTCTCGCTAAGGCCTCGACGCTCAAGCGTCTTGAAGGAGCGAACAAGTGAGCCGTCATCCTTACGAAATTCTCGTGCGTCCGATGTTGACCGAACGCGCTTCGGCTGGCGCGGAACTCAAGAATCGCAAATACATTTTTCAAGTTGCCCCCGATAGCAACAAGGTTCAAATCCGCCGAGCCATCGAAGCCGCGTTTGGCGTAAAGGTCAAGGCGGTCAATACGGTCAACGTGCTGGGCAAGCGCAAGCGGCTGCGTTCAAAGGAACTTGGCAAGCGCGCCGATTGGAAAAAGGCAGTCGTGACGCTGTCCGAAGGAGATGAGATCAATCTCATTTAGCGATCATGGGCATCAAAACATTCAAACCCTTTACTCCGACCCGTCGCACGCTCACGATGCTGACGTTCGACGAGATCACCAAAACGACGCCGGAAAAGTCGCTCTTGGAGCCGCATCGTCGTCAGGGCGGACGCAACAATCACGGACACGTTACGCAGCGATTCCGTGGAGGCGGTCATAAGCGGGCATACCGCATCATTGACTTTAAGCGGCAAAAGGACAATATCCCGGCCAAGGTTGCTGGGGTGGAGTATGATCCGAATCGATCGGCCAATATTGCTCTTCTGAATTACGCCGACGGTGAAAAAAGTTACGTCATCGCGCCGGTTGGGCTTCAGGTTGGCCAATCGGTGATTTCAGGGCCGGAAGTCGAAATCAAGCCGGGCAACGTCCTGCCCCTCAAGAATATCCCTGTCGGTACGACGGTTTGTTGCATCGAGCTGAAGCCGGGCAAGGGTTCGCAGATGGCGAAGAGCGCGGGCGCAAGCGCACAGCTCATGGCGAAGGAAGGCGAACGCGCAACGCTTCGCCTGCCTTCAACCGAAGTTCGGTACGTGGATATACGATGCCGCGCGATGATCGGACAGGTCGGCAATACCGATCACGAAAACGTCGCCATCGGCAAAGCCGGAAGAAAACGGTGGATGGGAAAGCGTCCGCATAACCGCGGTGTCTCCATGAACCCGGTTGACCATCCGATGGGTGGCGGTGAAGGAAAAACCTCGGGCGGTCGGCAACCATGCTCGCCTTGGGGTCAACTGAGCAAGGGGCTTAAGACCCGCAAACCGCGACTTACAAGTGATTCTATGATCATTCGCCGGAGAAAGAAGTAAGCGATCATGCCACGCAGTCTCAAAAAAGGCCCATTTGTTGACGCTAAGGTGTCCGAGAAGATCCGTCGTCTCAATAACACGGGTGAAAAGCGGGTCATCAAAACGTGGAGTCGTCGCTCAATGATCACGCCCGACATGATTTCCCACACGCTGGCCGTTCACAATGGCAAGCAGTTCATGACGGTTTATGTGGACGAAAATATGGTGGGTCACAAGCTGGGGGAATTTGCCCCCACGAGGACGTTTAAGGTTCACGGCGGCAAGCAGGCAAAAGCCGCGCCGGTGAAATAGGCAGCGAAGGAGTCGGGAATGTCGAGGGCGAGGCGAGCGCGAAAGGTCAAGTTGGACGAAAAAATTTCGTCCGCGCGGATGCGCTATTACGGCGTAGGACCGCGTAAGGTTCGTGATGTCGCCGACCTTATTCGCGGACTCACGGTGGAGCACGCGTTCCATCAGTTGCTCGCGCTGCATCGTCCGTCGGGTGTTCCGATGGTGACGCGGCTGCTGAAATCGGCGTTTGCCAACGCGAATGAAAAGTTGGAAGCCGAGAAACGTTTCGGCGAGGATCAACTGGTCATCGGGAAAATTGATGTGGACAGCGGTCCGATTCAGTATCGGTTCCAACCGATGTCCATGGGTAAAGCGGGACGCATTCGCAAGCGTTCCTGCCATATCACGCTTGAGCTTTGGACGGAGCAATAAGGGAAGCACTGCAATGGGTCAGAAGATCAATCCAATCGGCCTTCGTCTCGGGATTACTCGCGCCCATGAATCGCGGTGGTATGCCGACGGCGCGAAGTATAGCGAATTTCTTCATGAGGACATTGCGCTTCGCAAGCAGATCAAGAAGAAGTATTTCCACGCGGGGATCGCTCGGATTGACGTCGAGCGCGCGAGCAATCGCTGCAAGATCACGATTCAAACGGCGCGTCCGGGAATCATCATCGGACCCAAGGGTTCGGAGATTGATTCGCTCCGTCAGGAGCTTGAGAAGCAAACCGGCCGCACGGTTCTGATCAATATCGAAGAGACCAAGCGAAGTGAGACCTCGGCGCAACTTGTTGCCGAGAACGTTGCGAGTCAGCTTCAGCGCCGGATCGGTTTCCGTCGCGCGATGAAAAAAGTTCTACAGGCGACAATGGATGCGGGTGCGCTCGGCGTTCGGGTTTCTTGCAACGGTCGTCTCGCGGGCGCGGAAATGGCGCGTTACGAATGGTATCGCCGCGGACGCGTTCCGTTGCATACGCTTCGCGCGGATATTGATTATGGATTTTCCGAAGCCTTGACGAAGGTCGGGATCATCGGAGTCAAGGTGTGGATTTTCAAGGGCGAGGTCTTCGACAAGAAGAAGAACACGCCGAAGAAGAAGCAGGCATAGGAATCGGGGATCGTCGGACATGCTGGTACCGAAGCGCGTAAAGCACCGTAAAGTTCAAAAGGGCCGCCGGCGCGGGTTGTCCTTTCAGGGAAGCGAGCTCAAATTTGGCGAGTTCGCCATGAAAGCTCAGGAATGCGCGTGGATGACGAATCGTCAGATTGAAGCCGCGCGTATCGCGATTTCTCGTCACTTAAAGCGCGCGGGCAAGCTCTGGGTCACGATCTTTCCGGATAAGCCGCTGACGGTCAAGCCCGCCGAGACGCGCATGGGAAAGGGCAAGGGCAGTCCGGAACACTGGGTGGCCGTCGTGAAACCCGGGCGTATTCTCTTTGAAATTGACGGCGTTGCCGAGGATTTGGCCAAGGAAGCGATTCGCCTCGCGCAGCATAAGTTGCCGTTTAAGACCAAGTTCGCCAAACGGCGCGCGGAGTAGCGGGACATGAAGAGCAAGTACGCCGAAAAGAACGACGAAGAGCTTTTGGCTGAGGAGAGCGAGATGCGCACCGCGCTTTTCAATCTCCGTGTCCAGAATACGACCAAGGCTTTGGAGAATCCGATGCGGATTCGGCAGACAAAACGGGAATTGGCCCGACTGAAGACCGAACAGAGCGCGCGCCGTAAGGCCGCCGGAAAAGGCAAATAGCGGGTGAGCACGATGGAAAAAACGACCGAACGGGGACAGCGCAAAGAACGGGTCGGCAAGGTGACCAGCGACAAGATGGCCAAGACGGTCGTCGTCCGCATCGAGCGCCAGTTCTCGCATCCGCTGTATAAGAAATATGTGACGCGCGGAAAGAATTATTACGCGCACGATGAAGAGAACCGTTGCCACGTTGGCGATACGGTGAAGATCGTCGAATCGCGTCCCCTCTCCAAGCTCAAGCGCTGGCGCGTGTCGGCGATTTTAGAGCGGGCAAAGTAAGAGGAACGAGCGATGATTCAAGAATATACACTTCTCGACGTGGCGGATAATTCCGGAGCGCGTCAATTGCGTTGCTTCAAGGTTCTTGGCGGTTCCAAGAAGCATTACGCGACTATCGGCGACGTGATTGTTTGCGCCGTTCGCGAAGCGACGCCCGAATCGCAGGTTAAGAAAGGAACGGTCGTGAAGGCCGTGATCGTTCGGACGACCAAAGAGGTCGCGCGTGAAGATGGATCGTACATTAAGTTCGATAGCAACGCCGCGGTCGTGATCAATCCGAACAATGAACCGGTCGGGACCCGTATTTTCGGCGCGGTCGGACGCGAGTTGCGTCGCAAGAAGTTTATGAAGATCGTTTCGCTGGCGCCCGAGGTCATCTAGGGCAAAGGAATTTTGGGAGTAACGGCAATGGGTCTGAAAATCAGAAAGGGCGATTCGGTCGAGGTGATCTCCGGTGATGAACGCGGAGCTATCGGCAACGTCCTTCAGGTTTATTCGAAAAAGAACAAGGCGCTTGTGCAAGGGGTCAACCTGATGCGCAAGCACGAAAAAGCCAGAAGCGAAAAACAGCCTGGTGGAATTATTGAGAAGGAAGCGCCGATTCAGTGCTCCAAGCTGCAGCTGGTGGACCCCAAGTCGGGACGCGGAGGGCGTTACAATACGGTCATCGCGGCGAACGGACAAAAAGCGCGCAAAATGAAAAGGTCGGGTAACGAGGTTTAACGGACGTCGCCGCAAGGCGTGGGCCGCGAGGATGAAGGATCATGACAGAGACGCAGACATATTCTCCGATGATGCAGGCTCGTTACCGCGAGCAGATCATTCCGGCCATGCAGGCGGAGTTTAACTACGGTAACGCGATGGAGGTCCCGCGTCTTAAGAAGATCGTGGTGAATATGGGCGTGGGTGAAGCCGCGCGTGATGCGAAAATGATCCAGATCGCGGAAGAAGACCTTTCGCTTATCACGGGACAAAAGCCTCGCCGGACCCACACCCGCATCGCCGTTGCGGCGTTCAAGGTTCGTCAGGGAATGCCGGTCGGGTGCTACGTCACGCTTCGCGGCGCGCGCATGTATGAATTTCTTGAGCGCCTCATCGCTATCGCGATCCCGCGCATTCGTGACTTCCGCGGATTGCCACCGAAGGCGTTTGACGGAACCGGGAACTACACTTTCGGGATCAAGGAACACCATATCTTCCTTGAACTCGACTTTTCGAAAGAAATTCACACGCTCGGGATGGATATTACGTTCGTCACGACGGCGAAGAATAATGAAGAGTGCAAGGCGTTGCTCAAAGGGTTTGGGCTTCCGCTGCGCGATTTGGACGCGAAGAACTAAGGGCGAAAGGACAAGGGGAGAATAGAACATGGCGCGACTGTGCCTCAGGGTCAAGGCGAAGGCCAAACCGAAGTTTTCGACGCGGAAGTACAATCGCTGCCCGGTCTGCGGTCGTTCGGGCGCGTTTCTCCGCAAGTTTAAAATGTGCCGACTTTGCTTCCGCAAGTATGCAAGTTTCGGTCAGATTCCTGGCGTCCGTAAATCGAGTTGGTAAAGAGGCTGTAGAACGATGGCGTTAAGTGATCCCATAGGCGACATGCTGACCCGAATCCGGAACGGGGTAAAAGCCAAGCAAGAGGCGGTGCGGATGCCCGCGTCGCAGCTCAAGGTCAACCTCGTGAAGATTCTCCGCGAAGAAGGTTATATCAAGTATTTCAAGGTCGTCCGCGCGGGTAGCGTCAAGCGCAATCCCAAGGGCGGCGGCGAAAGCAAGGAAGCCAAACCGCTTACCTTCAATCTGCTGATTGTTTATTTGAAGTACGGGGCGGCGGGAGAGCAAGTTATCAATGGAATTCGCCGAATTAGCCGTCCTGGAATTCGTCGATACGTCGGTTCAACTGAAATTCCACGCGCGCTCGGCGGCATGGGAATTGTGGTTCTTTCGACGAGCAAAGGTCTAATGACGGGGCGTGAAGCCCGTAAGCAGAAAATAGGCGGCGAACTTATTTGCAGCGTTTGGTAGATCAAGGAGCAAGGCATCGTGTCTCGCATCGGAAAAGTTCCTATTAAAATTCCCCAGGGGGTTCAAGTCGCCATCAGTCCGACTATGGACGTGAAGGTGAAGGGTCCCAAGGGTGAACTCGCCATTGAGACGAAGAAGAACGTCAAGGTGACGCATAAAGATGGTTCGCTTCATATCGAACGTCATTCGGATGAAATGCAGGACCGAGCGTTTCACGGGCTTTACCATCGGCTGATTTCCGGCGCGATTATTGGAGTCACCGAGGGTTATACGAAAGAGCTTGAGCTTGTCGGCGTTGGTTACAAAGCCGAGGTCAAAGGCAAGGGACTTGCGCTTTCGGTCGGCAAGAGCCACGTCATTCAGTATCAGCCGCCTGCGGGAATCACGATCGGAAATCCGAACCCCACGCGCGTAGTTATTACCGGCGTAAATAAACAGACGGTTGGACAGGAAGCTGCGCGGCTTCGCGCTTATGCTCCGCCCGAACCGTATAAAGGCAAGGGTATCCGTTACGTCGGTGAAAACGTCAGAAGGAAAGTTGGCAAGACCGGAGCGAAGTAATCTCCGCCCTGGAGTTGGATCAATATGCAGCGTAGTAAAACAGAATCGATGAACATCCGGCACCGCCGGGTTCGACGCAAGCTGAGCGGAACGCCGGAACGTCCACGGCTTTGTATTCATAAAAGCTCGAAGCACATTTATGCGCAGGTGGTGGATGACAAAGCGGCCAAGACTCTTGCCGCCGCGACCACGAACCTGAAAGCAAACAAGGACGCCGCGAAGAGTTTCTGCAATATCGAGTGGGCGAAAAAGCTCGGCGGCGAAATCGCCAATGCCGCGAAGTCCAAAGGGGTTTCCGCTGTGGTCTTTGATCGCGGTGGGTATCGCTATCACGGGGTGATCAAGGCTTTTGCTGACGCAGCGCGCGAGGCGGGGCTGCAATTCTAAACAAGGAGGAAACGAGACGACCGATCCGCTTGCGAGTCGGCATCCCGTCCAGAAAAACGAATGAGCGCGGATCCCAACATGACTGAAGTTCCACCCGAGGCGGAAGCCCAGGAGATGCTCACGACGGCGCATATTGAGGTCAAAAAGATTGACCCCAAGCGGCTGAACCTCCGTGATGAACTGATTTCTCTCAACCGATGCGCGAAAGTCGTGAAGGGCGGTCGTCGTTTCAGTTTTGCGGCGTTGGTGGCGGTCGGAGACGATAACGGCCACGTCGGAATCGGTTCGGGCAAAGCAAACGAAGCGCCCGACGCCGTTGCCAAAGCAACAGAACAAGCCAAACGTAATTTGATCCGCGTTCCGCTCATGGGACGCACGATTCCCCACGAAATTGTTGGTCGTCACGATTCAGCGCGTGTTCTCCTGAAGCCCGCGAGCGTGGGAACGGGACTTATCGCTGGCGCCGCTATCCGCAAGTATCTCGCTCTCGCCGGTGTCCATGATATCCTCGCAAAGAGCCTTGGTTCGGATAACGTCATCAACGTTTTGAAGGCGACGGTCAATGGCTTGGAATCGCTTAAGCGAGTTGACGTCATCGCGCGGCTTCGCGGCAAGAAAGTCGAATCGCTGATTGGCTCGAAGAAAGCCAAGATTTATGAAGATTCGCGCACGGCGATTCTCAGCATATCGGATCCCGAAGCGGCGAAAAAGATCGCCTCCGAAAAAGCGGAGCAGAAGAAGGCCAAGACGAGCGCGGTTGATCAGATTTCGGATCGCGTGCTCACCGACGAGCCGGAAGGCGACGACAGCAAGTAATCGGAAGATGGAATGATCATGGCGAAGAACCTAAAAATCACCTGGGTCAAGAGCGAGATATGCACGAAGGCGCATCATCGCGGAACGATCCGCGCTTTGGGGCTTAAGCGACTGCGCCATAGCGTCGTGAAAAAAGACAGCCCGCAACTCCGAGGGATGATCCGCACCGTGGACTTCCTTCTCAAAGTTGAAGAGGTCAAGTAAATCATGAGTTTCAAGCTACACGAACTTCCGGGCGACAAAGGCAACCATCAAAAACGCAAGCGCGTGGGCCGGGGCGAAAGCTCGGGTTGGGGGCGCACCTCCGGCAAAGGCAACAAGGGCAAGCAATCCCGCAGCGGCACGAATAAAGGCGGATCGTTCGAAGGTGGACAGATGCCGCTCATTCGTCGGTTGCCGAAATTCGGTTTTAGCAACGTTGCCTTCCGTGAATCGCGCGCACAGGTAACCTTGCGTCAACTCAACGTTTTTAAGGATGGCACCGTCGTTGATCCTCAGAAACTTTATGAAGAGGGTCTTGTTCGCAAATCGGTCGTGCGCATCAAGCTGATCTGCAAGGGAATGCTTGAGCGGAAACTGACGGTCAAGCTTCATGCTTTTAGTCCCGGCGCGCAGACCGCGATTGAAACCCACGGCGGGAAGTGGGAAATCGTCAAGTCATGATCGCGTCGTTCCTGAATATCTTTAAGATTCCGGAACTTAGACGGAAAGTGTTCATCACACTTGCGCTTTGCTTTGTCTATCGAGTGGGCGCGCACGTCCCGACTCCCTTTATTGATCCTCACGCAATGTCCGAACATTTCAAGACTCTGGGCGGCGGCTCGGGTCAGGGCGTTTTTGCCGTCGTGGATATGTTCAGCGGCGGAGCGTTCAAGCAGATGACGATCTTTGCGCTCGGCATCATGCCCTATATTTCAGCTTCGATTATTCTACAGCTTTTGACCGTCGTCTGGCCGCGACTTGAAAAAATCGCTAAAGAGGGCGAAGCGGGTCGCAAGAAAATCAATCAATGGACCCGATATGGAACCGTGGTGCTAAGCCTGTTTCAAGGCGCGGGACTTGGGGTCTATCTTAATAATTCCAGCCTCAGCATCATCCCCGATCATCCGTGGCTTCTCTATTTTACAACGGCAGTTACCATGTCCGCCGGAACCTGTTTTGTGATGTGGCTCGGTGAGAAGATGACCGAACACGGTATTGGCAATGGCATTTCGATCATTATCGCGATCGGTATCATTGCCAGTTATCCGATGTCGCTCAAGCAAGGCGTTATTAACGTGCAAGGCGGAGGCTCTCCGCTCATCTTCGGGTTGGTGCTGGTCGCCATGCTCGTTTTTTCCGCGCTCACGATTATCACGCAGCAGGCAAATCGCAAGATTCCGATCCAACATGCGCGTCGCATGGTCGGTCGGAAGCTGATCCAAGGGGGCAGCGCAACGCATTTACCCATAAAGCTTAACGTTGCGGGCGTTATTCCCGTCATTTTCTCGTCTTCGATCCTTTCGTTCCCGCAATTGCTCATCGGCGGATTATTCCCTCAGAGTCTGGGAATGTTTTTCAATGATTGGATGGGCCAGACGTCGAACCACAACGTGTATGAACTGTTCAATCTCGAGAGCGGCGGCGTGTTCAGTCTTCTGAAAGTCATCAATCTCTGGACAGTTCTTTATGTAATCCTCACCGCGTTCTTCTGCTATTTCTATACGGCACTTACGTTCAATCCCGTTGATGTTGCCGAAAATCTGAAAAAGAGTGGGGCTTTTATTCCGGGCAAGAAACCGGGCAAGCCGACCAGCGATTACATCAACTACATTCTTGTTCGCACGACGGTTGTGGGCGCGGGATTCCTGATCGCCATCGCTCTCATTCCCGACGTTTTTTACGTCAGTTTCAACGTTCCGTATATGTTCGCCTCGATCGCGGGGGGAACGGGACTGATCATTGTCGTTGGCGTCGTGCTTGACACGATGAAGCAGATCGAATCACAATTGCTCATGCGTCATTATGACGGGTTCACCTACCGTGGCACTGGTGGAGCCACGGGTCGGCGCCGAACCGCCCGTCGTTGACGGATTCCGCATTCCGATGTCGCTCATGGGGATCGTCCATTGATATTGACCTTCTTCGGACCCGCAGGAGCAGGCAAAGGAACGCAGGCGCGTCAGGTGAGCGCGCGTTTTGGTCTCGTCCATGTTTCCACAGGCGATCTTCTTCGCGCCGAACGCCAAGCCGGAACCGCGCTCGGTCGTAAGGCGGACGAAATTATGAACAGGGGTGAACTCGTCCCCGATGAAATGGTTTTGGGTTTGGTCCGAACGGTGACGACCGAAGCGCTTAACGATGGACGCGGAGTGCTTTACGACGGTTATCCTCGCAACCTGAATCAGCTAAAGGATTTGGAGCGGATTCTCGCCGAACTCGGTGTCGAATTGGATTTTGCGATTAACATGGCGATTGACGACCAGAAGCTCGAATCGCGCCTGACCGCCCGGCGCGTCTGCTCAAAATGCCAGAAGGTTTATAACGTCGTGACCCATCCTCCCAAGGAAGACGGAATTTGCGATTCCTGCGGAGCAAAACTTTTTCAGCGCGGAGATGATCGTCCCGAATCCATTCGGAAGCGACTTGCCGATTATCACAGCCAGACCGAGCCGATGCTTCATCGTCTCACCGAATTTGGAAAAGTTAGAGAGATAAACGCAGATCTTTCTATCGAGCAGGTTCGCCGTCAACTCGTGGATGTGATCGAACAATGGCAGGCCGCTTCCCGCATTGCCTGATCTTTAAAAAAGAATTTTCATCATGATGAAATCATCCGCATCGCGTCGCGTAGAACTCAAGACCCCCGGGGAAATCGAGATCATGTCCCAAGGGGGGAAACTTTTGAATGAAGTTATTCGCCTTCTCGGCGAGCGCATTCGTCCGGGCGTCACGACACTGCATTTAGATCGCATCGCGCATCGGCTGATTCAAGAGCGCGGGGGCTATCCGGCGTTTCTCGGTTATCAAGGTTTCCCCGGTTCGATTTGCGCGTCAGTGAATGAAGAGGTTGTTCATGGGATTCCTTCGGATCGCGTGCTTGTCGAGGGCGATATCGTGAGCCTTGATCTCGGCATGGTCTGGGAAGGATTCATCACCGATTCCGCGAAGACATTTGCGGTCGGAAAAGTTGATGCTGCATCCACGGCATTGATTGAAGCGACCGAAGGTTCGCTGAAGACCGCGATTTCTTATATGACCGCGGGAAGATATATGGGCGACATGGCGGCGGCCGTGCAGAAATATGTTGAGTCGCGAGGATTCTCGGTCGTCCGCGATTACGCAGGACACGGCGTCGGTCGGCAGCTTCATGAAGATCCGCGCATTCCGAATTTCGGCAAGACGGGCACAGGGTTTAAGTGGCAGGTCGGTATGGTTGTGGCCATCGAGCCGATGGTGAATGCGGGGACGCATAAGACAAAAGTCCTGCGCGATAAATGGACGGTGGTGACTTCCGACGGCAAGCGTTCGGCCCACGCCGAACACACGATTGCGATTACGGAACGGGGGCCGCGAATTTTGACGTAAAAAGGGACTTGAAATAGTAGTCGTATCTCGGTAGGGTATGGGGTTCGTGCGTCCAAAGACCCGTTGCGGTCGGCAGCGCATGGTCGGGGAAAGAGGAAGCGAAGCGCAGCGTTTATGGCGAAGGAAGAAGCGATCCAAATTGATGGAACGGTTGTTGAGCCGCTTCCGAACGCGATGTTTCGCGTCGAGTTGGAGAACGGGCTTAAAGTCCTCGCTCACGTTTCAGGAAAGATGCGAATGCATTTCATCCGCATTCTTCCCGGAGACAAAGTCACGGTCGAATTATCGCCCTATGACTTAACGCGCGGACGCATAACGTATCGGCATAAGTAAGGAGCACGGGGAAATGAAAGTTCAATCATCGGTCAAGCCCCGCTGTCAAAAGTGCAAAGTGATTCGTCGTCGCGGCGTTGTTCGCGTCATTTGCGAAAATCCAAAGCACAAGCAGCGTCAGGGATAAATTTCAAGGAGTGGATTGTGGCACGTATTACAGGCGTTGACATACCGCGCGAGAAGCGCGTCGAAATCGGGTTGACCTATATCTACGGAATTGGTCCGGCGCTTTCGAATAAGATTTTGCGCGACACCGGGATCAATCCCGATACGCGGGTGAAGAACCTGACCGAAGAAGAGGTCAGTCGCATCGCGGCGTATATTCAGACCAATTTCAAGGTCGAGGGCGATTTGCGGCGCGATATTCAGGTGAACATCAAACGCCTTATGGATATTGGCTGCTATCGCGGCTCGCGTCATATCAAGGGCTTGCCCGTTCGCGGACAGCGCACCAAGACGAACTCGCGCACTCGCAAGGGACCGCGTAAAACCGTCGCCGGTAAGAAGCAGGCGCCGTCAAAGGGTTAAAAAGTTATTTGGGTTCCGCGCGGGCGGGATCGCAATATGGGATTAGGGGAAAGAAACAAGAAGGGCAAAGAGCATGGCTAAGAAGGAAGCAAAAACCACGACCGCCGCAGCGCCGGCCAAGAAGAAGGTCAAGAAGAACATTTCGAGCGCGATTGTTCATCTGCACGCGACCTTCAACAATACGATCGTGACGATTTCGGATCGTAACGGGGCGACGATCTCCTGGGCTTCGGCGGGAACGGTCGGGTTCAAAGGTTCGCGCAAGAGCACGCCTTTTGCCGCGCAGGTCGCCGCTGAAAACGCCGCGCGCAAAGCGATGGAACATGGCGTTCGGACGATCGAAATTTACGTGAAGGGACCGGGATCGGGACGCGAGTCCGCCGTTCGGTCGCTTCAGGCCGTCGGACTTGAAATCACGCTTATTCGCGACGTGACGCCGATTCCGCACAACGGTTGCCGTCCGCCGAAAAAGCGGCGCGTCTAAGTCAACAGGGTTTGAACAAACGTTTAGGAATTGAAACTGTAAAAGGACAAAGGACAAGAAAGTGGCAAGATACTGCGACGCCGTATGCCGACTGTGCCGACGAGAAGGCCGGAAGCTCTACCTCAAGGGAGACCGCTGCAATAGCCCGAAGTGCGCGATTGAAAAACGCAACTTTGCGCCGGGACAGCATGGCCTTTCCCGCACCAAGCCCACCTCGTATGGAATTCAGTTGCGCGAGAAGCAAAAGGCCAAGCGCATTTACGGTGTGCTTGAACGGCAGTTCCGGAAGTATTTCCAGATTGCTGATCGGTATCGCGGCGTGACGGGCACGAACTTGCTGCAAGTTCTTGAGCGTCGGCTGGACAACATTGTTTTCCGTCTCGGTTTTGCGTCGTCGCGGGCGCAGGCGCGGCAGTTAGTTTCGCACGGCAACGTCAAGGTCAATGGCCACAAAGTGGACGTGCCTTCGCATCTTGTTCGCGTGGGCGAAGTGGTGACGCTTCGCGCGGCGATGCTGGAAAATCCCGGCGTCAAGAAGGCGCTTGAACAGGCGACCCGCGTCGGACGGCTGGGATGGCTGGAATATTCTGAAGAGACTCATTCGGGAAAAATCCTGACGGTTCCGGGGCGGACGGATATTCCGACCGAACTTCAGGAACAACTGATCGTCGAACTTTACTCGAAGTAACACGCACGCAAATTGGAATTTTACGGAGCAGGAGAAACGACTCGATGAATTTTAAGTCCTTGATCAAGCCTCGACATCTCTATTTCGATGCTGAGACGTTGACCGACACTTTTGGACGCTTTTACGCTGAACCGTTCCACCGCGGTTTCGGCACGACGGTGGGCAACTCGCTTCGGCGCGTGTTGCTCTCTTCGATTCCTGGGGCGGCGGTCGTTGCCACCCGGATCGAAGGCGTGCCGCACGAGTATGTTGCCAAGGAAGGTCTCCGCGAAGATATCGCCGACATCATTCTCAATCTCAAGGGATTGCGACTCAAGATGGTTCCAACGGTCAACTCGACCGTGGTTTACCTTGACGTGAAAGGCCCCAGCAAGATCACGGCTAAGGACATCAAGTGGAATGACGATGTCGAAGTTCTGAACCCCGATCATCCGATCGCGCACGTTTCCGAAGGCGGACGGCTTCAGATGGAAATCGCCATCGAAACCGGCATCGGCTATGTGCCTTCGAGTGAACACAAAAAAGATCCGGATGACATCGGTCTTATTCCGGTGGATTCGAGCTTCTCGCCAATCCTGAATGTGAAGTTTCAAACCGAGACGACGCGCGTCGGTCAGTTCACTGACTATGATCGTCTGATCATGGAAGTGACGACGAACGGCGCGATCCGTCCCGACGAGGCGGTTTCACACGCCGCGCGGGTTCTCCGCGATCACCTTGATCTCTTCATTCGTCCGCAAGACGAGCAAGCCGAAGTTGAAGCTCCGGCGGGCGAAGAGGCTTCGGTTGAAACGGCGAGCCAAATCGAAGAGAAACTCGACAAGAGCATCGAAGAACTCGAACTTTCGGTTCGCTCTTACAACTGCCTTGAGGCGGCGGGAATCAAGACGATCCGTGACCTCGTGCAAAAAAGCGAGGGCGATAT
>CAZPIK010000016.1:0-4728 GCA_964586185.1 uncultured Candidatus Sumerlaeota bacterium | reverse complement strand
TGCTTAAGTATCGCAACTTCGGGCGCAAGTCGCTGACCGAAATAAAGAATATTCTCAAGGAGATGGGACTCGGCTTCAGCATGAGGCTGGATGAGACCGGTATGCCCGTCATGGCGGAAGAGGAAGTCTAAACCATGCGTCATCGCAAGAGCCGAAGCAAACTCAGCCGGACATCCGAGCATCGTCTGGCGCTCATGAAGAACCTCGCGGGCGCGCTCATCGAGCATGAGCGGATTCACACCACGTCGGTCAAGGCCACGCAGCTTCGCCCCGTGGTCGAGGGATTGGTTACGCTTGCCAAAGCGGGCGATCTTCACTCGCGTCGTCTCGCGTTCAGCAGGCTCGGCAACAAGACGGCCGTGCATAAACTATTTACCGAAATCGCGCCGCGCGTTGCCTCGCGGGTCGGTGGCTATTTGCGAATTGTGAAAGACGCTCCGCGGCAAGGCGATGGAGCGCTCATGGCCTATATCGAATTCGTGGATGCGGCTCCGAAAGCTGAAGGAAGCGCGGGAGGCGATTCGGCAACCAAGACGATTAAGCAGCGGCTTCACGAACGCCGCAAAGAACTCCAAAAGGCTCGACGCCGGGCGTAAGTCTGATCGAATTCGAAGAATCAGCGGCAGGATGCCGCTTCTACACTACTACGCCCCTTCGGTTCACGCCGAGGGGGCGTTTACTTTTGAATCGCTTTTCAGTTCAGTCGTTCAAGCGCTTGCAAGGCCTGCGGGAAGTCAGGTTCGAGATCAAGCGTTTCGCGGTAGGCTTGAATTGCTTCATTGCGACGACCGCATTTTTCCAGAAACGCTCCGACATTGTAGCGCCGCTTGGGGTCGGTTGGATGATCCGCGCTTTCCGCTTTCAAAGTTGCGAGCGCTTTTTCGATTTCGCCAATTTTTTCATAAGCTTCGAAGAGCATCATGCGCACGGCGGAATCAGATTTCGAACCAAGTGAGGCTTCGAGTTCTTGGATTCCCAGTTCGGTGCGACCTAGTTCCAGATACATTTGGCCTCGATGGATTCTGGCGCGACGGTCATTAGGTGAAACGGCCAATGAACGATCAAAGCATTCGAGCGCTTTTTCGGGGCGGTGATGATCGCGATGGATAACACCAAGCCGCCAATAGAGTTCGTTGGCGAAGGGATCACCCGAAAGACGCGAAAGCATGGCGGTCAGGAGCGTATGGCTATCACGCCAGATCAGGGACTGCCGGATTGACAGGAGGCTGAGGGCAATAAGACCGACCCACGACGCAAGTGTGATGGTTCGTTTCCATCGTCGCGTGTTTGCCGTGCGCGCGATCGCCTTAAGCAAGCCTAAAGCAAAGAGATAAGAGAACGGTAACGCCGCGATGTAGGAATAGCGATCATTCGGAAAATGGGGTTGCTCGGTGAATCCAGTCTTCGTCGCCATGAGCGCGACATAGGAAAACCAGCAGGATGCGAAGGATGGAAAACGTCGGCGGAGGAGGATTGCGGCGAGGGTTATCGAAAAGACATAGACGGATGCGCGGACGCATCGAAGCGGGATGGAACCCTTGGAGGCGAGTTCGGTGTAGTAAGGAAGTAGGCCAAAAGGGGCGAGGGTTTTGAGGATTCCGAACCAGATAACATACATCGCTTGCGCCACCCTCGCGGTAAGTGGGAACTGCACAAGTGTCGGTGGATCACCCCAGTCACCCGGAAATACGTATCGCGCGCCGACCGTTGCCAACGCGATGAGCGCCGACGCCGCGAAGAAGGGGAGCGTCATTTGCCACGCGCGATCAGGACGATCCGTCGGGGAGGAATGTCCCAATTTCGAATGCGCGAGAGCGATGATTAGCATCACGACAGGAAGCTCGACCGTCACGGGGTAGGTGAGGAGGGAAGCCAGATAGGCAATGCGTGAAACTACAAGCCATTGAGTCCGCGCAGCGGAATGTTTCGCCGGGATGGCTTTTAAGAATCCATAAAATGCAGCGAGCGCAAAGAAGAGCGCTTGATCATACCGACGACCTGTTACCCAAGCTACCGGTTCGGCGCGGAGTGGATGCAGCGACCAGAAAAGCGTACCGAACAGCGCGGCAGTCGCGACGAACGATTCAGGGGATTTATTTTTTTGATCGGATCGGAATGCAAACCAACTCAGCAATTCATGGAGGATGATGCAAACCCATGCCGCGTTTGCCGAGTGGAATAGGACGTTTACGAAATGAAATCCAAATGGGCGACCCTCGCCGAGAATCCAGTTCAGCGACCAGCCCAGCCAACTGAGCGGCGAGTACCGCAATGCGCGGGAGAAATCGGTGAACATCCAGCGAATGTTTTCACCGCTTAAAGACTGAACATGACTATTATCGAGAATGTTGATTTCGTCATCCCAATAGACGAAATCGAAAAAGCATGTGGGACTAAAAACTACGAATGTGACAAACGCCGCTGCGAAAGCATAAAACGAGGAACCTTGCGACCGTCGGCTCATGAGCGGTCCTCGGCAAAAAAAATCACATGCCGATTTTCTGTTTAATTAAATCATTCACGATGCCGGGATTCGCTTTGCCCTTGCTGTTCTTCATCACTTGACCGACAAGGAACCCAAGCGCGCGATCTTTGCCTGCTTTGAAATCTTCGACCGATTGCGCATTTGCGGCAAGCACCTCATCCACGATTTTTTCAATAAAGCTTGTATCGGTGATTTGAACAAGACCTTTGTCCTTCACGATTTTCGCGGGATCGCCGCCTCCCGCGAGCATTTCTTTGAAAACGTCTTTCGCGATTTTTCCGCTGATGGTCTTGTCGTCAATGAGCTTAATGAGTCCGCCCAAATGCTCCGGCTTCACGGGGAAGTTTTCGATCTCACCCTCGGTTTCCTTCAGGATGCGAAGGACCTCCGTCATGATCCAATTGGAAATCGCTTTGGGGTTGTTGTGATTTTTGACCGCGGTCTCAAAATACTCGGCGTAAGACTTGATCGAGGTAAGAACGCCCGCGTCGTACTCGGGAAGTCCAAACGACTCGATAAACCGCCGACGACGCGCTTCGGGAAGTTCGGGAATTTCCGCGCGCACTTTTGCAATCCAATCTTCGCCGATGACGACTTCAACCAAATCGGGATCGGGGAAATATCGGTAATCCTGCGCTTCTTCCTTCGAGCGCATCGAATAGGTCTCGCTAAGATCGTCGTCCCAGCCGCGCGTTTCTTGAATAATTCTGCCGCCCGATTCGATCTCTTCAATCTGCCGTTTGGTTTCGTGCTCGATGCACTTGCAGACCATCTTCATCGAACCGAGATTCTTAACCTCGACCTTCGTGCCAAGCGGCGCGCCGGGTTTGCGAACTGAAATATTCGCCTCGAAACGCAATCGTCCCTCGTGCATGTTGCAATCGCTGACGCCCAGATACTCCAGCATGTTTTTGAGAGTTTGCATATACGCCATCGCATCGTCCGTCGAACGCATGTCGGGCTTGCTGACGATTTCGAGAAGCGCCGTTCCCGCGCGGTTCAAATCAACGAGACTGTAATTTGCGCCGGGCGTTTCGGGGTGAATGTTCTTTCCGGCATCCTCTTCGAGATGGATGTTATCCATACCAATTTTCTTGGCTTCGCCGTTGACGGTTACGTCGAGCCAACCTTCGACGCCGAGATTCTTGCGTAGCTGCGAAATCTGATAATTTTTCGGGAGATCGGGATAGTAGTAATTTTTTCGTTCGAATTGCGTCGGGCTGGTGAGTTTGCAATTGAGCGCGAGAGCGGTTCGCATCGCGTATTCGAACGCGGATTTATTAATCACCGGGAGAGAACCGGGCATACCGAGACAGACGGGGCAAGTTTGGGTGTTCGGAGGCTGGCCGAAATCGGTCGAGCAGCCGCAAAAGACTTTGGTCTTGGTTAGAAGTTCAACGTGAACTTCCATCCCGACGACGGTTTCGTATGCTGCGTTCATGCGATTACTTATTTACCCAACGAACGAACGAATTTTCCGAAGGCGGGTAGGTTTTCCGCGATAAAGCCGCCGAAGAAAGCGTAAAGTCCAAGCGCGATAATCCATTGGATTCCTTCGATGGCGCCATTCCCGCGTGAAGTCGCAAATCCCATGATGCAGCTAAGGATCGCGCCGTTCAGCCAGCCGAGCGGACGCAAAACTTTTCGGCCTTCATTTTCGGCGTCCATTCCCAGAATCCAGCCGTTGAACCAGCCGAGGGCGAGTCCCCAAGGCAAACCGATCGGCCCCGCGAGAAGATATCCGGCTCCCGCGCCGATCATGGCCAGCCCCTCGCGACCGCGAAAATAAGCTCCGACGATCATCGCCGCAAGGACAACGCCAGAGGTCAACCCCGCCATTTTCGTCCCTTCAATTAAAGCGAAAATACTGAGGCAAACGAGGATCACGACAGCGAGATTCTCGATGCAAAAGGGGATAAACCAATCGTCGCTTTCGTGGTGAGACGCGCAGCATTCCGCGCCGTGGTGGTCATGGTGGTGCGTATCGTGTTGGCTCATGGCAAAACATCCTCCGCCTCAAAAAATCCCAGCATCTTCGCGAATTGAGCTACTCAAATCAAGCCGAACGTTGGAATTGTTAAGTGCCAACGCGCGAATGCTTGACCCGAACGCGACATCCCATTAGAGTTCGACTACGTCTAGATTGCAGGCATGAAAGGGATTTCCCATGGGAGTCGATTTTAAATATCGCCGATTGGACAAAAATGACTGTGCCACGCTGCTGGTGGATCATCAGTCCGGCC
>CAZPIK010000015.1:0-25005 GCA_964586185.1 uncultured Candidatus Sumerlaeota bacterium | reverse complement strand
GTATTCTCTCCAGGAAAACACTCCAGCAATTATCCTCGAATTCTACGCTATCAATTTCAATGGCGTCCTTTTTCCAACCTCGTTTGATTGCTTCCTGCACAGCAATTTCGGTGGCTGCCGCTGCGTCAATCGGCTTCGCGACGGGCGTGGCCGTTATGATCGCAGTCTCAACGGGCTTCGCACCGTGCGTATCCACATTTTTTGCACAGCCTCCAAGGATCATTGGAACCATAAAGAACAACATCAAGACTCTGAACGGTGACAGCAACATGCGTCCTTCACGATTCCTTGCTTCGACTGAACCTTGCGTTCAACTCATACGCCTTTCCCGAGGATGAAGATCGCTTCCCGATCATAGTTTCACGTTTGCATCCTCGCCACACCAAATGTGTCAACTATGTGCCCGGATTATTCTGTCAGGGATGTGCCAGGTTCAAACCAATCTCCGCCGCCCCCATTCGGGGGCTTGGGAGTCATAGGGTACTCGCGTTGCCAGCGTTCGCTTTGCTCACGCTTCGCTTTATTACGCCAGCCCTCCGGGCTTTAGGATCATAACGGAAAGGGCTAACAGAATCCGGCCGCCGATTATCTGGCCCAATCGTCCTTTCTTAAATCCGCGAAGCGGATGGCGCAATAAAGCGAAGCGTGCAGTCGAGCGTAGCGAGACAAACGCTGGAAAAGCCGCCGACAAAATTCGGAAGCCCCCGGATGGGGGCGACGGAGATTCATGCGCTCCGAAAATTGACATACGCCAAGTTCAACTCGTTGCCAGTTCGGTCACAAGGCGTTAGATTATCTCGGAATTTCGGCGATGCCGAACGCGTGATAAATACGGCGAAGAGATTTAACGCGGTGTTGAATTCGAGAAATTCGCGATTGGATATTCCGATGTTGAGTGAACTTCCCCAATGAGCAATCTCCTTCTCGTCCGACATGGCCAGGCTTCGTTCTTTGAGGCCGATTACGACAAGCTCTCCCCGTTGGGTGAGGAGCAATCGCGCAAACTTGGCGAATTCTGGCTTCGCGCGGGAGTTCGGCCAGATGCGGTTTTTGTCGGATCTCTCAAGCGTCAGGCGCGAACTGCTGAAGTCGTCGCGGAAACATTTGCTCGCGCGGGTGTCAAATTTCCCGATGCAGAGCAGATTAATCATCTTAACGAATACGACGCCGACGGCGTGATGAAATCGCTCCTGCCGTGGCTATGCGAACGCGACGACGCAATTAGGAAATTGAGTCAGGAAAATGCCGATGCGAAGGAACCCAGAGAACGCTATCGCGCGTTTCATCGGCTGTTGGAATCGGTCATGCGCGTTTGGGTCGAGGGGACATTCGAGTTGGGTCAGCCTCCGACTTTTGAAACATGGAGCGTCTTCAGTTCACGCGTTCGCGAGGGATTGAAGCGCGCGACGGCGGGCGATGGCAATGGTCGGACAGTCGCGGTTTTCACTTCCGGTGGCCCCATCGGCGTCGCGGTGCAGACCGTCATGCAATCGCCCGATCCGCTCGCCCTCGAGCTTAACTGGCGCGTGCATAACGCCTCGGTGACGGAAATCGCGTTTAGCAAGTCGCGCCAAACGTTGAGCGCGTTTAATAGCATCGCTCATTTGGACACGCCGGAGCTTCTTACTTACAGATGACCGCTGAATGTGCATTGATTCCGATTCAGCGCCGAAGGCGCGTGCCATTTCCAGCCTGGGGCAACGCCCCAGGAAGCGGGTCGCCTCAAGAGATTCAAGGGCTGTCAGCCCGCGCCAATTAGAACGGGCTTACAGCCTACCTAAGGCGTTGCCCTAGGCTACTATGAATCCGCGCCTTCGGCGCTCGGAATGGAGGATTCATGTTGGAGTCAGTGAATGGGTCTAATACACGATCACGAGTCGGACCGAGTTTGTCGGAGTGCCTCGTAGAGTACGACCGCAACGGCATTCGCGAGGTTCAGCGAGCGCTCGACGCCCCACATTGGGATACGCAGAATTCGTTCGGGATCACGCGCGCGGATCGTCTCGTGAATGATCGTTGGAAGTCCGCTCGTTTCATTTCCAAAAACCAAAACGTCATCGGCATTGAACGCAAAATTCCAGTAATCCTTTGCGCCGTGTTTGCTGATAAGAAGAATTCGCCTCGATAACTCATCCATCCGGGCGAGGAATTCGTTCCAGTCATCATGTCGGTGGAGTTTCAGATGTTCCCAGTAATCGAGTCCCGCCCGACGCACCGCGCGTTCATCCATTGAAAATGAAGGCTGACCGATAATGTGAAGCGGCGTCGCCGCGCAAACGCAAAGCCGCGCGATGTTGCCGGTATTCGGCGGAATTTCGGGTTGGTAGAGTGCAACGTCCAAATCAGTGCGCCCCTAAAATGAAGAAGTAAACGCAAAGGCGCAAAGACGCAGAGGCGCAATGAGCGCGTTTGCCTTTGGGCAGCGCAACGCTTTATCCAAGTCATTCATACTGTGTGGCATTGCTTCGAATCTCATGCGCAAATCTGAGCACGGCTGCCACTCCATCTGCGTGATCTTCATGGCGTCTCTGCGCCTTTGCGTCTTTGCGTCTTTGCGGTAAATTCTTTCGGATTAATTTCCGATGCCGTCATTTTTCTGGTTCCTAAGACCGCGCAAAACAAACGACCCACACTTGCGGCGCGCCCGCCTCGCGCAACACCCGCGCACATTCATTGACCGTGTTACCCGTCGTCACCACGTCATCCACGAGCAATACACCGGGGGGCGATTTATATTCCGATGAAAATCCGAATGCGTCTTTGACGTTGGCGGCGCGTTGTTCGTGCGGAATCCGCGTTTGCATGCGCGTTCGCCGGTCGCGGGTGAGCGCAGGAATCACAGGCAATCCGAGCGCGATGCCCAGGCGCTCTGCCAATATCTGGCTCTGATTGAATCCTCGAGTCGAGCGGCGCGTCCAATGGAGTGGAACGGGAACGATCCAGCCGACGCGATCTTCGAGCGCGCGGGCTGGTTCGGCCACGCGGGCAACCAGCAGATCAGCCATCATCCGCCCCATTTCCAATCGGCGATTGTACTTGAATCGTTTGACGCAATCCGCGGCGCGTCCGGCGTAACGCGTTGCCGCGAGCGCGCCTTGATAATGATCTTCGGGCGCAGGGCAGAAACGGCACATCGCGCCTTTGCGCGGCGAAGGACCCGATCCAGTTGCGCCGCATCTCGCGCATCGCCATTCATCTTCCGTCGCGACTGACGCGCGGCACGGATCACAAATCGTTTGCTCGGCCACGGTCAACCGAATACCGCAAAGAGGACATGTTTCCGGAAAAAGCAAATCAAGCGCGGCGGCTCCAGCGTGACGAAGCATTTCGGAGAGGAACATCATGGGCTTTGCGGAGGCTCATTCGTTTCCGGCTCGCGTTTGGATTCCTCGCGAACCCGATCGAATTCGCTCACGACTCCCTCCGTATCCCTAACGCCACCGCTAGGCAGAATCAACCCGCCATCCACGAGTTCACCGCGCACATTGATCGCCAAAAACTTAATCCGCTCGGACGTGATATCTAAAGTAATAAATCCCGGTTCCTCGTCGTACGCAACTTTGAGTCGCGAGTCGGCGGCAAACTTTGCGTTCACGGCGCGGGAACTCCATCCGGCCGTGAACACCACCGGCGATTGTTCACTTTCCGCAAATCGCTCGTAATGAGTTTCTCCCGAACAAAACACCGCCTGAACTTTACCGCTTTCCAAAATCGGCCTCAGCAGCGGCGCGACCGCAGAAATGTTTTGATTCTTCTCGGCGAGACTAGCCAAAGGACGAGAGAGCGCAACGATTCGCCAAATCGCGCGGGTTTCTTTCAAATCGTCTTCGAGCCATTTGAGCTGTCGTTGCGTAACGGGATCGGCGCGATCAAACGCGGTGGCATCGAGCGCGTAGAAGCGAACCAAACCCCCTCGCAAGTCGTAAGCGTAATGCCGTTCGCCCGCCATTTGAAAAATATCGTAATGAATAACGAACCATTCGATCGGTTTATCTTCGTCCGAAAGCACGGCGTGAAACGGCAAACCATCACGCAGGAGTTTGGAGTAGGATCGCTCGAATGATCGCTCGAAGTTGAGCCGCGCATACGGCGACTTCCCTTCCAATTTACTTCCTAAAAGGAAGACATTGTGGAACGGCGCGTAAGAGCTTATTTTTCGAAGCCGCTTGACCGTCGCCTCCTGCCCGACGCCATCCAAGGCCGGATCGCCCAGCACCGCAATCCGCAACGGTGCAACGTCAGAGTATTTTTCGGTCATGCTCTGAGGTTTCGGATGATCATCCGACTTCAGGACTTTGAAGAGCGCCGCGCGGGGACGCTTATCGGAGTCGCCCGTTTGCCGCGTGGCTATCACCGCCAAGTTGGGGTGACTCATCAACTCGGCGATTTCCGTATCGCTCACGAGATACGTGTTGTCATCCGCTACCTTGGAAAGTTCGGAGACTTTCCGCGTGATCGGAAGAATTTGGCCGAGCGAATAGTTGTAAAGCGCCGCCGAATTTCGCCCGTACAAATGCAAATTAGCGTCGTCGGGCAAGTGCTCGCGCATTTGAGCGATAAATGCTCGGTGTGGGTCGTGTGTGTTGCGGCGCGGGATGTAATCCACAAGATAAGCCGCCTCGAATCCGAGCAGCGCAAGAGTCAGAAACCACGCGCCCTGCATCGTCCGCTCCCACCATGCATAAACCGCGGTCGAACGCGAACGATGAAACAGGAAAACGAAGCAGGCGGCGCCGAGCCCCAAAAAAACTCCGAGACCAACATCCGAGGCGAAAATGACACTCACGGGAATCGCGACAAGAATCGCGACCCAACGCACGACACGGATCATGACGCGGAAAGCCTTGCCCGCAATCGAATCGAAATTCCAATGCAAGAGCGCATCGCAGGAGAGGAGCATGACAAACGGCGCCGCGGGTAGCAGATATTGATCATTCTTGTCGGTGGGAATTGAAAGCCAGACGAGTGGCAGAATTGCCGACCATGCCCAAAGTTCGCGCGTCGGGGTTCTTTCTCCAACGATGACGGTTCGATACGCCATGACGCCCGCCAAGAGCATCCATGGAAAGAAATTTCTTCCGACGATCTTCAGATAAAAGAAAATGGATTCGGGCGAGACCGCTCCCGAACCAAATCGCCGTCGAAAAAGTTCAAGCGAGATCAGATCGCGAAGCGCTGCATCGTTGTTCGCGGCCCAGACATACCACGCCGCCGCCGGAAGCATCGCCACGGGCGCGAGCGCGTGAATCCAATCGAGCTTGCGCATTTTGTAATTCAGGCTCGTTGCTAAGTAGGGAAGCATGACGAACAGGATTGCAACGGGACCTTTGGTCAATATCGCGAGAGCAAGAAACGCATATCCGGTTCCCGCCCAACGCCGCCATGGAACACCCGCATAAAACGAACGGCGCGATTCGAACGATTCGCCGAAGCAATAGAGCGCCGCAAAGCAAAAAAACGCGAAGAGGGCATCGGGCGTTCCAGCGCGAGCTTGGCCAAAGACCAAGGGAGTTGTCGCGATGAGAATTCCAGCGAAGAGCGCGGGAACTTCCGGATTCATGTCGGGATTGTCGTCCCGCGGATAACGCCGGATGTGGCTGAGCGTCCACCACGCGCCGAGAAAGACCATGAGCGTCGTTGCGATGGCTCCGGGAATCCGTGCGTGCGTCGGTGCGATCTTTTGCGCGGTCGCCGCCGCCAACCGCACGCACCACGAAAAAAGCGGTGGATGCGGTGTTCGCGTTTCTTGTCCCGCGAAAGGCGCCATCCATGCTCCCGCCTGTTTCATTTCGGCGGCGACGAGCAACGAACGCGCCTGCGATTCAAGATGGATATCCTCGGCTTTTAGGCGATAGAAAAATAGAAACGCGCAAACAAGGGCAAGGATCAACGCGGCAAGTATGAAACTTCGAGAGGGAGGGGTGTCTTCGCCGACCATACGACGTTCCTGGGCGGAGTATGACGGCGAGTCCGGGGAACTTCAAGCACGGCGGAGATGAAGGGCGATGGCCAAGGTTGCATTGATTCTGGCCGCAAGAAGGCGCACAAAGCACATAAGCACAATTCTTTTGCGAATTTTGCGCTCTTTCGCGGTTCAATATCCCGGTGGAACCCGGATTATGGAAATTGAATCAGGTCATCTACTGCGCGCTCCAATAGTGTAAACCAACTTGAAATGACGAGGTTGGCTGCGGCAAACGAATGGTCGAAAAATCTTCTCGAAGTTTGCCACTTCAATCCGACTTTTGATGACAACAATTTCAACTCGTCAGAAAAAAGCCCAGCGCCGAGTTTCGGTTCCCCACGCTTTGATCGCGCACCGCTTTCCACAACGCCTGTTTCGTTCCAACAATACAGACAAGTTCGCGGCCACGTGTGAGCGCGGTGTAAATCAAATTGCGTTTCAGCATGATGTAATGCTGCGTGTGAACGGGAATTATGACGGCGCGGTATTCGGAACCCTGCGACTTATGAATCGTCGCGGCATAGGCGAGCCGGAGTTCGCGCAGTTCATCCGCCAGATACGAAATCACGCGCCCTTCAAATTGCACCAGCGCTGCGCCCGATTCCGCGTCCGCTGATTTCACCCAACCGACGTCGCCGTTGAAAACTTCCTTGTCGTAATTGTTCGACATCTGCATCACGCGGTCCCCGGTACGCAACGCTGCGCGTTCGGTTTGACCGCTTTCGCCGAACTCGCCCGAATCAAGCGTCAACGTTTTCGATGCGTTCTTGGCGGGATTAACCGCTTCCTGCAACGCGCGGTTGATTTCGTGAACGCCCAATTCGCCGCGCCGCATCGGGGTTAAAACCTGAACGTCGCGGATCGGGTCCATGCCGTATTTGCGCGGAATCCGCTCGGCGACAAGCGTCTTGATCGTCTCGATAATTTCCGCCGGTTCGCGCCGCTCGATAAAGAAAAAGTCGGGTTTTTCCATTCGCTCGTCGGCCTGCAAAATCGGCGCTTCGCCACGATTGATCCGATGCGCGTTGACGACGATCAGACTCGATTGCGCCTGCCGAAAAACTTCGGTCAGCCGCGCGACGGGGATAATCTTGGACGCGATTACATCCTTCAGCACATTGCCGGGACCCACCGACGGCAATTGATCCTCATCCCCGACAAGGATCAAGCAGGTTCCCGGCGAAAGCGCGCGGAGCAGATCGCGCGCCAACAAAACATCGAGCATCGAAGTTTCGTCCAGAACGACCAGATCGGCGGGAATCGGATCTTTTTCGTCATGCGCGAATCGCCCTGAATGCGCGTTAAAGCCGAGCAAACGATGAATCGTCTCCGCCGGACACTTTGACGTTTCCGCCAATCGCCGCGCGGCTCGACCGGTTGGCGCGGCGAGCCGCACCGCGCGATCGCCCATCTGAAAAAGCCGAATCGCCGAGCGAAGTGTCGTCGTCTTGCCGGTTCCGGGGCCTCCCGTCAATACCATCATTCCTTCGCGTGCAGCGGAGAGAACGGCGGCGCGCTGCGCGTCAGATAATTCAAAGTTTGCGCCTCGTTCGATCTTTCTTAAATTTGTTTCCAAATCAATCATCGGAAGCCGCCGCTTCGCCGATTTCAAGCATATGAGCGACTCCGCGATTTCCTTTTCGGCTTCCAAGAGCGGATTCAAAAAAATCGCGTCCACTCCGCGAACGTCTTTCCGCGAAAGGCGTCCTTCCTCCAGCATCGCTTTCAAACGCGTTTCGACTTGCAGTAAATCCAAATCAAGCAGCTTGCACGACTGTTCGAGCAACGCCTCCCGCTCGACGAACGTGTGACCCTCACCCGCTTGATCTTCCAGAACATGCGCGAGCGCCGCGTCAATTCGCTCGGGCGCATCGGCGGCCAGTCCAATTCTCCGAGCCATCACGTCGGCGCGATGGAATCCCACTCCGCGAACCTCGGCAGCAAGCCGATAAGGATTCGCGCGGACAATTGAAAGCGCGGCCTCGCCATACGCCCTCCGCAATCTTGACGCCCAAACGGGAGTGATCCCGTGCTCGCCCAAAAACGTCACGAGCGCGCGATCGCCTCTCGCCGTTTTCCACGACTCGCGAATGTCCTCCAGTTTCTTCTCGGAAACTCCTCTGACCTTCCGAAGTTGCTCGATATCGCCGTCCAGGATTTCAAATGTCGCCTCGCCGAACTTTGCGACGATCCGCTGCGCAAAAACTTTTCCGACCCCGCGAATCGCGCCCGAACCGAGATACGCTTCGATTCCCCTGACGCCGCTCGGAAGCGTCGGCTTGAACCAATCGGCCTTGAACTGCGGCCCATGTTGCGGATGACTCGCCCATCGCCCTTCGGCTTCGATCGTTTCGCCGACTTCAAGGCCCGGCAACGACCCGACGAGCACCAACTCGCGCCGCTTGTCGAGTCGCGAAGGTTCCACATCGTCGAGCGGTTCCAGCTTCACGACCCGATAATCGTTCTCCTTGTTTTCATAGGTGATGCGCAACACCACACCGCGGATTTTCTCCTTCGGCGCGCCCGATTCTCGTTCTTGTGCATCTTCCCGTTTCACGCCGTCTTTGTAGGTTCCGCCCAGCGCGGTGTCCATTTGTTTTTCGCGACAAGCGCTACTTTCATTTGCCCGATTCTTGCGATAGAATGACTCCGCTGGAGTTCAAATCGTGACTCGCGAAAAAGTAATAACTATCCTGAACCTACATCGAAACACTTTGAGTGAGATGGGAGTTCAGTCGCTTGAACTTTTTGGCTCTACGGCACGAGGCGAGGCAAAAGCCGGTAGTGACGTTGATTTGCTCATTGAGTTCCAGTCGGGTATTCCAATCGGATTCTCTCACTATTTTCGGGTCAAGGAGTATCTGGAACAGATACTCGGAGTTGCCCAAGTAGATTTAGTTTTTAAGGATACCGTCCATAACGCCCTGAAGGATTCCATTTTTTCGGAGGCGGTGCGTGTCTGATTTCAAATGGAAATTCCGTGTCGAGGAAATCCGAACTTCCATTGAATCCATTCTTTCCCGTATCGAAGGCAAAACTTATTCCGAGTTTGTAGCGGATGATGTACTCAAGGATTCCATTGGGATGCGGTTTGTTGTTTTGGGTGAAGCTGCATCCAAGGTTCCCGAAGAAGTTCGCGCGCGAAATTCGGACATTCCATGGCGCATGATGATCGGAATGCGTAACGTCATGGCGCACAACTATTCCACGGTGAAGTACGAAGTCGTATGGGAAACTTTGCGGCAAGATTTACCCCCGCTTCTGCCCATGCTCGAGAAACTGCTGGCTACGGAAGTGGAGTGATGGCCGTCAGTCAACAAATGCTCTTCGTTGACCCAACATACTTCGTAATATGAATGCCGAATATCGAAGCCTCCTCGACCAACGTATTGCCACCACGGCGCGCGGTTGGATGTTGGCCGAAACCTTGCTCCGGCATTTTGCGCTCGTCACTTATGCCGCCCCGCCGGAACGGCTCCGCCCGCATATCCCTTCGGATCGCTTTGATATTCCAACGTTCTCAATCGCGGGAGGCGAACGGGCGCTCCTTAGCGCGGTCCCATTCCTCGATGTGGATTTTCATTTCCGACACATCTTGCCTTTCATGAAATTCAATTTCGGCCAGACCAATCATCGCGCTTACGTGATAGACCGAAAAACGGGGCAGCACGTGGTATGGTTCTTTGGCACGACGCTCGGTTCGCCTTTGGTAAACGTGCCTCGTCGGCTTTGGGGCCTCCCCTGGCATCACGCCCGATACACATTCAACTGCACTTACGACGAATCCGAGCGGCGTTACGTTCGATACCATCAAACCATCGAATCGAATTGGTGTTCGGGGCGCATTGATCTTGAAGACAGCGGCAAGCCCGCTTCAAATCTGGAGGGCTTTGAAAACGACGATGCCATGAAGCTGATCCTCACTCATCCCGTGCAAGGATTTTTCTACCGTCGAAATGGCCGCCTCGGAACTTATTCGATCTGGCATCCAGAAATGTCTCTAACAATCGGACACGCGCGCGACGCCTATTTCTCGCTCTATGAGCGTTTGGGAATTTTGAATCGCGACGAAATGAAATCGCCCCATTCGGTTTTAATCTGTAAGGAAGTTCCTTTTCAAATCAACCTGCCGCCTCGCAATGCAGAATGAATAAATTTCAATGAGGCTCACAAAAATCAATTTCCGGTGGGCGACGGGACAAAAGCATCCAAATTAGTTGAAGATTCCGCGCGAGTTCTTGAAGATGCGTTCGGGCATGGGAGACGTCTTTCCCGTTGCACGTGCCGGACTAGGATAAGGTTCACATGATATGCGGTCAGTAGCAGGAATTCATCAGCTGATAAAAAATTTGGCGTTCGCCGTCGCTTGCGGTTGGCTCTTGTCCGCCGCGATCTCGCAAGCCGCTCCCGATTTTGCGCTCAGCGGTCGGGTCGAAGAACTTCGCGCGATGAAAGTCGCCGAGGATTCAGGCCGCCCCGTCTCCGCGTGGGAAGTTCTTCTCTATCTCGATATGGCGCGTAAACCTTTGACGGGCGTTTCGGTCAAGCAGTGGCTCGGCGAAGGGGATCAAATGGAGACCCCCCGGCAACTCAAGCGCGAACGAATCGAGGAATACCTTGCGGCGCTTTCACTCGCGCGCGAAGGAAACGAATTACCCTCCCCCGATTTCGTTAAGCGCGACATGACTTACACCGCCGCCATTGCCGCGTGGGTTCAAACTCAAATCATCGAGAAAAAAGAAATCATCGTTGCGCAGACGGACATCAACCGATATTACATCGCGCATCCCGAACTTTATTCGACGGATAGTCGCGCTTCAGTCCGTTACATCTTTCTGCCCGTGGCCGATATGGGACAGCTTTCAGAAGTTTCGGCGGCGGAAGATGAAATGAAAGCGATTCGCGAAAAGATTTCGCGCGGCGAGATCACTTTTGGCGAAGCGGCAAGACAATATTCGAAAGCTCCCTCGGCTGCGGATGGCGGCTTGATTCCCGAATTCACAGTCGGAACGCATTTCGCCGAGTTTGATTTCAGGACGTTCGCAATCAAGAACGCGGGGGACATCAGCCCGGTGTTCGTCGGCAATGACGGCGTCTATTTGATTCAGCTCCTTTCCAAGACGCCTCCGAGCAAAGTTCCAATGGAGCAAGTCGAAGCGGAAATCCGAAAGACGGTCGAGCGCGAACTCGTTGCTCCTTATTACCGTTTCATGTATCGCCGACTCTCGCGCGATAGCTACACGCAAAATCTCGCCAACTTGTGGTCATATGCCGAACTCAAAGCTCCAATCGCGACGTTGGGCGGAATGAAACTGACCCGCGATCAGGTGATCCGAGTCAACCCAACAGTCGTCAACGCCGCTTACGAACCTCAATGGAGCGCGATTTCAAAGGAGACGGCGCGATGGATCGAAGGCGAAGCGATCCTCCGTGATCTTGAAAGGAAAAAACTCGCGTCGCATCCATATATTGCCGAGGCCGCCAAGATTGCAGACGTGGTGGTTGCGGCTGAGGCCGTCCTGAATCGGCGCGTGGCTTGGAGCGCAATCTCAACGCCGGAAAGCGCGCTAAAAGCTCTGGGCGCCGATGTGGGAACGACGCCGGGAGTTGAGCAGTGCCGCATCCTGCAAATCAGTCTTTCGCCCGAACGCGGCTCGCAGAAAGAAGCGGGCGTTTCGGACGTGCTTGAAAACACCATGCGCGATCTTTCCCAGACAATTGCGCGCGGCTATCTTCCAACGCGGCCTGAAGAAACTGAATTCGCGCAAGCCCTGAAAACGGCTTCGGAAGCGGGCATGAAGGAACTGATGGATGAATTGAAACGGCTGCGGAACGCGCTTGAGCAATCGCCCTGGAGCCACATTCGAATTCAAATTCGCGACGTCGGCTGGAAAGATTCCTCACCCGGCCTTGCATGGAGTAACGACATTGTGGGCCTTAACGCGGGCGAAATTGGGACGGAGCAACAATTCTCCGGTCGCGTGTACTACAATTACGTGCTCCAAAAGCGGATTGACTACGAGAGCAAGTTGCTCGAAACGCCGCTCTTCTTGCAGACGGTCGCCTATAACACCCAGCGAGAAAACGCGCTCAAAGCCGAGATAACCAAAATTCGCGCCCGAAATGTCATTCCGTAAATGTTCGATTTCGCTTGCGGTGGGCGGATAATTGCGATTTGCTAGTGGAGCGAGTCAGGTGAGCCGGATTCGTGTTGTTTCAAGGCGTTAGATAAGGGGAAAAGACATGTGGTCAACCTTGTCGTTGAAGGCGAGTGTTCGCGCCATCGCGGTGGCGGCCAGTTTTGCCGTATTCAGTTGGACGAATGTATCCCAAGCGCGGCTTTTTGAGCTTCGTCCGCTTGATCCCAATACCGAACGCCGCCTCCCCGAACCTGCCCGCGAGGCCTACCGCCGCTCCTTGGCGGCCGTCGACCGAATCAATTACGATGACGCGATGGATGCAATGAACGACGCGGTCAAGGCCGCGCCCGAATCTTACGAACTGCGCTTTCTTGCAATCAAATTGGCCAAATACAAGGGGCAGATGACCACGGGGGTCGAGGCCACGCGTTATCTGGAAATGGCTCACGAACATGCGCAGGCGGTGCTTGCGATGGAGAATCTTCCCTCGCGGCAACGTCAGCGCGCACAGTTCGAGGCCGATAGCACTGATAAACAGCGCAAAACGGTTGAAGAGCGCGATGAAGCCCGCCGAAAATACGGCGCGCAAATCGTCCGTGCTTACGCCAAAGAAGCCTATCCTCAAAAATCCTCCTCAAAAGAAATCAAAGCGTTTCAGGATGCGATTAAAAGCTTGACCTCGGGTAATGCTTCGGCAAGGGCGACCTCGGCGGCGGCCAAGGCTCTCTCGGCGGCTACGGCCGAGAAAGCGGGCGCCGCTCCGGCAGCCGCTACCGAAGGCGCGGCGCCAGCGGCAGAAGGTGCAGCAGCGCCCGCGCCCGCGCCAGAGGCCGCGCCAGAGGCTGCTTCGGCTCCCGCGCCAGCCGAGCCGCCTGCGTCTCAAGATCCTCCGCCCCCTCCCCCTCCGGTGACGGGGTCGGCAGCGCCTTCAGCGAATCCGTTTAACTGACCCACGCGGATGATTTCCGCTTTATGCCTTTTCCGATTCAAAGCGTGATCGAAACACTAAGGCGAAGCTGCCGGAAGTGGCCGACGCCCGTTGTGACAATCTACTCGGAACGCCGCGCGACGCCGTTCATGATTCTCGTCTCAACGATCCTTAGTCTCCGCACGCAAGATCGAACGACGGCGGAAGCCTCCTCACGCTTGTTCAAACTTGCGCGCACGCCCCAAAAAATGCTCGCGCTCGACGAATCCGCGATCGCGCAAGCCATCTATCCTGTTGGGTTTTACAAAACCAAAGCCCGAGTCCTCTTGGATATTTCCCGAACGCTCAAGCAATCTTACGGCGGCAAGGTTCCCGACGAAATTGATGAACTGTTAAAACTCAAAGGGGTCGGCCGTAAGACGGCGAATTTGGTGGTGACTCTCGGTTTCGGCAAGCCCGGAATCTGCGTGGATACTCACGTTCATCGAATCACCAACCGATGGGGTTATATCCGGACCAAGACGCCTGAGGAGACCGAAGCCGTCCTCCGCCACAAATTGCCCGCTGAATATTGGATTCCCATCAATGACTGGCTGGTGGCGTTCGGGCAGAATCTCTGCAAGCCCGTGTCGCCGCTTTGCAGGCAATGCCCCGTCGCGGATTCTTGCGCCCGACGCGGAGTTGGAATTTCGCGGTAGCGCGATTCAGGATGAATCATGAACTGGCTTTTCTTGGATACGCTCGGCTACGAATCCGCAGTGCGGCTATCGGGGCATCATTACGCGCGCTTGCTCGCGGCGAAGGGCGATCGCGTCCTCTCAATTTCTTCGCCCGTCTCGCCGCTCCATCGGCTTTCGCGGACTAATCGCAAAGCAATAGCGCAAAGATTCGAAAACCATCGGCAAGGTTTCATCGAGGTTCCACCCGACAAGCCCTCTAAAGTTTTTCATTACGTACCCCATGCGTGGGTTCCGGTGAAGTCCTTCTTTCCGCTAAATCAAAGATGGGCGCTGCGGCTTTCGTCGCTGTCGTATCGCGGCGACCTCACTCGTCGCTTCCGCGAAATGAATTTTATCCCCGACGTCGTATCCATCCAGAATGTCATGTTCGAGCCGCTCGCCCACGCCTTGAAATCGAATTCCCGCGCGCTCATTCATTATCGTATAGAAGACCTCTTGGAGGGATTTCACGATATGCCGCGCTCGATGATCGAAGCGGAGAAGCGTCTCATCGAATACGCGGATTGCATTTCGATCACCTCCGAGACGCTGAGAAAAAAAACGAATCATCGGCACGCCTCTGCGACGTTCCTCCTTCCGAACGGCGTGGATGTTTCGCACTTTGCGACTCCGCGCGAACGTCCATCCGAATATGCAGCGGGTCGTTCGGTTGTTCTCTATTTCGGATCTCTGCGGGAGTGGTTCGATTGGGAACTCGTTCTGCGCACGGCGAATGCATTGCCCGATTTGCAATTTGTCGTGATCGGACCCGAACCCGCGAAAGAAGCATTTTTGAAACTTCCGAACGCGACCTATATTCCCGGAATTCCTTACGATCGGCTTCCGGCTTACGTGGAGCACGCGGCGGTCGGGATCATTCCGTTTAAACCTTCGCCGCTCATCGAATCGGTCAGCCCCATCAAGTTGTTCGAGTTCCTCGCGGCGGGAACGCCCGTCGTCGCGACTTCCTGGGAAGCCATCCGAAAAATCGAATCCCCCGCGCGGCTGGAATCGAGCACGGAAGGTTTCACCGCCAGCGTGCGAGAATTCTCGAATTTGAAATCCAAACCCGATTACCGGGAATTTGTTTCCGGCCATTCGTGGGAAGCAAGCCTCGAAATCCTTTGCGATAGAATTCGCAATTCATTCACCATCAAATGCTGAATGCAGAATGATGAATGATGAAGGGAATATCGGCGTTCGGCTTTCAGCATTCATAATTCAGCATTCATAATGTGGTAAAAGCCTTTCTTCTGCCCAAACCTTCCTCGCCCAACATCTGTCTTAATAGGTGTCACGTCCAATACCAAAGGCGACGAGAATCGCCAGCGGAAACTGGGCGAGACTGGAGGCTTATTCGACCCGGATTTTGACGCCCTCGTACTCAACAACCTACGAACAACCGGTACCCAACACACACCACCCCATACCCACCCCAGATGCGGCCGCGAGGCTGCGTTTCAATCAATCTCCTTCCCGTTTGTTTCAAGAATCGTCAAAATCCGGAAAGCCTCCAACCCCTTCATATAAAGATTCAAAAAATAAAATTTATGGTCTATGCTCTTAGCCCCGAATGTCCACGCGATCCAGAACTCGCGCGGGATGTTCTTTCTCGTGGGCTGGCGTAGCTCAGTCGGTAGAGCGACGCACTCGTAATGCGTAGGTCACCAGTTCGACTCTGGTCGCCAGCTCCAGTTTTTCACTTCTTAACTTTTACAACCCAATCGGCGGCGACATCTTCACGAGGCGTCAAGTTTAGATTGACGGGTTCTTAACGTTCCTTAACCCTACACCAAGCATTTTGATGGCGCCCCATGTGGAATATCGTTTTCTGAGCGCCAAAGGCGCGAAATATTTCCAGCCTAGGGCATCGCCCTAGGTCCACGTGCGCAAAATATTCGAGGGCTGTAAGCCCGCCCCAATTGGAACGGGCTTACAGCCCTCGATTTTGGGGCGACCGTTAACCTTGGGCGTTGCCCAAGGCTGGAAATGACACGCGCCTTCGGCGCTAAAGCGGTAATCCCCATGCGCGCTAAGTCATCCCCGCCCTCGCTTCGACCCTATCTCGATGATCAGGAGATGCAGGAGAATCCGATTTATCTCCGGCTCACGGGACAACGCTGGTCGCGCAAAAACCCGCGACTCGGGATCATGGAGACGCGGGGTTTCCGAATCTCGACGCTCCTCGCCGATGTGGGTTTGTTGCCTTGGATTTCTCTATTACTTGCTGCGGGAATTGTGGCGATCCCAATCGTCATCGAGCGACGGTACTTTTACCTACTCGAAATGGATCAAGAAAAGGCGCTGGCGTTCAACTATCAAGGGTGGATGAAATTTCTAGATGCATTAATCTACAACGTTTTCGTATGTATGTTGCCGCCAATTCTTGCGCTCAGCGCGTTCCGACTCGTGGGCGTTTCGGGGCGTAGCCTTGCCTTGCGGTGGATCGGAAATGAGCGGGGTCGCGGCTGGGCGTCCGAACTCTCGCAAACGCACCTGGCTGCCGACGATTACGATAGGGCAATTTTTGCGACGGTACTGCATCGTAGTGTCAGGCACCTGCGTCTTTGGCTTTTTTTAGGATTGGCAATCCCTTGTTTCTATACCTTGTACCTCATCATGCGCTATGGCATTCGAATTGATCTACGTGTTTCCTTAACCGAGAATCGCTGGGCTATGGTTTTTGTCTTGTCCTTCTACGTAGCATTGGCAACGGCTGGCGTCGCAGTTCTCGTCAAAACTCTTCACGCATTGGAAGGCGCAAGTTTTCTTTGGACCGCACGGATGCGTTATGAAGGAAGTTGGTTGGGATTCTTGAAAGCGGAACTCTTGGACTTTGCCGCCATCTCGACTTGTCTGGGTTCAGGGTGGGTTGCTAATGAATTGGTGCTACGGTCTATTTTTTATGCCAATCAGAGTTCCCCGTATTTGGGCTGGCTCCGCCTTTTCGCTACGCTAGGCGCGTTCTTGGTCGCTTCGATTGCAGTCAGCTATGCGCTATCCCGATTCCTATGGAGCCGCAATACGGGAGAATTCGGGCGGGCGTTTCTTCGGCGGGCGGCGGAGTGATTAGTTGCCGGAGAGTTACAGAAAGTTCGAATGGATATTCAATGTGGCAGGCGATCTCCGATCCCCGATTGATCCGGCAGTCGGAGACTACCTCCCACGTTAATTCATTCTATTCCCAGCTTCGCGTTCTTGGCGCTCTTTGCGGTTAACACCCCAAAGATTAAGTGGATTTAAGGGTATTTAAGGGGTTGTAAGGGAAGTCACAACCTCGCGATTCCATTGTAGCCTTTACCCATCGCGCTCGGAGCGCGTCCGCCATGCAACCCGCTCTTCTCACTCTCACTCCCACTCCCACTCCTACGCCTACGCCTTCTTCCTCTTTCTCACTTCCCTCTTCTAACTTCTCTCTTTCTTCCATGGCCGATTTCCTCGAATCGCGCCTTGTAAACTTCATCACCACCGCCCCCGCCGATCCTAGCGCCGACCGCGACGCCGAGGCCACATTCCTAAACACGGCAACCCTCATCCTGAGCCGCGTCGTCCTCATGCGCAAACGGCTTACAACCATTAATCCCGACCACTCCAAACCCAATCCCCACCACACACGCATCACTCCACTCCAACCTACTCCTACTCCTACTCCTACTCCTACTCCTACTCCTACTCCTACTCCCACTCCTACTCCCACTCCCACTCTCACTCACACTCTCACTCCCACTTGCAATCCCCCTACTTTACCTAACTCTCCTTCTGCGCATAACTCACATCCTTCCCATGATTCCCATTCTTGTGTCCACTCCGTCCATGCCGTCCACTCTGTCCACCCTATCCACTCCTTTCCAAAACCACGCGACCATTATGGCTAAGTCAATTAGCCGCTTTTCCCTTTTTTCTCGCCGCCGAATTCAATATGCTTCCAAACGCGGAGGCTGGATCGGCACATGGATCGCGGCAACAAAGAAAATTCCTTCATCAGCATTCGCGCGTTAACTCTAACGGCGTTCGCGCTAGCTTCGACGTTCCCGCTCCAGCTTTTCGCTGCCGGGTTCGAGCCGGATTTGCAAGAAACCATCGAATTCATCGCGGGGCCGGGTGATGCCAGCTCGTTTAGCTGGGCGACGGTTCCCTCCAGCTCGCCGGAATTATCGCGGCACGCCATGCCATCCGAACCGGTGCAAGCGCTGCTTGATGAAGTCCCAGGCAAACCGTTTTACGATCTCAAAAACCCGCCTCTCTCGCGGGCGTGGTGGAAGTATCCTTTTTATCTTGCCCTCGGCGCGCCGCGTGATGGAGTGGATGCGGTTTTCGGATTTTTCAGCTTTTGGCCGATCTTCAATATCCCGATCACGCTCGTTGCTTATGAGGTCGTGCCGACTCAGCTATTCATGCGTGATCCGCGCGATTGGCATCGCTGGCCGGGCGTCATGAATAAGAAGGGGCATGGGATGCTCGACTTTGGCGACACTCCGCGCGACGACGCGGGTTGGGGTTGGTTTCCTTCGGCGAATACTTGGAAATTCAAATATGTGAGCAAGCGGAAGGTCAAAAAACTTCAGGCGAAGAACGAAGCCCTTACGGCGCAACTGGAAAAACTAAACAAGGAAATCGAAGCGGGAAATCGCGCCATTGCCGACCGTCAAAAGGCCGCGCGCGATGGCGCCAGCAAGGCGCTTGATGCGGGCGACGGATTGGAAGCCACGGCGTGGGCGCTTCCTTACTATCGCGCGTATCCCACCGACGAAACCGCGCGCGCTCTCGCGATCAACGCACTTGCGCTTCACGCCGATCAAGGTCCCGAATGGGTCAAGCCCGCGCTCTGGTCGGAACTTTCGGCGGCTCCGCTTCGTGTTTTAAAGCAAGCCGAGACCCTGCTCGCCAAAACCCACGCCGATCAACCCAAGCGAGCCACGATTTTGGACGCGCTCGTCCTTGCGCGAACGCGGCTTGAAAAGTTCGATGGCGCATTCGAAGCCGCCGATGCCGCGCGTCAAGCTTCGCCCGGCGATCCACGACTTGCGCGTTTGGCCTTTGAAACTGCTCTCGCCATCCGCGACGAAGCCGCCGCCGATGAGGCGATGAAAATCATTGCGGGCGCACCTGAGGCTCCGATGCTCCGCTTGCGGCTGGCGCTCATGAAAGGCGAGGCTGAAAAAGTTCGTCCCCAGATCGCGGAACTTGTCAAGCAATCGCCCGATAATCCTTATCATCACTATTACTTGGGTTGTGCCGATCTTGAGCTAGTCGGCGATTCCGAGACGCCCGCAGCCTCAACGAGAGAAGCAACCCGTTCGCTCGAACGCGCTTCTCAGGCCTCGCGCAATACCGCCCTCGCGGATCGCGCTGCACGCGCGCTCAGCTATGCGCGGAGCCTTGCCGCCGAGCAGACGGGTCAGCCGAAAAAGGAATCCAAGAAACGCGGCATCATTGACCTCCGACCGACTCAAGTTGAATAATGTTTTGTGAGCAGATTTGTGCGGCTAATAATTGTGGTGGGCAACTATGATTTCTCCAGAGCGAATGGAAGAACTAAGTTACCTATTGGCCAAAGTCATTGAGCGGCATCCCGAAGCCGATCGCGACACCGTTTGGCGGATTCTGCGCGACTTGGAGGAGCCCCCGATTGATCGTCTGCGGAGGGCGTTACGCCTTGGATCATACGCTGTTTCCCGAAAACTGCCTTAAGCTCTTCGCCGAATTAATGGATCGGCGAGTCCGGTTCATGATCGTCGGAATGGGTGCGGTCGCTTTGCAAGGTGGCGTCGTCGTCACGGATGATTTAGATCTTTGGTTTGAGTCACCCGGCAGCCCCGATTTTTTAGCGGCTGTTAAGGCAGCCGGTGGTATATATATTCCACCGAGCATTCAAATGCCCCCTACGATTACTGGGCGAGGATTGGAATCCTTGGACATCGTGATGCACATGAGCGGCCTTGGGAAATTCGATGAGGAGTATACGAAAACCCTCTGGGCACCTCTCGGTAAACTAAAAGTCCCGCTTCTGCCTTTGAAGCGAATCATAGTCAGTAAGAGGGCGGCCAAACGTCCCAAAGACTTGGTGATTCTTCCCATTCTTGATGATTTAGCTCGGACGTTGGACACACTGAACGAATGATCATCGCGCCCCCGCTTCGACTTTATCTCATCCGGCATGGCGAGACCGATTACAACCTGAACCGGCGGTTCCAAGGGCACTCCGATCAACCCTTGAATGATCGAGGGATTCGTCAGGCGGAGTTGCTTGCGCGGCGGCTGAAGGAGTTTCCGATTGCGCGGATCGTATCGAGCGACGTGCATCGCGCGGCAATGACCGCCGGAATCCTCGCCGAGCATCTTAAGATTCCGCTCGATTACGAACCGCTGTGGCGCGAGCGCGATCCGGGTGAACTTACTCACCGTCCCTATGAAGATGGATTGGCGTTTTTTAGCGATCCAGATTTCACTCCGCCCGGTGGCGAAAGCGCGCAGGCGTTTGATGCGCGGATTCGCAAAGCGGCGTCGAAACTTGCAAGTGATGCCGCCGAATTTCGCCACGTTGCCGTCGTCACCCACGGCATGGCTTGCGCTTCGTTTTTGAAACAGCATTTTAATCTTCGTCCGAATGACGATCCCGGGTTCCGCTGGCGCAATACTTCGCTCACGATTGCCGATCATGATGGCGCGTGGAGTTTGCAAGTTCTGAGCGACGCTTCTCACCTCGATGCGGATTCGAGTATGGATTCCCCGCCGCCCGTCATCGGGGGATGAGAGAAGGGCTTGCCCATGAAAGCGTTATGGGAAAGGTTAAAAAGGGAACTGGTCTCAAGCCGACTCCCATGGGTCTTGGCGTTGTTTGTGATCGTGCTTGGATCACCCGCGATCTTGACCGGATTTCAAGTGGATGATCTTTTGCACCGAGTCGTCTTGCTTGGACGCACGGACGTTGTATCGCTGGCTTCGGGCGGGCCGTTCGGCATGTTTGTATTCGCGGAGGGCAATCGCGAAGAAAACCTCCGCATCCTGAACACGGGTGTCGTCCCTTGGTGGTCGCTACCGGAGATCCGGCTAGCGTTCGCACGACCTGTGACGATTCTTACGCATGTGATTGATTATCGCCTGTGGCCCAATTCGCCCGCGCTCATGCACATTCATAGCCTCCTTTGGTATGCGGGCGTCGTGGTGATCGCGTCATTCCTTTTCCGCCGTTGGAATGGGGATGCCGCTGGTTCAGTGTCTGCCGGGGCGGCGGCTTTTATTTACGCGGTTGACGACGCGCACGCCCTGCCCGCCGAATGGATCGCGAATCGTAACGCGCTGGTCGCCGCCGGTTTTGGATTTGCCGCCTTGCTCTGTTACGACCAAGCGCGGCGAAAGTCTTCGACCCCCGCCGCATTTGCCGCGCCGCTCTTTCTGGCATTGGCGATTGGAGGAGGCGAAGCCGCAGTCGCCGCGGGAGGCTATTTGGTCGCTTATGCCTTATTCATGGATCGCGGTCCCCTTGCGAAGCGACTTGCCGCGTTAATACCTTGCACGATCGTCGGAATCATTTGGGCGATCCTCTATCGCATGAACGGTTTTGGGGCGTATGGCTCAGCCGCATATATTGATCCCGGGCGTCAACCTCTTCAGTTTCTGAATGCGCTTTTAAACCGCGTTCCGGCATTGTTGGCGGGACAATGGGGTGGCTTGCCCCCGGAATTGGGAATTGCCCTTGCGCAGTGGGCATTGCCGTATCTAACTCTCGTCAATCTGCTCTTCATAACCGTCATCGCGATCATATTATGGCCACTTCGACGCGATCCGGTTTGCCGGTTCTATGCGATGGGGATGCTCTTTGCCGTGATTCCCGTAAGCGCGACCTTTCCGAGCGCGCGTCTGCTGCTTTGGGCGGGACTCGGAGCAGCGGGGTTAATCGGACGTTTCTTTGGCGCACTCGTTTCTTCGGACTTGGAGTTCGTTGAGTCGTGGCGGCGGATTCCCTCGCGGCTGCTTGCTGGATTCTTTATTTTGACACACGGCGTCATGGCCATGGTAACCTTCCCACTCACGGCGATTATTTTTACGGGATTCGGGCGGATGGTGGATCGTATCGGAAACACTTTCCCTGATCGTGACAACTGGGAAGGCAAAACCGCGATTGCTGTTAATATGCCTACAGGTCTTATGCTCAGCTACGTTTCCACCGCCCGCGCGCTTCAGAATAAAACTGCGCCGTCGCAATACCGCGTCCTTGGATCTTCGAATTACCCGATGCTCGTTTCGCGGCTCGACGAGCGGACACTGCGCGTCATGCCCGAACGCGGTTTCGTTCCACCGCCGGGGACGCCCGATCCCGCCGCGCCCGAAATCCGACCACCCGCGATAGCCCCCGTTTACGTTATCGGGATGTTCGATCAACTTGTTCGCGATTTTGAGACTCATCCCTTCAAGCCGGGCGAACGAATTTCGCTCACGGGTTTGGATATCAACATCACGCGAGTCAATGAAGCAGGGCGACCGCTTGAGGCGGACTTTGTGTTCGAACGTCCGCTCGAAGATGATTCGTTTCTTTGGCTTCGTTGGGATGAAAACGGTTTTCTTCCATTCAGTCTTCCTGCGGTGGGTCAATCGGTGACGTTACCCGCGGTCAAGATTCGATTCTGAAAGGACTACATACTCATGCGAATCGCGCGAGTTTTGCTTCTCACTTTGTTTGCGGCGTGCAAGTCCGCACCGTCACTTACGATTCCAGAAAGTAAAGTGCCGGGGGTCGTCGTGGATTATATTTCCGCGACGACGCGACAGTACATCGGTTCGCCGGGTCTTGCTGTATTGCCCGATGGAATCTGCGTTGCGTCGCATGACTTTTTTGGTCCCGGCAGCACGCGCGATAAAACTGTTGTTTTCCGTTCAGCAGATCGAGGGAAAACATGGGAGCAGAAAGCCGAGATTACGGGGCAGTGGTGGTCCACGCTGTTCGTTCATAAGGGTGCGCTCTATCTGATGGGGACGAGCCGCGAGTATGGGAACTGCGTGATTCGTCGTTCGAGCGATGGCGGACGCACCTGGACGACGCCGAATGACGCAAACACGGGCTTGCTCTTCGGCGACGGCAAGTATCACTGTGCGCCGGTGCCAGTTGTGATTCATAACGGGCGGCTTTGGCGGGCGATGGAGGATGCCGACGGTCCCGGCGGATGGGGAACGCGTTTTCGGTCGTTCATGATGTCCGCGCCCGTGGACGCTGACCTTCTGCGCGCGGATAGTTGGACGAGCAGCAATCGGCTCGGCGTGGATACGAAACTATTGGACGGTAGGTTTCATGTGTGGCTCGAAGGAAACGCCGTCGTGACGCCGGATGGAAAAATCGTGAATCTGCTTCGCGTGGACGATAGCGAATATCCGGAGAAGATCGCGCGAGTTGAGATTTCGGAAGATGGCAAAACGGCGTCGTTTGATTCCGTGAAGGGTTTTCTTGAATTCCCCGGCGGCGCAAAGAAATTTACAATTCGCTTCGATCCCAAGTCCAAACTCTATTGGTCGCTCGTGAATTGTGTTCCCGATTCGCAGAAGGGCATTCATCCGGCCAAGACGCGCAATACGCTCGCACTTGCCGCGTCAAAGGATTTGGTGAAATGGGATGTTCGCTGCGTGCTGATCCACCATCCCGAACGCGAGAAACACGGGTTCCAATACGTCGAGTGGCATTTCGACGACGACGACATTATTGCATTGATTCGAACCGCTTTTGACGACGACGGGAGCGGAGCGCACAACGCGCACGACGCGAACTATCTCGTGTTCCGACGGTTCCCAAATTTTAGAAAATTGCGGATGGAAGATTCCGTCGGGAATATTGAAACGGCGCACCATCGTTGAAACTCTTCGCCGTTGGGATGAAAAACTCGGCAATATTGAAGTTGCCATCTTCACTTCGCAAACATTGAATTCCGCGCCGCGCATGATAGAGTAGCGGTTTGGTTTTCCCCTTGGGGATCGGTGCGAGCGCAGTGTCGCACGGTTCGGACAAGGCGGAGCAGCGGAGCGGATATGAAATCCATCACCCCCATTGTCATCGTTGGCGCCGCTGGGCGCATGGGTCGCATGATCCTTGAATGCGCCGGAAATTCGGACGACCCGTATCAATTGGTCGCCGCCGTCGAGGGACCGGATCATCCGCTCATCGGAAAGCCGCTTTCCGCCGCGATCCCGATTGCGCCCGAGGGTTTCGTGCTCGAATCGGCCATTCCCGCGCAAACGCCAGCCGGAACGGTCGCCATTATTTTTGCGACGCCCAAATCCACGATCGAACATGTCGAGTGGTGCGAGGCGACGGGACGTGGCGCGGTGATCGGAACGACTGGCCTAACCGAGGAACAGATCGGATGGATTCAAAAGGCCGCAAAGCGCGCGCCGATTCTGCTTTCGCCCAACACCAGCGTCGGCGTCAATGTACTCTGCGAGCTTGTTTATAACGCCGTAAAAATGCTCGGCGGCGGATTTGATATCGAGATCGTAGAAATGCATCACCGCTATAAAAAGGACGCTCCGAGCGGGACGGCGCGCCGATTGGCCGAAGTTGCGCTCGCGGCGCGCGGCGGAAATTATCTGACGGACACTCAGCACGGTCGCCACGGTATGCCCGGAGAGCGCAAGCCGGAAGAATTGGGAATGCACGCTCTCCGGGGCGGCGATGTCGTTGGCGATCACACGGTCGTCTTGGCTGGACTTGGCGAACGGATCGAGCTGACGCATCGCGCAAGCACCCGCGAGACCTTTGCGCGTGGAGCTTTGCGCGCGGCGAGCTGGCTCATGGGCAAGCCGCCCGGAATGTACAGCATGAAAGATGTTCTTAATCTATAGAACGAATAGGACCTAAGGGTACTATCAGAATTTACTTAGAGGAGCCTCATCTGTGCCCATTGAAGTCGCCGACCGCCTGAAACAACTCCCCCCTTATATCTTTGTTGCGCTCGACCAATTGAAACGCGAGGCGATCTCGCGTGGAGCCGACATCATCAATTTTGGAATCGGCGATCCCGATCTTCCGACGCCGAAGCCGATCATCGAGGCTCTGGCGAAATCCGCGCGCGACGCAAAGAATCATCAGTATCCCGACGGCGAAGGTCTGCGGGTCACTCGCGAGGCGCTCGCGAATTATTATGAACGGCGCTTTGGCGTTGCGCTCGATCCCGATTACGAAGTGACGTCGCTGATTTGTTCACAGGAAGGGATTGGTCTCGTCGCGCTCGAGCTCGTGTATCCGGGCGATACGTTCGCGTTTCCTGA
>CAZPIK010000014.1:0-25647 GCA_964586185.1 uncultured Candidatus Sumerlaeota bacterium | reverse complement strand
TTGGAGTGCGCGGGCTTGACCGCGCTTTTCTTCGCCCCGGCTTGACGGGGCGGGACAAGCCATTTCAAAGCGGCGTCAAGCCGCCGCACTCCAAATTAAGACACCCCTTGTTTCATCGCACGAAGACATTCGATCATTGCCGCGCGGAGCTGGGGAAGATCGAACGCGCGTCCGGCCTCGCGCATGAGCGATGTGGCGGTCTCGGCGATCTCCGGCGGGAATTCGGCGACGTTTACGTTGATCCCAACGCCGATGACCGCCGCGATCAGTTCTTCATTTTTCCATCGCGCTTCGCAAAGTACGCCACCGACCTTTTTTCCCCGAATCATGAGGTCGTTGGGGAGTTTCACGTCGAGGGGAAGTCCGGTTTCATTCGCCAGGAATTTTGCGAGCGTCCCACCCACGGCAAGCGTCAAATCCTCGAACGCGATTCCGCCCGGCATTTGGCGAAGGAGAACCGAGAGCATGATCCCCTTGCCCTCGGGCATCCACCAGACGCGCCCCGGCTGACCCCGCCCGGCGGTTTGGAAATCGGCGGTGATCGCCGTTCCGTGCGGCGCGCCTTTTTCGGCCTGACGAAACGCCTCGCTGTTGGTCGAATCTATGACGGCGTGATGGTAATGGGGTGCGGTCATGCGGTCATCAGAACGGCGATTGAGAATCGCGTCAACAAAATCTTACAATGCGGCGGCTATGCGGAATCGAGAAATCCCTTTGGCGAAAACGGCATCCCATTCCTTCCCAAAACCTGATTGGCGCGGGCTTTCTTTGCATCAAGTGTTCGAGGCGCGCGCACGGGAATTTCCTGATCGTATTGCTGTTTCTTGCGAAAGAAAAACGCTCACCTATCGCGAGCTGAATGAAAAAGCGAACGCGTGGGCAATGAGGCTTAAGCAGCTTGGCGTCGGACTCGAAACTCCCGTTGCGATTCGGATGAATCGTTCGGTGGAATTGATCGTCGCAATTCTTGCCGTTATGAAATCGGGCGGGGCTTATGTTCCGATTGACCCAATCTATCCCGACGCGCGGGCGGCGCATATCCTTGCCGATTCGGGCGCGGTCGCGGTGATCACTGAACGTTCGCTTGCGAGCGATTCGCTTAGACTCCCCTCCAAGGTCTTTCTCGTTGATGATCCCGATGTCGTCGCCTCTCGCGAAGCGAAGAATCCCGACGAAGCGATCAAACCGGAGAATCTGGTCTACATCATGTACACGTCGGGGACGACCGGGCAGCCTAAGGGAGTGATGGTCACGCATCGCAACGTCGTGCGACTTTTCGAAAACGTGCAGCCAATTTTTGGTTTTGATGAACGCGATGCGTGGACGATGTTTCACTCGTTCGCGTTTGGGTTCTCGGTTTGGGAAATTTGGGGCGCGTTGCTTTTCGGAGGGAGGCTCGTCGTGGTTCCTTCGGCGACGGCTCTTTCGCCCGATGAAACTTATCAGCTCGTCTGCCGCGAGAAGATCACCGTCTTCAGCCAAACGCCGTCCTATTTCAAATTGATCGAGCGTTCGCAGGGAGCGATGGGCGATTCGGGGAGTCGCGCGTTGCGCTACATTGTTTTCAGCGGCGAAGCGCTTGATCTTCATAGCCTGCGTCCCTGGATCGAGCGCAACGGCGACGCTGCTCCCGAACTCATCAACATGTATGCGATTACCGAGACTTCGGGCGAAGCAACGTGGCGAAAAATCAAACGCGCCGATTTGGAACTCGACGCGCGGAGTCTGATCGGAAAACCGCTGGATGACATTGAGCTATTGATACTCGATGAGGGAATGAATGAAGTTGCCGAGGGTCAAGGCGGCGAAATGTTCATCGGCGGCGAATCGCTTGCTCGCGGTTACTTAAATCAACCCGAACTCACCGCGCAGAAATTTATACCGCATCCGCTGAAGCCCGGCAGTGGGGAGCGCGTTTATCGAACGGGCGACAGAGTGCGACGACTTCCTACCGGCGACCTCGAATTTCTTGGCCGCGCGGATCGTCAGGTCAAGCTCCGTGGATATCGAATTGAACTCGGCGAAATCGAATCGGCGCTTGCCGACCAAGCGGGAGTCGGAGACGTGGCGGTGATTCTGGATCACGATTCCGCGGGCGAAGATCGCCTTGTCGCCTATTACACGGCGGCGGGAGAGGGTTGGGCAAGAATCCGCCCCACCTCCGCCGATGAAATCGAACTTTGGCCGTCGCTCGGCCAGTACCACATGTACGATGCATTGCTCTACCACATCATGAGCGCGGAAGAGGCGACGAATCGCGCTTACCGCGACGCGATTGAAGCGACGGTTAAAGGGAAGATTGTTGCAGACATCGGCACGGGTGGTGAAGCACATCTCGCCTGCCTAGCCGCGCGCGCAGGAGCAAAGAAAGTTTACGCGATTGAACTCCTTGATGAGGCGGCGGAGCAAGCACGCGCGCACGTAACGCACCTCGGGCTTGAGGGTGTAATCGAGGTCATTTTGGGCGACAGTTCAGTGGTGGAGCTTCCCGAAAAAGCCGACGTCGCGATTGAACGAATCTTCGGCAACATCGGCGGCGCGGATGGCGTCGTGAAGGTAATGAACGACGCGCGACGGTTCATGCGCGAGGGGGCCGTTTGCATTCCATCGCGCTGCGTGACTCGGTTTGCGGCGGCAAGTCTGCCCGATGATTTTCGATCTCGTCCGGGGTTCAGCAAAATTTCCGCGCCGTATGCCGACAAAGTTTTCGCTCATCTGGGGCATCCGCTCGACGTGCGGCTTTGTCTTCGAAATTACAAAACATCCGGATTGCTCTCGAACGCGGCTGTATTCGAGGATTTGGATTTCTCTGGTCTCATTGAACCCGAATATACGCGAACGGAAACGTTGACGATTCATAGCGACGGGCTGCTGGATGGATTCTTGCTTTGGCTCGAAGCCGAGACGCCGAATGGTGGGCGCGTTTCGTATTTGGAAAACCAGCACGCGTGGCTGCCGGTTTATTTTCCCGCTTTCGATCCACCCCTTCGAGTCCGCGCCGGGGATCGAATTGAAGCCGTCTGTCGTGGGATGCTTACGAGGAACGGCTCCAATCCCGAATACAGAATCACAGGCAAAGTCCTGTCGCGTGATGGAGGAACTATTTCGTTCGAGCACTTCTCCTTTCACGACGAGAAAATCTTCCGCGCAACTCCTTTCTATCAGAAGATATTCAACTCCGACGGGAAGTCCGGTGAGGTTGGCGCTACGACAGTTCACGTTCTCCGCGAGCGATTGCGCCAGCGTTTGCCCGACTACATGATCCCTTCGGTTTTTGTGGAGCTGGACGCGCTGCCGCTGAGCGCGAACGGGAAACTGGATTACAAAGCGTTGCCTAAGCCCGACGCCGCGCAAACTGCGAATCGCGCGCATTACGTCGCGCCGCAATCTGAAGCGGAGCGATTGCTCGCGAATCTTTGGTCTGAGATTTTGGGCGTTAGCCGCGTCGGTCGGTTCGACCATTTCTTTGAGTCGGGCGGGCATTCGATCAAGGCGCTTTATCTCAGTAACCGACTCACTTCGCTGCTGGGTCAACCTTTTCCTTTGACGGCCGTGTTCGAGCATCCGACGATTGAGAAACAGTCGGCATTCCTCGCGTCGAATTTCGCAACGGGATTGCAGAAGTGGGTGGCATCGGCAAACCAAGTCACTGAATCGGACGACGAAGTCGAAAAGTTACTTGCGGAACTGGAAGGAAAAAGCGACGAGGAAATCGAACGACTTTTGAAGAATTCAGATACATCCCGCGAAAATTCGGATGGCTATGCCAGTCAAAGCGACGATGACTTTATGCGTTACGTCATCGAAGCGGCTCGAAAAAACATGCGCGAGGGGGGCGCGCCTTTTGCCGCGTGCGTTGTGCGCGAGGGTCGCATCGTCGCATGCGTTCCCAACCGGGTGATTCAATCGGGCGATATTCTTGCTCATGCCGAGGTTGCCGCGATCTCCGAAACGGTGCGACTCTTGAAAGCGTCGCATCTTCGCGATTGCACACTCTACTCAAGCTGTGAGCCGTGTCCCATGTGCATGGGGGCGACGCTCTGGGCGGGCATTCCGCGCGTGGTTTTTGGTGCCACGCTAACTGACTCGGCGCAAATGGGATCGGATGAACTCGGGATTTCGGCACAGCAAATGCGCGATATTTCGGGGCGGTCGGTCGAACTCGTTTCCGATTGCCTGCGCGGGGAAGTATTGGTGCTGTTCGATGAATGGGCGCGGATGATTAAAGGTCTCTAGCCCAATTCTTTTCGAGTTTTCGTCAGACTCGACGGCATTACGCTGATGCGCTAGAATGCCGTCCCATTTTGTTTTGAAAAGGACGGATCATGCCTCAGCCCACGAACAAGACCAGCCGACTTACCACTCAAGGGATCGGACGCGCGCCGAACCGCGCGATGCTCCGCGCCGTTGGATTCCACGACGAAGATTTCTCGCGCCCGATGATCGGCGTGGCTTCGCTCTATAGCGACATCACGCCGTGCAACGCGCACTTGGATCGCCTCGCGCGCAAGGGATGCGATGGGATTCACGCGGGTGGCGGCGTCCCGCAAATCTTCGGCGCGCCGACGGCTTCGGACGGCATCATGATGGGGCATCAAGGGATGCGTTACAGCCTGACGTCGCGCGAGGTCATCGCCGACAGCATTGAAGTGGTCTCGGGCGGAATGAACCACGACGGGTTGCTGGCTTTTGGCGGGTGCGACAAAAACATGCCTGGCTGCCTTATGGCGATGGCGCGGCTGAATATTCCAAGCATTTTTGTTTACGGCGGGAGCATCCTTCCCGGCACAGGCGAAGCGGGAAACGAAATTGACATCGTTTCGATTTTCGAAGCGGTGGGGCAATATCAAGCGGGCAAGATCAGCGAGAAAAATGTTTACGCAGTCGAGTGCGAGGCGTGTCCCGGCGCGGGAGCTTGCGGCGGAATGTACACCGCCAACACGATGAGTTCCGCCATCGAGGCGATGGGGATGAGTCTGCCCTATGACGCAAGCAATCCGGCGGTTTCAGCGTCGAAGGAACGGGAAACATTTCTTGCGGGCAAGGCGCTTGTTCGACTGATCGAAAAAGGAATTCGTCCGCGCGATATCATCACGCGCAAGTCGCTCGAAAACGCTTATACGCTCGTGCTGGCGCTCGGCGGCTCGACGAACGCGCTTCTCCATTTGATGGCCATCGCGCGCGAGGCGGAAGTCAAATGGACGCTCGAAGATTTTCAACGGCTGGGAGAAAAGGTTCCGCACTTGGCCGACTTGAAACCGAGCGGGCGATTCGTCATGAACGACCTGCACAAAGCGGGCGGAACGCCTCCGGTCCTGAAGGCGCTGCTCGAAGCGGGAATGATCCACGGCGATTGCTTGACGGTCACGGGCGCAACGCTTGCGGAGAATTTGAAGTCGGTTCGCAGCGTATATCGTCGTCGGCAGGAGGTCATTCGTCCGCTCGATAATCCGATTTATCCGACGGGGCATATCGTGGTGCTGAAGGGCAACCTCGCGCCTGAGGGTGCCGTCTCGAAAGTCGCGGGATTGAAAGTCCGCAAGATGACGGGCCCCGCGAAAGTTTACGAGGGCGAAGAGGCATGCTTCGCGGCGATCGGCGCGCAGAAGATCAAGGCGGGCGATATCGTCGTCATTCGCGGCGAGGGACCGGTCGGCGGGCCGGGAATGCGCGAGATGCTCGCCGTCACCGCCGCGCTCGTCGGACAGGGTTTGGGCGAGAGCGTCGGACTCATCACCGACGGACGATTCTCCGGCGGGACGCACGGTCTCGTCGTTGGGCACGTCGCGCCCGAAGCGTGGGTCGGCGGCCCGATTGCATTCATTAAAAATGGGGACAAAGTCACGATTGACGCGGACAAGCGAACGCTCTCGGTGGAAATCAGCGCGACGGAAATGGCGAAACGGAAGAAGGGTTGGAAACTTCCTGAACCGCGCGTCAAACGGGGCGTCCTTTACAAATACGCGAAGTGCGTCCGCTCGGCGTCCGAGGGTGCTGTGACTTCGTAGCGGAGTATTGCATCGAATCGTTACCGGCGGTTACAATCGAAACATGATCCTCCACGAAGTTCAATTCCCCGAAGAAGCGATTGCAAGCCTTTGCAGGCAGAATCATATTCGTCGCATGGCCCTCTTTGGATCAGTATTACGCGAGGACTTTGGCCCGCAGAGCGACCTTGATGTGCTGGTGGAGTTCGAACCCAATCAAACCCCCGGCTTGGCCTTTTTTCGCATCGAGCGGGAACTATCGGAAATGCTTGGACGAAAGGTTGACTTGAACACGGCTCAATGTCTCAGCCGCTATTTTCGCGACGAGGTGATGAGCGAGGCAAAAGACCTTTATGTCGCGGCATGAGGACACCCTGCGAATGGGCCACATGCGGGATTACGGACGCGAAGCCGTCCGCATGATCGAGGGTAAGACGCGGAATGATTTGGACAATGATCGAAAGCTGGAGCTTGCGCTGACCCGACTGGTCGAAATCGTTGGAGAAGCCGCGGGACGGGTTTCAGATGAAGGTCGTGCAAAGATTCCCGCGATCCCATGGAAAGATATTGCGGGCATGAGAAACAGGCTAGCGCACGGCTACGCGGACATTAATTTGGACGTGCTTTGGCAAGTGATAGTAAGTGATCTTCCGCCGATGATTCTTGAACTGGAGAAGGCGCTTACGGAAAGCTGACAGTCGGGGGAGAAAGAAAAACAAAGATTTAAGGATATCTTTTCGTTCCGTTAACTCGCACGTAATCCTTAAAAATGTATCCTAAAACTCTCTCAGGCTTCGACCCCGGCGGGTGGAGCTTCACGGATGGCGAGCCATTCATTGCCCATCGTCCGATATTTCTGGTAGCGGCGTTCGATGAGTTCATCGCCGTCGTGCGCGTCGAGTGCAACGAGATGCCGCGAGAGTGCATCTCGGAGGTTCTCCGTAGCCGCGGAGGGATCGCGATGCGCTCCGCCGAGCGGTTCGGGAACGATTTCATCTATCACATTTAATTGCTGAAGGTCTTGCGCGGTAAGCTTGAGCGCCACCGCCGCATCGGTCGCCTTGGAAGCTTCGCGCCAAAGGATCGAGGCGCAGCCTTCGGGCGAAATGACGCAATACCACGCGTATTCCATCATGAGGATGCGGTCGCCGATGCCGATACCGAGCGCGCCGCCGCTGGCTCCTTCGCCGATGACGACCGAAACAATGGGCGTCCGCAGCGCCGACATCTCCATGATGTTGCGCCCGATGGCCTCGCCTTGGCCGCGCTCCTCGGCGCCAATTCCGGGATACGCGCCAGGAGTATCAATAATCGAAATAATGGGCAGGCCGAACTTCTCGGCGAGCTTCATCACGCGCATGGCTTTGCGATAACCTTCGGGCTGCATCATGCCGAAGTTGCGCAGGATGTTGTCCTTGGTATCGGCTCCCTTTTGCTGCCCGATAACGGCGACGGGGCGATCCATGAAGCGTCCGAGCCCTGCGACCAGCGCCTTGTCGTCGCCATAATTGCGGTCGCCCGCGAGTTCGACCCAATCGGTGATGAGGCGATGGATGTAATCGAGGGCGTGGGGTCGCGCGGGATGGCGGGCGATCTGAATCCGCTGCCACGGGGCGAGCTTGGAATAGACCTCGCGCATGGCGTTGGCGAGTTTTTCCTCGACCATTTTCAGTTTGGCGGCGAGATCGGGATCAATTTCTTCGGGCGTTTTCTCGCGTGGCGCGGCGAATTCAGTTGTCCCCTCAAGATTTGTCGCGGCCGTGTCGGAGAGGTTTTCGGCGGAAGTGTTTTTGGCTTTTTCTTTGGCTTCCTTATCGCGCAAAGCCTGCGCCTTCTTGGCGAGCGAATCGCGCAGTTTGGCGAGTTCAGTCTCGAGGGCAGCGATGGGTTTTTCAAAGTCGAAAATGGTGAGGGACATTAGCGCAAGACCATCCAAAATAATAAAGAAGTTAACGCAAAGACGCCAAGGCGCAGAGGCGCAAAGAGTTTAGTAAAAACCATTAAAATCTGTATCGCCTTCCAACACAAATTCTATCTTTGCGACATTGCGTCTCTGCGCCTCTGCGTTTAATTCCTGGGTATATTTTATGCCCTGCGTTTCAAGTCCACCTTGCCGTAATCGGGTTCGGCGACGTTTTCGCCGTTCAGCACGCCGGGTGCGCCGAACTTCATCGTCGAGCCGGGGCGGACGTCGGTGACTTTTTCGGTCTTCGAGTCGAAGTAGAGCACTCTTCCCTGCTGATACGACTCGATGCCGAGGTTGATCGCAACTTGGACGCGATACGCCGTTCGCGCGCTCAAGGTCGGCTGCTGCCGAGTCCGGATGCACTCGAGGAAATTGCGGATATGAACCGTGATCGGATCGCCTTGGAGTTGCGTCTTCAGTTGAACTTTGTCCGAGCCGTATTTGGCCACGAAGTTTTTCTTCACGTCTCCGATATCCTCAGGAGTAACGGTGATGTGCGGGGTCAATCCCTCGAATTGACCGTGCTCGACCATCATAATCGTTCCGTCGTGACCGCGAATGAGTCCGGGGATATGGGTCGAGTTCGCCATCGAGGAGGAGAGAATCACGCTGTGACCGCTCGGATAATCGGCGGCAAGCATGAAGGTATCGGGGACTTCGCGTCCGTCGTCCTGCACGTAAATGCCGCCCGTGCCGACCGCGCGCCAAGGAAATTCGGGTTCCGGCCAGACGAGATTCAGCGGAGCCATGACGTGAAAGAAGAGATCGGTTGCGATGCCGCCGGAATAATCCCAATATTTTCGGAATCGGAAAAAGCGCGGCGCGTAGAATTCGTAATGGTTCTTCGCGGGCTTTTGCCAAAGCTCCCAATCGAGGTGGTCGTCGCCGGTTTTGTCGGGTCCCGCCGTGTGGTCAATGCCGTAATTCCATTCGCCGCCCGCCGAGTTGCGGTGATACGAGCCTTGGCTCATGAGGAGTTTGCCGATCATGCCGTCGTCCACGGCCTTTTTGGCCTTGCGCCATTGGTCGGCGGAGGTCGTCTGCGATCCCACTTGAACGATTCGCCCGAGTTTCTCGGCGGTCTCGGCCATTTCCTTCGCTTCCGGGATCGTGTGGGTCATCGGCTTTTCACAATAGACGTCTTTGCCGCTGCGCATGGCCGCAAGCGAGATCGGCGCGTGCCAGTGATCGGGCGTCGCGACAACGACCGCATCCACATCGGTCATCGCGATGATATCGGCGTAATTGCCGGTGGTCTTGGGAACGACGCCCTTCTTGGAGCAAGCCTCAAGCCCCATCGTGATCCGGCGTTGATAGACATCGCAGAGCGCGACGACCTGACACTGGTCTTTCTGTCCCAGAAATTGGTTGAGGAGATGTCTTCCTCGTCCGCCCAATCCGATGACGGCGACATTGATTTTGTCGTTGGGGCCGATCTTGCGCCCGGCGGCGACGGTGTCGGGTTTGGCATCGGCCGTGGCCTCGACGACTTTCGGCGTTGACGACGTCGCGCATCCGGCAGCGACAAGGAGTCCACCCGCGGCTCCGGCCTGCTTGATAAAATCGCGGCGCGGCAATGTCGAAGAATCCGCGCTCGTGTCATCCGTGGATCGAGTTTGATCGTTCATGAAAATATTCCTCTCCTTGGGAAACCGTGATAAAGCACAATGATCGCTCTTAAGTTCGCATAGGCGGCGGGCGCGGTCAAGCGCTTCATCCCCAGCGGGCGTATTTGTAAAAGCGGCATCTTGCCGCTTATCCTCCGAAGAAAGCGGCTGGAAGCCGCTTCCACTTAGGCGACGTGCCTATCCTATCCCGTGCGCACGAACAGGCTTGAGGGGTAACGGGTGTCGTGGAAGACTGGGTATGCGATACGGTGGAATTCGGGGCTTCGGGGCGCCGAACGGCGGCGTACCGGGCGAAATATGCCGCGCGGAGCAAGGACTGTGAAAAAGGGACCGTGAAGTGAATTACTCAAATAGTAAACGTCCCCGGATTCAACGCCCCCGGATTCCCGGATTCACGGATTCACGTCCCCGGATTCAGCGCGTTTAGTCCGTTGTCGTTTGTACTTTCGTCGCGAACGGCGCAACCGCGTTGCAGTTGGAGATTGGAGGAATCGTTGACTTGGGGTAGTCGCTCCGCGCCAATCCCAAGCTTTGGGACTCATCCCCGTTGGGGATGAAAGCAATGGGTATGAACTGGGCACATGATTGACATTTCAAATCGGGCACAGGGTTGACATTTTAGACCGGGCACATGGTTAACACATTTGGTAAAGGAGCAGCTGGATCAACCGATCATGCCTTGGTAATCGCCTTGGCGTTCTTCTATCCGGTGGTGGTAGTATAGCGGGTCGTATTCGACTTCGGTTCTTAAGTGGAATCGGAAATCCGTCGGCGGAGTGTCTGGAGCCAAAGGACATGAATCAATCTACTCTTGAACTCGGTGCGTTTCGTATGCGCAGGTTTGGAGCTTGGGCGCTTGCGGCGGCAGCGGGTTTCGCGGTCGCGCTGATCCAAACTGGCGCGGCGCAGAATGAAATCCAGGCTTCGCCCGTTCTGACGCAAAACACTTTCGCGGAAATCGCCGAGAAGACGCTCCCCTCGGTCGTTGCGGTTTACGTCAGCGCGGATATCCGCGACCAGATGCGACAGATGCATGGCGACAATTTTCTCGACGATCCCCGCATGAAGGAATTCTTTAAGGATTTCAAGGGAGAGGGACTTCTTCCGGGTGAAGAGGAATCCGAAGGCGGCGGCGAAGACGAGCACGGTCTGAAGATGTCTCCCAAGGACGATTCGGACGATTCTCAGGATGAAATGTTCCAAACCAAGACTTCGGGTTCGGGGGTCATTTTGTCCGCCGACGGTTATATCGTCACGAATCTACATATTGTGAACGGAGCGAAGGAAGGAACGATCAGCGTCGTCTTAAACGACGACACGGAAATCCCCGGCGAGAAAGTCAAATTGGTTGCCTCCGATGATTTCATTGATCTCGCCGTTCTGAAGATTGACGCGACGGGACTTGATCTAAAGCCGATTGCGTGGGGCGATAGCGATCAAATGCGAATTGGCGATTGGGTCGTCGCCATCGGCAATCCGCTCGATCTGCGCGGTTCGGTCAGCACGGGGATCATCAGCGCGAAGGCGCGCAAGATTTACAAGGTGGATATCGAACACTTGATCCAGACCGACACCATGATCAATCCGGGAAATAGCGGCGGCGCGCTTGTGAATCTGAAGGGGGAACTCATCGGAATCAACATGGCCATCGCGACCAATTCCGGTTTCTTTCAGGGCATCGGTTTTGCGATTCCTTCGAAGGACGCGCGATTCATCACCGATCAGGTCATCTCGCAGGGGAAGATTAAGCGGGGATACATCGGGATCGAAATGTGGCCGCTTACGGAAGATATGCGAAAGGCAATGGGGATCGAAGCACAACCCAAACGCGGCAAGGGAATCGTCGTCTCCAACGTGCTTGCGGGCGCACCTGCGGATAAAGCCGGCGTGAAACCTTACGACGTCATTTACGAGGTGGACGGAACGAAGATCAACGAGACGCGCGATCTGTTGGGAGTTGTTGCCAGTAAGGCGGTCGGTGAAACGGCGGAATTGAAAGTTCTCCGCGAGCGCGAGGGGAAATACGAGGAACTCGCGTTGCCGATGCAGGTCGTCGAGCGTCCGCCGGACGCGGAACTCACGATGCAGCGCCGCCAGAAAGTTGAGGAGCCTGAGAAAAAGGCTGAGCCCAAAAAAGATTACGAAGATTTGGGAATGGAGCTTAAACCTCACGTCGGTGAGGAAGTTCGGGGATTGGAAGTCGTCAAGGTCGAGCCGAAATCTCCAGCGGCGCGCGCGGGAATCGCCGCGGGGGATATCCTTCTGGAAGTGAACCGTCGGCCTGTGACATCACTCGAAGATTATTCCGACGCGCTCTCCGATGCAAAGGATGCCAAACGCCATTTGATGCGATTTTTACAGGAAGGACGCCGCGTGTTTGCGACCATCGAGCGCGCGCCGAAGTAAGAAGAGTGAAGTAAGAAGAGTGAAGTAGGAGGATTGAACAGATGATGTTTTGCGATTCTCCGGTTTTCTGCATTCTTGGTATTTCTTATTTCACTCTTCATACTTCACTCTTCACACTTTAAAAGGAGCGCTGCATTTTCAGCCATGACGAACGAGACGACTTCACCGGGCGATTTTTCGGGGCTGCTGGCCCTTCAGGAAATCGTGCAAAAAGAATCGGAGTTTCTGGTCGGTCTGCGTTCCGAACTCCGCAAACGGATCATCGGTCAACACGCAATGGTGGATCGGCTGCTCGTCGCGTTGCTTGCGGGCGGACACGTTTTGATTGAAGGCGTGCCCGGGCTGGCCAAAACGCTCACGATCAAAACGCTCAGCGACGCGCTGAAAATCCAGTTTCAACGAATCCAATTTACTCCCGATCTTCTTCCCGCCGATCTCATCGGCACGATGATTTTCGATCAGAAGAACTCGACCTTCACGCCGCGCAAGGGACCGATCTTCGCGAACATGATCCTCGCCGATGAGATCAACCGCGCGCCGGCAAAAGTTCAGAGCGCGCTGCTCGAATCCATGCAGGAGGGGCAGGTGACGATCGGCGACACGACCTATCCGCTGCCGAATCCCTTCATGGTCATGGCGACGCAGAACCCGATCGAGCAGGAAGGGACTTATCCGCTGCCGGAAGCGCAGGTAGATCGCTTCATGATGAAGGTGCTCGTCAGCTATCCGACGAAGCCGGAAGAGCGGACGATTCTGGACCTTATGACGGGACCGCCGCCCGCCGAAGTGAAGCCCGTCGCCGACGCCACGGAGATTCTGCGCGTCCGCAAACTGGTCGAATCCATTTACATGGATGAAAAGATCAAGAATTACATCGTGAATCTTGTGATGGCGACGCGCGAACCGAAGGCTTACAAAGTTCCAATTGAGAACTACGTGCAGTATGGGGCATCGCCACGCGCGACGATCTTCCTTGCGAGGGCCGCGCGCGCGCAGGCGTTTCTCGCGCGACGCGCGCACGTTATTCCCGATGACATCAAACTGATCGGTCCCGACGTGCTGCGCCATCGCATTGTTATCAGCTACGAAGCCGAGGCCGAGGAAAAAACGGCGGATCATGTCATCCGGCTGTTGTTCGATCACGTCGAGGTGCCGTGATCGCGAGCGAATTCGAATAATCATTGGGCCGCCGAAATTGAGGCGGGAAGACTTCCATGTCCGAAACCTCCATCGCCGTTCTCCAACGCAAGGTCAGACAAATTGAAATTGTCTCCAAGCGGATTGTCTCGGAACAACTCGCGGGTGAATATCACAGCGTTTTCAAAGGGCAGGGGATGGAGTTCGAGGAGGTGCGTCCCTATGCGCCGGGCGACGAAATCCGTTCGATTGATTGGAACGTGACGGCGCGCGCGGGCGAAGCGCACGTCAAGCGCTTCCGCGAAGAGCGCGAGATGACGGTTTTCCTTGTGGTGGATGCCAGCGCGTCGTGCCGATTCGGGACGCGCTCGGAATTCAAATCGGAACTCATCGCGGAGATTTGCGCCGTGCTCGCGTTTGCGACGATTGCCAATCAGGATCGCATCGGACTCATTCTTTGCTCGGACCGTCTTGAGCTCGTTGTTCCGCCGCGCAAGGGAAGGCGGCATACGCTCCGGCTCGTGCGGGAGGTGCTTGGTTTCGAGCCATCGGGTCGCGGAACAAAATTGGGGTTGGCACTCGAACACTTGCGGCATGTTTTACGCCGTCGCGCGGTCGTTTTTTTGCTCTCCGATTTTCTTGAGGTCGCGTATGAAGATCAACTCGCCGCCGCCTCGCGCCGACACGATTTGATCGCGCTTTGCGTCGAGGATCCGATGGAGAAGGAAATGCCTCCTGTCGGACTGATCGAAATCGCCGACGCCGAGACGGGCGAAACGACGGTTGTGGATTCCGCCGATTCGAGGTTCCGCAAACGATACGCGGATTTCCAATCGCGACGTCGCGAGGAGCTGAAAAAACTCTTCTCGCGTCGTGAAATCGGTCAGATCAATCTCCAGACCGGCGTTCCTTACGAAAAGGAATTAGTGAAATTCTTTCGTCGCCGCGCCCGTCGCGGAGGAAGATGAGATGACTCCCTCCAAACGCAAACGACCTGAAACTGCGGGTTCCGTGACGTCCCGGCGCAAGACGCCTTGGGCGGCTATCGGTCTTTGGGCGGGACTTTTATTGCTTGTTTTCATCGTCATCATGGACGTCCTTCCCATCGGTAAAGGAATCAGTCCGCGCGGGATATTCCGATTCAAACGCCAAATGGACATCGGCAAGAAAATGGAGGCGGATAAACTCTGGTACGCCGCCGCCGATATTTACGAGAAACTGGCGGAGGATTCGGGGGTCTCCGGCAAATCGCGAGCGCAGGCCGCTGAAAAACTAGCCGATCTTTACACCGGACAAATTCCAGATACGGAGAAAGCAATCCACGCCCTTGAAAAAGCGGTGTTCTTCGAAAAGAAGGAAACCAAACGCGCGGATCTTTCCGCAAGACTTGAAAAACTCAGAAGCGAAAACAAACAAGCAGCTCCTCCTGAAGGTTCGATGGTTCTTGCGACCGTCGGCGACGCGGAAGTCACGCTTCAAGAAATTATTCAGGCGTGGAAACGAGCAAATCCCAAGGAATCGCCCAGCTCGGAGCAACTCGTCAAATTCACTCAGGACTTCATGACGACCGCGCTTCTCGCCGAGGAAGCCCGACGTAGAAAACTGGATCGCTCGCCGGAATACTCGATGGATCGCCGCATTTTTGAAATTCAGTCGCTCGCGAGGACGCTGCTCGCTTCAATTGCGCCCGCCAGCGATCCCGAAGCCATTCGGTTTTATTATGAAAAGCATCGCGATGATTATCGCAAGACCGACGCCGTCAATCTTCAGCATATCGTAACGCTGAAAGCCGATGAGGCTAATGCGGTCGGTGAGCGTCTATCCAAAGGCGAAGACTTCGCCGCCGTCGCGCGCGAGGTGAGTTTGGATCGCGATAAACTCACGAGCGGTTGCGATCTGGGCTGGACGGCGACGGCGGACGACTTCATCGCGAGCGCGGGAATGGTCCCCGGCCTCGCCGCGCGGATCATTAGGCACGATGTCGGCTATACGACGGGACCGCTCCCCTCTGCGCGCGGACATCATTGGTTCCGACTCGCCGATAAACGGGCGGGCGAGTTCGAGCCGCTGGAGCGAGTTCGCGAAAAGGTCGAAAAGTCGTGGCGGAAAGAAGCGTATGAAGCCACGCGCGACCAATTGATCGCGGAACTGAAGAAGAAAATTCCCGTGACGATTCACGACGATACGCTGAAGCAAGCGGTCGCCCAATTAAAGTCGGAATCGTCATCTCGAAGTGCGCCGACGACTCCGACGCTCGATTCGCACGGGCATGCACACGAGGAATGAGACGTGCTCCTGATAATTATTACAGCCAAGCGGAAGTTCTGGATGGAATTGCCGGGAGCGCGCGTGTCCTCACGCACAAGAGCCGACGAGGACGTCGGCGCTCCCGGATTCATCCCAAGACTTCCGTTACCCTTCGCGTTGGCCGTGCTAGTTTGGATGAAACTCCTAACCCCTTCATTCGCCCAGCAATTCACGCTTGAATCGCCAGCCAAGGAAGTCCATCTCGGCGAAACAATTGACGTTTTTCTGACGGGCGATGATCCCGCGTTTGATCCTACGCGCATCGAGAAAGTGACGTTCGATCTCGATCCGGAGAACTGGCATTTGGCCGCCGATTGGAAACCGATGGATGCGGGAGGTGAATCGCTCACCGAAAAAAAGGATGCGCGGAAACTTTGGCGTGCGAAGCTCACGGCCTTTGGAGAAGGCGACACCTCGCTGCCTCCCGCAAAAGTTTTCCTGAAAAGGAGCGGCACGAATCCGGCCGAATCCACACTCGATGAACTTTCGGCGACGACTTCGAGCGTTCGCGTGATCGGCGTCGTAACTGGAGATGAAAAGAGCGAGTCCCTTGCGCCGATGAAGGGACTTTATCTCTTTCCGCGCGGGTGGCTCGCGACTGTAATGATTGTGATCATTGCCATTGCTGTTGCGGCGCTCGCGTTCCTTGCGCTTCGGCGTTGGCTCCGCGCGCGAGCCAGCCGCCCCGCGCCTCCCATTCCCGTTGAACCGCTCTTGCCGCCCGGAGCTTGGGCATTGCGCGAAATGAGCCGCCTACAAAGTCTGCCCGTTGCCGAGCACGGACCCGTGAAAGAAATTGACACGCTTGCGTCCGATTTGCTCCGCGCTTATTGGGGGCGTCGGCACAACTTTAGCGCGCTCGACATGACCACCTACGAGTGCATGGAAACGCTACAGTCCAAGGGTGTGAGCGAAAATATCCTTTCACAAACGCAACGCTTTCTTAACGAGTGCGATCTCGTGAAATTTTCGAAGTTCGAGCCGCCGCGCGAAAGGTGGAAGACGATTTGGGACGACGCGCGCGCGATTATCCTTGCGACGACTCCGCCGGAGGAATTGAAGGAAGCCGCGCGAATGACCGCGTCATTACAAGTCGCGGAGGCAACGTCATGATCCGCTTTGCCGAACCGCGCTGGCTTTTGCTCCTCACGCTTCTTCCCGTCGCGATTTTCTTTTTAATCCGACGACGAAAGACCGTGACGCCGAAGATGATTTTTTCGTCGCTTCGTCTCATCGACAAACCGACGCGCTCGCTAAAAATTCTCTCTCGTCCGCTTCCGAAACTTCTTACGCTCATCGCTTCAGTTCTACTCGTCGTCGCACTCGCGCGACCTCAAACCCCATGGAGCGAGCAGAAGCGCAAGACGGAAGGAATCGGGATCATGCTGGTTCTGGACGTGAGCGAATCCATGCGCGCGCTGGATTTCGAGCCGAACCGAATGGAGAAATCGAAAGAGGTTGTGAAGGATTTCATCGCGGGCCGCACCGACGACATGATCGGCATCACGATCTTCGGCAAGGAGACGTTCACGCTCTGCCCGATGACGCGCGATTACGCCGCGCTCGAAACTTTTGTGGATCGCATCGGTTTCGATCTCTTGGACGGCAATGCCACCGCCATCGGGATGGGACTCGCCAACGGGATCAATAAAATCAAGGATTCGCCGACGAAAAGCAAAGTCATCATCCTTCTCACCGACGGCGAGAACAATCATGGGCAAATCCAACCGCTGACGGCGGGCGAACTCGCGCAGAAGCTCAAAATTCGCTGCTACACCATCGGCGTCGGCAGCGAGGGACTCGTTGAAATTCCGATGAAGAGTCCGCTCGGCGGCTGGACCACCGGAACGATGCAATCGCACATTGACGAGGCCACACTATCGAAAATCGCCGAAATGACGGGAGGAAAATTCTTCCGCGCGGATGACGGCGAAAGTCTGAAACAGATTTACTCGCAGATTGATAAGATGGAACGGACGAAGATCGAAACGAGCGAGACAAATTATTTCGACGAACGAGCCGCGTTTTTCCTGATCCCCGCGCTCGCGCTCTTTGGTCTCGCCTTCCTCCTTGAAAGGACGTGGCTATGGTCGTTTCCGTGAAAGCCCACTATTTTGGAGTGCGGCGGCTTGACGCCGCTTTAGTTCGGATTGGCTTGACGATCTGCGCGGCGTCGAGCCGCCGCCGGAAAAGCGCGGTCAAGCCCGCGCACTCCAAAGTCGGGCGTCCAATTTTCATTTTCGCTTTCAAAACAAATGCGTGCCCCGCGAGGCTATAACTTGAACTTCGGCCATCCCCAACTCCTTTGGCTACTCCTCCTCGTGCCGCTCTTGGCCGTGCTGGGATGGTTCGCGGAACGACGCCGTACACGCGCGGCGGCTCAAATTGGCGACGCGCCCCTCATCGCGCGGCTCTATCCCGCGTCCGTTGCGGCATGGCGTCGGCGTCGCCTTGCCGTTGCGCTTGTCGCTTTCGCGCTTCTCGCATTCGCCACCGCTCGACCGCAATATGGCCGCGTCGAGCAAGTCGTGAAACGTTCGGGCGTGGATGTGCTGATCGCGCTTGATACCTCACGCAGCATGCTCGCGCAGGACGTTCGTCCCAACCGAATCGTGAAGGCGAAGGAGAGCCTCAAATGGCTGCTGCGGCGACTTAAAGGCAATCGCGTCGGCATCATCGCGTTCGCGGGCGAGGCATTCGTCAATTGCCCCATGACGCTCGATCTTTCGCTCGCCGATTTGATTTTGGAATCGCTTGACGCCGATTCCATCGCGACGCAAGGAACCGATTTGGGGCGCGCCATCCGCTCGGCCAAGGGGGCGTTCGAGCGCGGCGGATCGGGTCGTCCCGTCCTTGTCTTGATCACCGACGGCGAGGATAATGAAGGGCAGGGACTCGCCGCCGCCGAGGAAGCCGCCGCCATCGGGATGAAGATTTTCGCGATTGGCATCGGCACCGAATCGGGCGCGCCGGTTCCCGCCGAGCAGGGTTACAAGGAGACGGCCGAGGGGACAAAGGTCAATTCGCGGCTCGATCTGGGAGGCCTCGCGGCCATTGCAAAGGCGACGGGCGGCGCGGCTTATGCGGCGGGCGATTCGCCCATGTCCGCCGTCGAAGCGGTCTCGCGGACGATTAACGGATTGGAGAAATCGGAGTTGGAATCGCGCAAGCTCGTCATCTATCGCGACCGATTTTCGTGGTTTGCCGCGCCTGCGCTGCTCGCGATGATCTGGTTGCTCTTTTCACGACCCGCGCCCCTATCGCGCGAACCTTCGATGCTGGGAAACACGGAATAAAGGATGATGGACTTGCGATCAGGCCGAAGAAATCAACGCAAAGGCGCAAAGGCGCAAAGACGCAATGAAGTTGTCTTGCGCTCAAAATGTGTATCTATTGTCTCAAGGGAATTACGTGAAACGTGTTTTCACGTCGGATTTTTCAAGCCCACTCGGAGGTTTCTACTCTGCGCCTTTGCGCCTTTGCGCCTTTGCGTTAACTTCTTAATATTGTCGCTTTCGTCTTCATTCTTGTTTGCTGCCGATGCCGTATCCCAAGCCCGGCGCGGAGTGGCCGAATACGAAAAGCAAAACTACGACGCCGCGCTCGAAGCTTTCCGGAAAGCCGCCGAGCAGGATCCGGAGTCGCCGGAAATCCAGTTCGATCTCGGAACAACGCTTGCGAAAAAGGGAAAATTCGCTCCGTCACGCGAAGCGTTGCAGAAATCGCTCGCGGGCGAAAGCCGAGTTTCCAAGCGCGACGCCCATTATAATCTCGGCTATTCGCGCGTCATGGAGGCGATGTCCGAAGAAAATAAGGAAATGAAACCGGAGCAGCGGCTTGGTCTGCTGCGCGAGGGACTCGAATCGTTCCGCGAAGCCATCCTCGCCGATCCCAAGGATCGCGACGCCAAGTATAACTTCGAGACGACGCGTCGGATCATCAAGCGGATCGAAGAACAAATGCAGCAACAGCAGCAGCAGAGTCAGGATCAGAAACAAGAGGGCGACAAAAAGGAAGGCGACCCGAAGAGCGAGGGATCGGGCGGCGGAAAGGATTCCCAGCCCAATAAGGATTCCAAGGGCGATTCCAAGGATTCGCAGTCGCAGTCCAAGGATGGCGAATCCAAGGACAACCAAGGCGAAAAGGATCAGGAGAAAAACGAGGGTAAAGAAGAAGGTGAGAAGTCCCCCTCGGAATCAGGCGAAGAATCCAAAGACGAAGAGAAATCATCGCCCAAGCAACAAGAGCAGGGAATGGATGAGAAGCGCGATTCCACACAGGAAAAGCCGAAAGAAGGAAAGCAAGAACAGCCCAAACCCGACGGCAAGCCGAATCAAGGTTCGCGCAATAAACCCGGCGAAGCCAAGAACGGCGCTTCGGCCTCCGCTGCCCATGCCGAGGGAACTCCACCGCCGCTTACCCCCGAAGAAATTGACGCCATGCGAGTGCTGAATTCTCTTCAAGAGCAGAAGCCCGAACAATTCAAGAAGCTGTTCCGATTTCAGGGCAAATCCACGGGCAAGACGAACGTGAAGGATTGGTGATGTAATGTTGGGTTTCCCCAGAGAGAGAAGTCCTTCTTCAACCCCAAAGGGGTTGCGTAACAAAGCCCAGGGTTGCCGAGCGCAGCAAGGCTACCCTGGGTTCGGGACGTTGATTCTTGCAACCTCAACGAGGTTGCGCCGTTCGGTAACGCATGAAAACAAAATGGCGCAACCGCGTTGCGGTTGGAGAATTTCTCGCGCGCTACCCAGGGTAGGCGCTTGCTTCGCGCGCGCCAACCCTGGGCTTTGTTACGAAACCCCTTCGGGGTTTCAATGCAAATTCAAACGGACATTCTCATCGTCCTTCGAGGTTGCAGAATTGCGCGTGGCGATTGCTTTAATCGTGGGGGTGTTCTTTTCCATTGCGGTGCAAGTCCCCGCCGCGGTCATTGGCGTGGAAGCCGTGGCCGAGCCGACCTCGCTCGTCGAAGGGGAGCCGATCACTTACGTCATTCGCGTCGAGACGAACGATTACAACGAACAACCGAAAGTCACCGCCCCCGATTTTGGCGGACTTCAAATTGACGGCGGTCCCGATCTTGGTCATCAGACGTTCAACATCAATGGCCGCGTTCGGATTACGCTTCAATACGCTTACCGGCTTTCGGCTTCCAAGCCCGGCGATTACGTCATCGGCGAAGCGAAGGTCGAATCGGGCGGTCAGGCGATGGCGACTGAACCGATCACGGTGCGCGTGATGAAGGACGCGCTGGACGCTCTGCCGCCGAGTCTCCAGACCGAGCCGATTCTGAACCCCAAAAGCGGCGACCCGAACATCAACCGCCAGCTCAAGGGAAAAATGTTTGTCCGTCCGCGACTCTCAAAAAGCGAACCGTTCATCGGCGAACCGGTCATGCTCACGCTTCTTCTTTACGTGGATCCCGGCATCGCCCGCGCGATTCGCAATTGGGGGAATATCGTCCCGACGACCCAAAGTCTCCTCGCCGATGAAGTCCCCCTGCCCAAAGACCAATTCCAATTTCGTCCCGAAACGATTGATGGGATCACGTATAGCGTTCTGCCGTTTTATCAGGCCGCGTTAACGCCCTCCGAACCGGGCGAAATGGAGGTCAAGGACTACGGCGCGAGGATTCAGTTGCGCGTCCAAACAGGATCACTCTTCGATAACATCATCAACGTGGACGCGATGGCGGGGGCGATGAAACTTTATGTTCGCCCGCTGCCGGAAAAAGGACGCGATCCCGCGTTTTCCGGAACGGTTGGCGATTACACGCTGGATTCGCTCGCCGACCGCGACACGGCCTCGCAAGATGACATTATCACTCTTTCGGTCAAGATTTCGGGAAGCGGAAATATCGCGCAGGCCGCGGAACCGCAGTTCCCCGCCGGAAGCGATTTCGAGATTTTTGATCAAACTCAGAAAACAGAAAAAGTCGTCGGCTCGGATGGCATTCGCGGATCCAAGACTGTTGAATTTCTGCTTCGCCCGACCCGTTCGGGAACTGTAAAGATTCCAGAACTCTCTTACATCACGTTCGATCCCAAGACCGAAAGTTATCGCACGCTTAGATCACCCGCGCGCGAACTGACAATCACTCCCGGCAAACTTCCAGTGAACGGAGCGGCTCCGATTGCGGGAACCGCGCCTGCTGCGAATGCCGAGGGCGAAAGGCTCCGCTACATCGAACCGATGCTTGATGTGGATCGTAAGCGTCCGTTTCCGCTGATCGAGAATCCCCTTTATTGGTTGATGCAAATGGGCGCGGCGGGCGGAGCGGCGTGGGTCTTTGCCCGTTCGCGTCGCCGCGAGGCCATGGACCCTCGCGAGATTCGGCGTCGGAATGCGCGACCCGCTCTTCAAAAAAAATTAGCCGAACTTCAGCACACATCCTCCAGCCGCGATCCTCAAACCACGGCTTCTGCGCTCGAACGGGCGCTTCGCGAATACGCCGCCGATTTGCGAGGCACTTCCGCCGATGGAGCGACCGCCGACGAAATCGAGCAGTGGCTTAGGGTCGAACAAATCGCCGAGACTTCCGCGCGTCGAATCGCCGAGATCATCCAATCTTGCGCGGCGGTTCAATATGCTCCGCCGGGTTTGATCGCATCCAATCTTGCGGCGTGGATCGAAGAATCGCGAACTTTGCTACTCACGGAATCGTCATCATGATAAGAAGGCAACGCAAAGACGCAAAGACGCAAAGGCGCAAAAAGGTTCATTGCGATTGGGCGGCTATTTTGAAATTGCGCGAAGCTTGGACCGAATGGACTAAGTGGACAGGGTGGACAAATGTTTTAGGAGCAGTACCCGATTTCAATAATCCTCCTTGCGCCTTTGCGTCTTTGCGTCTCTGCGTTAATTTCTTTTTCTTCCTCTTTCTTAGCGTTGGAATCTTGCGCGCCGCCGAGACGAAACCTCTCTCGACCGTTTTTGAAGAAGCGAATCAAGCCTACGCGCGAGGCGATTGGGACGCCGCGATCAAGGGCTATGAATCGCTGACCGAGCGCGACGCCGCCGATCCCGCGCTCTACTACAATCTCGGAACCGCCTACGCCCGCAATGGCGAAAAGGGCCGCGCGGTCTGGATGCTCTTAAAGGCGCTCCGCGAAAACCCGCGTCACCGATCCGCGCGCGAGAACCTCCAGATGCTTGCGCCCGATGCCGAATCGCAGAACGCTCTTTTCCCGCTTTGGCCGCTGCAGATTGTTTATGCCTCGCTCGCGCTGAACGAATGGGCCGCGCTTGCCGCGCTCATGACTCTCTCTGGATGCGCCGTCGCAAGTATGGCGTTTATGGCGCAGCGGGCATCCAAACGACGAGCCGCCGGGATTCGGCTTACATGGATACTCCTTTCTCTTGCGCTGATTTCCCACGCTTTGGCGATTTGCAAGTATCGCGAGGAACGTTATAGCTCGCGCGGAGTCGTCGTCGCCGCCGACGTTCGCCCGCATGAAGCGCCCAGCGATGAATCCGCCGCCGCCGATTTCATTCTTCCGCCGGGAACGGTCGTCGCCATCGAAAACGCGGGGGTCGAAGGATGGGTCAAAGCCGTTTACGGCGGTCGGCAGGAGGTGTTCATCCGCCGCGACCAAATGGAGTTCCTATGAAAAGGGAACAGCCCGCCAAGGGACGCCGCGCCGATTCCAACGGAAGCGAACTTGAGCGACTCCGCGTTCTTTACAACGTCTCGAATATTCTCACGACGACGCAACGCCCAGAAACGGTTCTCCGGCTGGTTCTAAAGGAAGCGGTTAAGGCAACCCGCGCGACGAGCGGATCGCTCATTCTGATTGACCGCGCGACAGGCGTTCTCAATATCGAGATCGCGCATAACATTCCGCCGGATCAGGTCGAGCGGACGAAACTCCGCGTCGGTCAAGGCGTCACAGGTTGGGTGGCCAAGACCGGCGAACCGCTCCTCGTCGGCGACGCGCGGAGAAGTCCGCATTACGTCAGCATTAAAACCGACGTGAAGAGCGAGCTAGCCGTCCCGCTCATCATCGGCGGTGAAGTCGTGGGCGTGCTGAACGTGGATAGCAACAAACTGCATGCTTTTGCGGACGAGGACAAGGACTTACTCATGGCCGTCGCGGCGCAAGCGGCGCGCGTCATGCACGCGGCGAATCTTTACGAAGAGAACCGGCGCAAGGCGACGCGACTCTCGACCCTTTTCAAAATTGCGGGGACGATTGTTTCCGAGCCCGCGCTCGAAGACGTGCTGCGCCGCGTGACCGATGAAGTGCGTCGGCTCATGGATGCGGTCGTCAGTTCGATTTTTCTGCTCGATGACAAGGGACTGAGTTTCGAGATCAAGGCCGTTTCCGGGAATGTTTCGCCCGCGTATGCCTCGCGCGGAAGTTTCCCGGTCGCGGGTAACATCATCGCGCAGGCGATTAAAACTCGCGCGCCCTTTTACGTCCGCGACGTGCGAAAAGAAAAGGCTTATCGCCTCCGCGCCGTCGCCCGCGAATCGGGATTGTGCTCACTGCTGGCCATTCCGGTTGTTTTCCTAAATCGTCCCATCGGCGTCCTCAACATCTATACGCCGGAGCCGCGCGAATTTAATGAGGAGGATATCGCGCTCGTGACGGCTTTCGCAGGACACGCCGCCGCCGCAATTATCAACGCCCAGCGATACCAACGCATTTTTCGCGGCGAGGAACTCCTGCGCGAGACGGAAAAGTTTTCTCTCTTGGGCGCGCTCTCCGCCGAGATCGCCCACGAAGTTCGGAATCCCCTTTCCATCCTCCGCATGCTGACCCATTCGGTTCGCGCCGATGAAAATCTTTCGGAAGAAAGCCGCACCGATCTCGAAGTCATGGAAACAAAGCTCGATCACATCAACAAGATCGTGGATCAAGTGCTCGAGTTTCCTCGTTCGCAGCGCAATCGCGATCAGAAATCCCCCGCGCAGATTAATCCGATCATGGAGGACGTCTGCATGCTTGTCGGACACAAGGCCTCCTCGCTCGGAAAAAAAATGGTCAAACGTTTCACGGAGGGGCTTCCCGCCGTTCGGGTCAACCCCGGCGAAATCGGTCAGGCGGTGTTAAATCTCGCCTTGAACGGTCTTGAAGCAATGCGCCGTCAGGGAGAGACCATCCATTTCTCAACCGGGCTGCTCAAAACAGAGAAGGGGAAAGCCGTTTACATTCGCATCCGCGATGAAGGTTGCGGATTGCCCGAGGAAAAGTTACAAGAAATTTTCACCCCGTTCTTCTCGATGAAGGATCGCGGCACGGGGCTGGGATTGTTCATCACCCGCCGGATCATCATCGAGCACGGCGGCGGCCTCAAGGTGAGCAGTCAATTGGGGCGCGGAACCACCTTCGAGATCGCGCTCCCCGCCGAGGAACCCATCGCAACATGACTCAAAATGAGGACTCCAGCGTCCAGCATACTCTTCTGATCGTGGACGACGAAAAGGACGCCCTATACTCCTTTAAGCGTATTCTCGCCCGCGATAACTATAACCTTCTGCTCGCCGCAAATGGCGAAGAAGCGCTCTCGCTTTTCCGCGAGCACAAGCCCGACCTCGTCCTCATGGACGTTCGCATGGCGAAAATGGACGGCATCGCCGCGCTGCGCGAAATGCGCAAGATTGATCCGAAGGCGCTCGTCATCATTATGACCGCCTACGCCAATACTCAAACCGCGATCGAGGCGATGAAGGCAGGCGCATACGATTACGTCCTGAAGCCTTTCGAGATTGACAAGGTCAAGCGGTTGTTGGCTGACGCGCTTCGCTCGTCCGACAACATGAAGGCGGTGGTTTCGTATCAGCCGCTCCTCTCCCGCGAGGATTACGCGCTCGGAATCATTGGCAAGAGCGATGCCATGCAGTCAGTCTATAAAGAGATTGGGCGCGTCGCCGCGAAAAATATTCCGGTCCTTATCACCGGCGAAACGGGAACCGGAAAAGAACTCGTTGCGCGGGCGATTTACCATCATGGCGACCGCAGTGAAAAAAGATTTTTGGCGATTAATTGCGGCGCGATCCCGGAATTGCTGCTTGAAAGCGAACTTTTCGGTCATGAAAAGGGAGCCTTCACGGGCGCACATGCCCGCAAGATCGGCAAGTTCGAAGTTTGCGACGGCGGGACGTTGTTCCTCGATGAAATCGGCGAGTTGTCGGTCTCGACCCAGACCAAACTTCTGCGCGTGTTGCAGGAAAAGGAATTCGAGCGCGTCGGCGGTTCGACTTCGATCA
>CAZPIK010000013.1:25077-25864 GCA_964586185.1 uncultured Candidatus Sumerlaeota bacterium | reverse complement strand
ACCTAGCTTACCCAGATGTTACGATATTGAGCGAGATTCCTCGGCTTCGTTTTTAATCTCGATGGGCGATTTGGGTATCCACAAGTAATAGGTTAGCCCGAGCGAGCCGATTCCTCCCATTATCCGTTTCAACTTATACCGCCCGAGAATCGTCCGAACCATTTCCGGCGTGAACCGCAGGATTGCCTCGCCTTCTTCCATCCGGCGTAAATCCTGCGCCGTGACGATCAGCGCAAACTTTTTGCTCTCGAGCATGACGTTGAATGCTGCTTCATTCCATAGTCCCTCGGCGGCGAGGCGCGACATAATAAACGGCTCATAGAAAACGTCGCGTCCGGATAGGATGTTGAAGATCGGGAACTCGCTAAGGACTTCACCGTCGGTTGACTGGATTTCGGCGAGCAACGCGCGACCCAATTCACGGTCGGCGTCGTCGGGATTGCGCGAACTGAACATCTCAGGTCCGACGCTCCAGGGATCCATCGGCGCGTACGCAAGACCCGACACAATACGCAGGGCATGAATCAGAATGAGCGCGTTCATCGCAAACAACCCGATTATTGCGATCCGCCGGGACTGAATTTCCGGGAGCGCAAACGTCCCCGTCGGCTTCTGCGCGTGAGGACACGCGCGCTCCCGGAAACGCAGTTTGTCCCATGCGCACATTCCGAAGAGCGCGGCGGCGGCGAGCGGTTCGAGCGCGTAATTTGGAGCCGATCCCGCTTTCGCGAAAGTAAGAAGCGAGAGCGTGGCGAGTAGCGCGTAGAGACCGAGGATGAAGTCTCCG
>CAZPIK010000013.1:7939-25067 GCA_964586185.1 uncultured Candidatus Sumerlaeota bacterium | reverse complement strand
ATCGAAGTTGCGGAATTAGCGTATTCCAAATCATGTCGCGCGAGGACGCGTCCAATCACAGGCGCCGTTGCGCCGACGACGAGCCCCGCGATCCACCACCTATAGAAAAACCAAATCTCGTGTTTCATCACGGCTCGGAACGCGCCCCAATCCATCGTATTGCGGTTGTAAGTGACGGTATGTGCCCAGTATCGGCCTTCGGTCGCAAAGTCCATCGCGAGAGTTCCGATCACAATGAACAAGACGTATGGAAGGATGAAATACTTTGCGCGGGGACGGTCGCGCACGATCAACGCAAAGGCACACGCGACAGGGGCAATCACAGCGGTTTGCTTCGTGAAGAACGCCAGCGCAAATAGAATCGCGCCGAGCATCGCCATCCACCGCGAACTGAAAGCGAGCATGACGAACATCCCCGCCAGTGTGAATGCGAGCGCTGGGAAATCTACGCGACAGAAGGGAGACCAATTGTGGAACTCATAGGTTGCGATAAACAAAATCGGCGCGGCGAGTGTCGGGAGAATTCTGCGAGTCTTCACCGCAACACACATGGCAATAAGCATCGTCGTGAGCATCGCTGAAGTCATGACGACCCAACGCGCGAGCGGCAGGCCGTTTGCGCCGGGGCCGATGAGCCTCGAAACAATCCACGGATAAATCGGCGGATAATTTCCGACGATATAAGGGGGCTTATCAATCGGATGATAAATCGAATGGCCGAGATAAAGTTCCTGCGCTTCGTGATAGAGGAACCCCTCCTCGGCGTCCATCTGATAGGGAAACTTGATCGCGCTCTGCCATCGGTTCCAGATCGGGATCAGCGCTGCGGCGAGAAGAATGATTGAGATTCCAAGTACGAGGTGCGACCCAACGCGCGGTGGAATCGCTTCCACCGAGGAGTTGGCGGGAGCGGGATCAGCGGGCGGCATGTTCATCGGACGCGGCGAGCGTCCCCTTGCGCAGGAAATTCACGCACGACTCAAACACGTCGCCCTGATTCATGATGAAAGTATGAAGCGCAGGCACAACCTTGAAATCGGTCGCCGCGTCGTGCCGTGCGCCACTCACCGTTACGATGCCGTCGCTGGGTTCGCCGAAGAGAAAATGCGGCGCGCCGTCACCGGCAAGGATGCCAAATTCGCCCGCAGGGATCGGAAGCGAAGCATAAAACTCGTCGCTCGCGAGTCGCTGGCCGCTATCGCCGAAAAGGATTCGATACGGCCAAAGACGATAAAGTTTTTTGGCCAGAATCGGCGGATGGCTTGGCGGCGCGAGCATGATGATGCGACCAAGTCCAGGCGGAAATTCTTTTTTGAATCCGTTGCGGATGATGATGCTGCCGAGCGAATGTCCGATCAGGTGATACGTTTCGCCATCGGTCTCCTTCGCGATGAATTCCGCGAGCCGATCCGAATTTTCATCCATTGTGCGAGTCAAAGTTTGATACGGGAAGTTTAGCGTACGATACCCTGCTCGCGATAGCTGGAATTGGAGCCACGACATCGAAAGCCGCGAGCGACCCATGCCGTGAAGGAGGATAACGGTTTCGCGTTTCAATTCACGTGGCTCCACAATTTGTTCCGATGGCCTCGTTAGCTCATCCACTTCGCACCGGGCGTAAGACATAATCTGTAATCCCGCGACAATTCCCGCAATTGCGATGAACCCACGCAAGGATTGTGAGCGACGAATTGGCATGAATCCATTACCATAAATACTTAACCGCAAAGACCGCAATGAACGCGAACGAAAAAGAAACGGATTTGATTGGGGAGTGCCCGCGATCATGACAAATATGAAACTGGAAAAATGGAGGTAATCGAGATGCGTTTATTTTCCGTAGCCCTTGCGATGATTGGCATTGCCGCGAATGTTTGCGAGAAGTTTGCGCAGTCGGTCGAGATCGCGGCGGTGAGGAATGAAATAGCCGTGGGGATTGGATAGGCCGGTTTCGCGCACGAATAGCGCGCCCAACAATATGAACATCAATCCGTAGCTGGTCGTGGTCACCCATGCCGCTCCCGCAAGCCCGCCGTGATGGTGAACGACAACTCGCAGCATCAACGCGACGTTGACAATCGCCGTAATCCAGCCGACGGCCGAAGGAATTTGGGGACGACCCAGTTGCGCGCTGAAGTAGAGCGAAAAAATTCGCGATCCCGCCATGAGCGGCGCGCAGAGAAGCAGAATGCGGAGCGGCGTCACGGCTTCGATGTATTCATGCGTGTAACAAAGAACAACGAGCGGATAAGATAGAATCATCAACGCGCTAATCGCGACCACATTCAGCAGAAAATTGACGCGAAACAAATCCTGAACAAGTTGCGCTGATTCGCGTGGATCGCCTCGCGCAACGAGAGCAAAACCCGCCGTCTCGAACGCCGCCGACGGCTGGAAAACAAGCTCCGCCAGTTTGGCCGAAAGATTGTAAATGCCGATTCCGACCGCGCCGACCATCGGAAAAAGAAACAGGTGATCCATCCGGTTGACAAGTCCCGACGCGAACGAGCCGATGAACGCGCGGAATCCGTACGAAAGCCACGCGGGCGAAGCCGAAGCGATTTCGCGTGGGGAAATCCGCGCGGGCGTTGCGGGGGCTATCATCCGATGCGCGACGCTCGCCGCGACAATTTGGCTTGTCGCCCAAATCAAAATCAGAAGACGCGCGAGTGACGACGAATCCAATTTCAAAAAGCCCCCTGCAATACCGAGAGTCGCAAGATGCAATGAGTTCGTTGCGAATGAATAATAGAAGAGGAAGCGCGAAAGTTCCCGCACGCGTCCAAGGCCAGTCAATATTCCCTGTGCCGCGAAAAAGTAGAGCGAGAATGGAAGCATCGAAGCCGCCAGCGCCATATATCCCCACGGAAATTCTTGCAACGCCGGAACCTGACTCAGAACTCGGTTCCGTAGCCACGCGCCCGCAAACATGAACGTCACAAACGCGACGATCCCCGTGATCAGAGTCCATGCAAGCGCGACCGCCCGCCACTGCGCGAGCTTTGCGGGTTCTTTGCCGACGAAATACATTGAGGCCGATTGCGCGCCGAGATTGGTCAAATTCACCCCTAGCGTATTGACGAGAATCACCGCGACGAGAAGACCGCGTCCTTCGGCGCCAAGCATCACGGCGACGAAGATGCTCGTCACAAACGAGAGCGCGTAATTCCCGAGCTGCGAAACCCAGTAGTCGAGGGTGTTCCGTGCGAGCGTCATGAAACGGAGTTTGAAAAAGTGATCAACTTTAGTATTGCGAGACGTTGGCGTTGGGCAATGCCTTCTGAAGATCGGCCTTGGCCTGCGCCGAAATCTGCCGCGGCAGGAAGATATCGGTGAGCGAAGTCATCGCTTTCAAATGTTCAAGTCCTGCGTCGGTAATCCGGGCGTCATAAATGAGCAGCACGTTCAGCGAAGTGAGCGGTTTCAAAAGAGCCAGACCGTCATCGCCAATTTGCGGCGGAAGATAAAGCTCCTTCAGCCCCGTCAAATGCTGGATGTTTTTAAGGTCTTTGTCTTCGATCACGGCCAAAAGGAGATCGAGCGTATGAAAATCATTGGGCAAGGCTTTATGAAGCGGCGTCAAGTCCGAAGCGGCTTCCGTTGCGATGAGCCGGAATTCCATTCCTGATGGGAGGGCGATCTTGCCGTATTCGCCAATCTTGAACCATGCGTCGGGATCTTGCGAACCGATTTCGCGCGCCTCAAGGATTCCCAGGATTTTGGGGGGAGATTTTTTGACGAACGTAAAGGGCGCGCCGCTTGGACTGTTTTCGCCGCCGGAGAACGCAACGAAGCCGATGATGATGACAAGGGCAGCCGCCATTCCCGCGCCCACGCCGACCCACATTTTTGCAGAACCTTTGCGCTCTTCCGCCGGGGGACCGCCTTTCAGCCACTCGCCGCAGTAACGGCATTTGGTTGCGTCGGCCAGAATTTCCTCGGCGCAAAAAGGACATTTAATTTTTGCGAGCGGCTTCTGGGGAATTTTCAATCCGGGTGAACTCTTGAAGCTTCCGGTATCCGACTCCGATGATGAAGTCGGCTTTGGTGCGCTGGCGAGTTTGGGGGCTCCCTTACGATCAGGCGTAAACCCCGCGGGCCACTGCGTCGTTTCGTCGTAACGGATGTCTTTCAAGTTTACGCCGAAAAGATTGCAGCCAAACAAATCCGCGCCACGAAGATCGGCGGCGGCAAGGTTGGCTTCCTTTAAGTTCGCGCCATTGAGATCGGCTTGTTTGAGGTCGCACGTTTCAAGGCTCGCACCCTTGAGCGTGGCGCCGGAGAGTTGCGCGCAAATGAGACTGGCTCCCCGTAAATTGGCTCCGTCAAGCTGCGCATCCTGAAGCGCCGCGCCTTCAAGATTGGCTTTGCTCAAATCCGACCGGCATAAATCCACGCCGCGAACGATGGCGCGTTTCAAATTGGCGTTCGCAAGGTTCGCGCCGCGCAAGTTCGCTTGAGTAAGATCGGCTCCTTCCAGCGTTTTGCCCGCGACGGTAAAAAGGACTTCGCCTCCGCCACCCACAATGTTGATGAACTGTCCCGTCTGGTCTTTCTTCACGGATTTGTTCAGCCACTCGCCGCAGTGACGGCACTTGATGGCGTCCGTAGCGATCTCTTTGCCACACGCAGGGCACAATCCTTTCGCGTCCGGGGCCGTAATAAACGCCAGGTCTTCTTCCGCCGTGACCAACTTCGCGCCGGGTTTCTGCGGATCGAAATTCGCCGGCCATTTTGTCTTGTGGTCGTAAACAGCCTGAGTGAGCAACGCGCCAAAGAGATTCGCCCCGGTCAGATCGGCTCCGCGCAGATCGGTACGGAAAAGCGCCGAACCTTCCAGTATGGCGTGTTGCAGATTTGCCGATTTGAGATTCGCATGGCGAAGGTTGGCCAGTTGAAGATTGGCGCCCTCAAGTTGCGCCCCTTCGAGATTGGCCTCGTGCAGCTCGGCGGCGCGCAAATTTGCCCGGGTAAGGTTGGCGCCTCGGAGATCGGCCTCGGAAAGATCCGCGCCCCGAAGGTTCGCATCGCTGAGATTCGCTTTCTCCAGCTTATCCGATTCAACGCGATGGAGGATTTCGCCGGTAAAGGCGCGACGGATTTCAATCATAATGTAAGCGTCGCCATCGCGGCGCGTTACAACCGCGCGTCCGTTGACGATCAGCGACCCTCTCGTATGGTCATACTCCCTTAGATGCCCTTTCGTCAAGCGGATGGCTGTTGCAGTCTTCAGTTCCTGCTCTCATTCTGGAGGTTATCCGATTCGTTTTCCTAAAATCTCTGGATTCTCTACCTCAAATCCCCGATGCTGGCGGGGTTAATGGATCGCGCCAGAACGGCAAGGCGAATTTCGGTTCACCATGCGCAAACCTTCACCCGAAGACATGATCTACGCGGGGCTTGTCCTGCGCCTCGGTCTCACGACCGAGGAGGAGATGAGCCAATTCACTCGCTCCGCCGAGAGCAAGGACGATTCATTCATTGATATTGTACTGAAGCGCGGGATCATCAATCAGGATCAATACCGCGCGATACAGGAAATGCTTGCGGGGGCCGAGCGCTCTCCGGCTTTCCGAAAGAAGGCGCTCTCCGGACAGGCCGCGCAGCCCGTTGTAGATCAGATGGCGCTCCCGACGATGGTGATGAAACCGGGCGACGCGGACGACGAATCGGGCGAAACGCTCACGGCTCCGATGTCAACGCCCGCCCCCATCGGTTACGCCGATCCCTCCGAATCGCCGACGGTTCGGACGCCGATTCCATCCGCCCCGGGAACGCGGCCCAGTTCACTTTTTCCTCGCCCGACGACGACCCGAACCGGAGCCGGATCGAGCGCCATTGATTGGTCAACCCTGACGGGAACGCTCACACGAGACGAAATTCAAAACGCCGAACGTTCGCGAGAAACACACGGCGATTCGCTCATCGGAACCCAACTCGGCGGCTATGTGATTCTCGATAAACTCGGCAAGGGAGGCATGGGAGAAGTTTATCTCGCCAAGCAACTCGCGCTGAATCGCTACGTCGCGCTCAAGGTTCTTCCCGAATTGCTCGCCCGCAATAAAGATTTCGTCTCGCGGTTCATCAGCGAAGCGCAAACCCTCGCGCGGATCAATTACCCCGGAATTATTCAGGTCTATGACGTCGGAACTGAAGGCGACATGGTCTATTTCACGATGGAACTGGTTCGCGGCAAGACGATCCAAGATCACATCAAAGCGAATAAAACGATTCCCGTGCCGATGGCGGTCAACATCATCAAACAGAGTTGCCGCGCGCTCGCCCGCGTCGGACGCGAGGGAATCATCCATCGCGATATCAAGCCGAGCAACATCATGCTGACTGATGAGGGCGAGGTGAAGGTCTGCGACTTTGGCATTGCGACGGCGCGGCTCGACAAAAAGGCCATTAAGGAAATCATCGGGACTCCTTATTACATCGCTCCCGAATATCTGAGCGGCGAGGAATGCACCGCGCTTTCCGATCAATACTCTCTTGGCGTCACGTTCTATCACATGCTGGATGGTCTTCCCGCTGCGGGTGGGCGTGGTTTCATGATCGAAACCGATACGGGAAGGCTTTCGGATAAGAACTCGGCGATTCCGCAGGAGATTTCCGAGGTCGTGGCGCGGATGACTCAGCCCTCACCCGGACAACGCTACGACAACTTCGAGGAGATTTTTCACAAGCTTGAAACCTATGAGATGAAAGTTGGAATTATTGACGCGCCGAGCGAGTTCCTTGCCGACCGCCTCGTCGCGATGCGTGAAATGGGATGGGAAAATCTGAAAAAGTGGGTCGGCGCGTTTTCGCTCGCGGCGGTCGGGTTCACCGCGCTCGCGCTCATCGTCAACAAGATCCTTCTTCGCGCCGGAATGGCCCGCGCCATTGGCCTCACGGGCGGCTGGGGGACGATCATGATTTTCGTCGCCTACTTCATGATCCTTTACGTCGGCCTCGCGCGTCGCCGAATCCTTCCAGCTTTTGGAAATCTAAAAACGTGGGTCGAGACGCATTACACCATCGCGCTCATCGGTTACTTCCTCGTCATGGTCCACAGCGGAAATTTCCTCGCGTGGGGTCTTATTAAGAAGTCGCTCTCGCCAATCCCCGGACTCGGCGCGGCGAATTGGGGCGACGTCCCGACTGTCGCGTTCCTCTGTTCGGTCGCGCTCTTCCTTGTCATCATCTCCGGCCTTGTCGGGCGATTCATCTTTCGGGAACTGCACAAGCAACTCGCGCTCGAACGATTCGGCGAACGCACGGACATCAGCGCGGACGAAAAGCAATCGCTCACGCGGCTCGTCATCGGCACGAAGATCATGGCCTATTGGCGCATCCTGCACTATCCGATGACGGTCTTCATGATCCTGCTCGTCCTGCTGCACGTCGCCTCGATCCTTTATTACGGCGGGAGCTTCTTCGGGAATTGATATGGAATTGAAACCGGACAATCGTCATCTGATGGGCGGAATGGTCGGCGCGGTCGTGCTCACGGCGGCGCTCGTCTATATGGGGATGTCCGCGCCGGGCGACGTTTATTACAAACCCGATCACAACGTCCATCCGCTCGGCGATTACGGCGTCAACGAATGCAATGAATGCCATGCAAAGCCGATGGCGCAAGTCGCGAACGAGAGTTGCACGGTTTGTCATCCGGGCGGGATGCGCAACAAGCCGAAGAAACTTCCCGGAACGCCGAAACCGGGCGCGCCAGCTCCGCCTCCCGATCCGTTTCCGCAATCCAAGGCGGCGGCAGAATTCCATAAACTCGTCAAAGATCAATCGTGCGGAGCCTGCCACATCGAGCACAAGCACACGGCGCTCACAGAATTCCTGAAACTAAAACCCGCGCAACGCCAAGCCGCCAAAGGCTATCCCGATAACGTCCACGCGTTCCTCCCCAAGGAAATGCAAGGCGAACAATTCTGCGCGACTTGCCACGAACCCGCAGAGCTTGAGGGACTCAAGGGAGATGAGAAATCTCTTGATGGCAGACAACTCGACGCCCCGCTCAATCGTATTGCGGAACTTCTTATGGAGAAGCTCGAAGAAGCTCCTTGACGCCACCAGCAAGGAAAGATAGGCCGGAATGATAAGCCGTCATTACCTAAAAGTTCATGTCTAATGTTGTTGCTGTGAGTTATTCTTCAATCATGGTTCCGCTCATCAAAGAAAAGTCCCGCGAAATCTCCGAACTCTGCCGCGATTTCGGCGTGGAGAGCCTTGATGTGTTTGGCTCTGCGTCCGCCGAAACATTCCGCAATGAATCGAGCGATATTGATTTCATTGCGCGATTTACCGATCGGTCGCCGGGAACCTATCTTGACCGCTACTTGGATTTCGCATCGGCGCTCGAACGGCTATTCGGTCGTCCCGTGGACTTGATGACCGAAAACGCAATACGAAATCCTTACTTTCGCCGTGCCGTGGAGGCCACCCGCCAAAACGTTTATGAACAGGGAAACACGGTAGGACTTCTAAATGCCTCCTCCCGCCGATAACCCCTCCCGCGCGCGACAATATACGGTTGGACTCATCATCCTCGGCGTCGTCGTTCTCATCGTAGCGACAGGCAACGCCACGCCGCTTGTGTCGCTGCTTTACAATCGCTACGCCGCGCTGATTGCCGTCATCGTTCTCGTCGAATATGTAATCCTGAAAGGTTTCGACCGCTCGGCTCAATACGGTCGGCAATTGGAATCACTCCGTGCACGACGACATGAGGATTTGGCGACGCTGGAGCAAGTGGAGCAAAAACTTGAACGGGCAAAAGCGTCGCTCGATGCGGCCAAACCGGAAACGCCCGCTGCGGAATTGGAAACTCCAAAGCGAGAAATCGAATCGGCATTGGAACTGCTCGGCAAGCGCAAATGAAAGAAGTGAAATCTCGAACTGCCCCCGCGTCGCGGATTGTCCGGTCGCGTGCATCGGGCGGACCGAGATTGATTTCGGTACTGGCTCTCGCGTTATGGGCGCAAGGCGTTGTGGCGGCATGCGCGGTATTTACGCCGAAACCCGAAATGACCTTTTGGCAATGGGGAACGCTGATCGGTCTCTTACTGGCTGCGATATGGCTCCGCGTCGCGCAGCCTTACATTCAGGATTGGCTCTCTGCGATGCGGCCACCGGAGCGCGTCGGGGCGGCGGCGATCATTGCGGCTTTCGTGCTGATCCCCGTTTTTTTCGATGGCCTGCGCGTCGTGCCGGAGGGATTTGCGCTCGCGCTGATTCCCTCGCTTGCGATGGCAGCGGATGCGACCCGCGCGCGACGCTATCTTTTCTACACGTTCATCACGTTTTGGTTCGCGCTCGCGCGTATGCCCGAAGCATCAATCTTTTGGGTGCTCGGTTTCGGCGCGGCGACGCTCTTCGCTCTATCGGCGATCCATTTTACGTTCGTCGGCGCGCCGTTTGGTTTGCGCGGATGGTGGCCCGCCCTTCAAATGCTCCGCGCCGTCGCGATCTATTTCGTTCCATCCGCGCTCGCAGCGTGGTGGATTCAAGCGATGATCTTCGAGTCGCCTGCGGTACGCGAAGCCACGCCACCGCCCGATTCCGCAATAACGTATTATCAGCCCCAGTGGGATAAGCTGAGTCCCGAGCAGTGGCTACAACTTGCCGCCCGCGCGGGGATGGGCGGACTCACGATCATGGCGGTGCTGGTCGTCCTGCATCTTTTCCGCCGCCGATGGAACCGGCGATTGAAGCTGGGCGCGCTCCCCAAAATATTGGGTGCCGAAGTCAGCGAAGTGGATTACGTCGTCGCGCCTCCCAAGCCTACCAAGGCTGCATTCACTGGTCGGCGCGGCGAGATTATTCGGCTCTGGCGTCAATGGACCAAAGCCCGCGAGGATGAGGGATTAATGCGCGAACCCTCCGAAACCGCCGCCGAATTTTCCCTCCGCTCGAACACCTCAAGCGCCAACGCTTCCGACGCCCCAACTCGCAACGCCATTCTCCAAACCTTCGAACGCGCGCATTACGGCGCGGAGGAACCAACGCCAGAGGCCGTCGAACAAATGCGGGAGTGGGTCGCGCAAACCGATAGCAAGAAATAGTTTTTTACCAAAGAGACACAGAGGCACAGAGAATTCCAAAATCTCAAATTCTCAGATTTCAAAATTCGATATTCAAAATTCATCATTTAGCATTCTCGGTGCCGCCGTGTCTCTGTGGTTCGTTTCTTCAAAATTATTTGGAACTTCCCTTCCGCTACATGTAAAAGAGAAGTTCGAATTGGGGAACGGGCATGAGCGGAACAATGAACATCGGCCTCATCGGACTCGGCAACATCGGCTGCGGCGTCTTGCGTACGCTCGCTGCGAATGATTCGCTCATTACCTCGCGCTCATCTCGCCCCCTCAAGATCACCCGCATCGCCGATCTCGACACGAAAACAAAACGCGACGCGCCTTATGATCCCGCGATTCTCACGAGCAAGACCGACGAGCTTTTCAGTGATCCTTCCCTTGAGGTTGTGATTGAACTCATCGGAGGAATCGAACCCGCGCGAACTTTCGTTGAAAAGGCTTTAAAAGCGGGCAAGCACGTCGTCACGGCGAACAAAGCGCTCCTTGCGACTCACGGCGCGGAGTTGCTCGATCTCGCGAAACAAAAAGGGGTCGGCCTTCTTTTTGAAGCGTCGGTCGGCGGCGGAATTCCGATCATTCGCGCGCTGCAGCAGGGACTTTGCGCGAACGAAATTACCGCCGTGCGCGGGATCATCAACGGCACGGCGAACTATATCCTCACGCAAATGGAAGAGCGCGAAATTCCGTTCGCGAAGGCATTGGAAGAAGCCCAAAAGGCGGGTTACGCCGAACCCGATCCCACTTACGACATCGAAGGGCACGACACCGCGCACAAAATCTCTGTCCTCGCTTCGCTCGCGTTCGGTATGGATATCCGATTCGCCGATGTTTGGGTCGAAGGAATCAAAGCGATTCAGCCGAAGGACATTGAGTACTCGCGCGAACTCGGCTACGCGATCAAACTGCTCGGCATCGCGAAACGCTACGAGGACGGCACGGCGGAAGTGCGTGTCCATCCGACGCTGATTCCACGAAGCTCTCAACTCGCCGCAGTAAACGGCGTCTTCAACGCGATTCAGGTTTCAGGCAAACCCATCGGCGACACGCTCTATTACGGTCGCGGCGCAGGAGCGGACGCCACCAGTTCGGCCATCATCAGCGATCTCATGGCGCTGGCCGCCGACGGGAAGCAATTCAGCGCCTCGCGCGATTCGCGACTCTCGATTCCCATCGGCCAAAAGAAGATTCGCTCGCGCGACGATCTCGTCATGAACTACTACCTTCGATTTACGGTCGCCGACCGACCCGGCGTCATCGCGCGGCTCTCCCAATCGCTGGCAGAAAACCAAATCAGCATCGAATCCATGATTCAGCACAAGGCGGATTCCCCAAAAGCCGGAAACGCGACCGTCACGATCGTCACGCACTCGACGCTCGAAAAGCACATGCGGGCTTTCTTGGATCGCGCCGCCGCAATGGACGCCAACGCCGCTCCGCCGTTTGTACTGCGTGTTGAAGAATAGACCTACTGATTCCCACGGAATCGTCCGACACACACTCCCGTCGTGCTCGTAATCATAATCGTAATCGTAATCGAATTCCGCCTTGCCGTGGTAGCCGCAGGAGATCACTAATACGAGTAGGAGTAGGAGTGGGAAGACAATTTAGAGTAGTTTTTGGAACGTATGAATATCAACCCACTCGCCGAATTTGCGTCCCACTTCGCGGTAATGGCCGATCCGCTCGAATCCAAATTTTAAGTGCAAAGCCTCGCTGGGCACATTTTTTCCGCCGAGCACGGCGATGAGCGCGTGGATTCCCCGCTCGCGAGCGCGTGCGATGAGCGTCTCATAAAGCGCGCTACCTACTCCGCGTTTCTGAAACCCCTCGGCGATGTAAACGGTCGTCTCGCGCGTTAGGTCGTAGCCTGCTTTGGCGCGGTAGGGTAGATAATAGGCAAACCCCACGACGCGACCGTCCAACTCAGCGACGAACAGCGGAAACTCCCCTCCAAACTGCGCGAACCACTCACGCCGCTGCTCCATCGTGTAAGGTTCAATATCGAACGTTGCCACGCTCGAAACAATCGCGCGATTATAAATCTCAAGCACAGCTTGATGGTCAGATTCCGAACTTGCTTCCCGAATCTGCATCAGATGTCCCATCCCATTCGCTCCAGAAGTTCCGCGCCTCGCCGCATGGCCCCGGCAATCTCCGACTCAATGCGCGATAACTCCCATCCTGCATTGCCCGACCAACATAAATTGAGCGGACCCGAATAGCGAATTTCACCCATCGCCCGGAAGCAACCTTCCCAATCGGTGCTACCTGTGCTTGCGAATGGCGTTTGATGTTCGGCTGGACCAAAATCAGTTTGCAATTGATCCGGCATCTCGGCATCAAAGTTGAAGAGTCCCTGACGCACTCGGCTCGCCGTGGCCGATACATCCCAAAGCTGCATCCATCGGAGCGAATCATCCAGACTTCGAATTTCATCGGCGGGATCAAGCGCAAGCACGTGAGCATGCGGCGGCGAGAAAGCAAACCGAAGCGACGGAATACGGACGATCTTGGCCAGCATCTTTTGCGCAGACGCATCGCCGCAACTCGTTGTTGAATCGTTCTCAATCACAAACTGAATCTTCGCCCCAGCCGCGCAGAGCGCGTAAATGCGAAGGCGATCCACAAGATCGGGGAACGTAAGCGGTTCGACTCGATCCAAAATAGCGGGAATCCCACATTCCGCCGCAACCGATATGGCACGTAGCTTTTGCAGAAAAGTTAGTCCGGTCACGCGAAGCGCAATCGGCGCAATCCCTGCCTCGGCAAGGAGGTTAAAGAGCCGCGAGTTCGATTCCTCCGGTTGAAAATGTTCAGGCGCATGGGGCGAGGCGGCCAGTTCGATCCGGCTTAGCCCGAGTCGCATCATGGATTCCACTGCCATTTCAATCGGGCGATCGCGCCAGATCAGGCTTGAAACACAAAGTCGGTCGGCGAGGAACGAATGAGGCATCGCGAGAATTATTTAACGACACACGGCCTACAGACGCAAATGGAAGCGACAGAAAAGTAGGATACGCGTTCCGGCATTTCAGGTTGAACTTTTATTGCGGCTTGGGATATAAAGGGAGGTTGTCCGTCGTCGGACGGTTGACGAACGGGGGAGCGCGTAGCTCAGCCGGTAGAGCAGCGCCCTTTTAAGGCGTTGGTCGAGAGTTCGATTCTCTCCGCGCTCACCACCCGCCTCCCATCCGTCGTCGTTCAGCGTGCGTCCCCATCGTCTAGCCCGGCCTAGGACATCGCCCTTTCACGGCGGTAACTGGGGTTCGAATCCCCATGGGGACGCCAAAATTTTCGGGGCCGAGCGAGCGCTTGGCCCCTTTCCTTTTTGTCGCCGAAGTTGAAGAAACACGCCGCGCAAGGTAGGTAATGGGAGGCGCGGAAAGGCGTTCCCACTCCCGATATGGATTCTCCAACTCAAACCGGCGTCAGTTGCGTGATCCCCGTTTACAACGAGGCGGGTTCGATTGCCTCGACGCTGACCGGATTGCGCGACGCGCTTTCGCCGCTCGGCCATCCTTTCGAAATTATCGTCGTGGATGACGGATCAACCGATGGATCGGTCGAAGCTGCGCGTCAAAGCGGAGTCGAGTTCGTTTGCGTGAAGCATAAAAGTAATCGCGGTTATGGCGCGGCGATCAAATCGGGATGCCGACGCGCCACGCACGATTGGATTCTGATCACCGACGCGGATGGGACTTATACGCCGGAAGACGCGGCGAAATTGGTTCGCGTTCTGGGTGAAACGGAAGACGCGGAGATGATCGTCGGCGCGAGGAAGCAGACGAGGGCGACCGACGGCGTGTTTCGTTTGATCGGCAAGGCGATCCTCCGCTCGCTCGCGAATTTTCTCTCCGGCATCAAAATTCCTGACATCAATTCGGGTCTGCGCGTGATGCGAAAATCAGACATCGAAAAATATCGCGGCATCCTTCCCGATGGGTTCAGTCTCACGACCTCGATCACGCTCGCTTTGCTTTGTTCGGGCGCGCGGGTCGAGTATCTTCCTATTGAATATCGTCGTCGTGAAGGGAAGAGCAAAATTCGCCCGATGCGCGACATGGCGAATTTCATCCGGCTCATCTGCCGAACACTCATCTATTTCAATCCGCTCAAGGTTTTTGTTCCGCTGTCGGCGATGATGATCCTTGCCGCATTTGCAACGGCGATTCTCAGCAAGATTTACACGCACCACGTCATGGACGTGACCTCGCTCTTCCTTTTTATTGCGGGACTTCAAATGCTCTTGATCGGCATCGTCGCGGATTTAGTCCTGAAGGCCACGGGGATGAAATGATGAGCGCGGACGCGGCGAACGAACAACTTCGGAGGCGGTATTCCGACGAAGCGCTCGCGGCGATTCCGCGGCTCCTGACGCTCGTGGATCGAAATCGCTATAGCCCGACTTACGGCTGCTTCGACCGCTCCTACTGGCACTACCGGACGATGGATTTCCCGTGCGGAATGTCGCAGGAGTTTTGCCTTCCACTTGCACTCGCTTATCATCATCCCTTTCCCGATAATCCGTACTATAAGAAAGAACGGCTGAAGGAACTCGCGCTTGCGGGAGTGGAGTTTGCAAGTCGCTCCGCGCATCCCGATGGAAGCTGCGACGATTATTTTCCGTTCGAGCGCGCGCTTGGGGCGATGGTTTTTTCGCTCTATGCGATGACCGAAACCTGCCTCGTGTTGAAGGAACTTCCGCGCCATTTCCACGATTTTTTCCGCCGTCGCGCGGATTGGCTCATGCAGCACAATGAGTCGGGGCAGTTAACCAATCATCAGGCTTTCGCCGCGCTTGCGCTTCATAATGTTTTTGAGATTACTGGTGTTAAACATTTCGCCGAAGGACGTGACCAATATCTGGATATCGTCGAAAGCTGGCAGTCGCCCGAGGGGTGGTTTCAGGAATATGAGGGGGCTGATCCGGGTTATCAATCATGCACGATCGCGTTTCTCGCGAAGCTGCTGAAGAAAGTTCAAAAGGGTAATGTCCGCGAGCGCATCCTAAAAATGCTGCGTCCCGCCGTTGAATTCTCATGGCATTTCATGCATCCCGACGGTTCCTACGCGGGTGAATACGGAAGCCGCAACACCTACCATTTTTATCCGCACGGCTTTGAAGTTATGGCGGAATACGATGAAAAGGCTGGGCAAATCGCCGACCAGTTTTTGAACCTTGCGCTTCCGAACCGACGTCGGTATTTCAATGACGACGACCGGATGTGCGCGCATTACGTTTACGATTGGATGCAAGCGTATCTCGATTTTCATCCTGTGCGTCCGGCACCGCTGAACGCTCGCGCGAATTTTACGAAGATTTTTCCGCTCGCGAAAATGGCCGTGAAGAAAACCGACGATTATTACGCCGTCATGAATCTCTCCAAAGGCGGGGTGATGAAAGTCACGACCGAAAAGGGCCCGGCGTATGGCGACACGGGACTCATCGGCAAGGTGAAAGACGAAAGGGTGGTCGTTAGCCATCGCGTGGACGACTACGAAACCAAAATCGAAGAAAGCGCCGATGGAGCGCTCATCGCTTCGGCTTCCGGCGCGCTCTGCAAACGCAAAAGCAATCTCCCGACGCCCGCGCGTCAAATTCTTTTCCGCATGCTCAATCTGACGCTCGGACGATTCGCTTCGAATTTCTTGCGCAAGGTTCTTCAAAAAATTCTCATTACCGGCAAGCCTCGAACAGAATACACCTTCTCGCGCAAGTTCACGCTCGACGCGAAGACGATCCGAATCGAGAACGTGATCGTGAAGCCCTCCGGCGCGCCCGATTTCGTTTCGCTTCACGTCGGTTCGGACGCGACTTCGATTTACGTCGCGAATAGCAACGTCTATCAAGAAAGTGTGCTGCTTCCGTGGAGGGATTTATCTTCATGCCTCGCCGAATTGAATAAGTCCGGTCGCGCGCGTATGGAATGGATCGCGTTTCCTTCAGACGAGACGCCCGCGCCATGAAACGCCTCATCGCTTTGGCCGTCACGCTCCTGATTCTCGGCGCGATTCTTGTCAAAGTGGATCGCGTCGCGCTGCTCGAAAACATTAAAGCCACCCAACCGTTGCCGTTCGCCATCGCGCTTTTTCTCTTCTTTCCGCAGAACCTGATCATCATTTATCGCTGGAAATCCATCGCGTCGCGCTTCACGCCGATGGGGTGGGGCGAGGCGTCGGGACTTATCCTTGCGGGCGCGGCGATGAACGTCGTTCTTCCGTCAAAAATGGGAGACCTCACGAAAGCGTATTTTCTAATTCGTTCCGGGGCGATGGATTTTGCGCGCGCGGTCAACCTCGTGGTTTTTGAAAAGCTCCTTGATCTCGGATCGCTTTGCCTGCTCGCCACGCTTGGCGTTGCGGCGGCGTATGGAAGCGGCCTTTCGGGAATCGAGATTTCAACGACGTTTCATCTGCTGTCGGGGGCGACGCTGGCGATCAGCCTCATGGTGATCGGACTTGTCGTTCTTCTTTATTTCACGCCGCCACACCGCCGAAAAAAAGTTTCCGCGTGGTTCCAATTTCTCGAAGCCGAGCCGCGCACGGCCGTACTGCGCAACCTCTTCACGCAAAGCGGCGAAGTCACGGCAATGCTCCAAGCGAAAGGGTCGGACCGTATCGAACTGTGCGCGTTATCGCTCCTGCTCTGGGTTTTGCACTTGGTGCAGATTTATTTTTTCTTCGTGTGCCTGAACGCGCCCGTGCCTTGGTTGCCGTTTGCGATTCTGATGCCGCTCGCTATTTTTGTCGGGTTGCTGCCGCTCTCGCTCTTCGGGATGGGCACGCGCGACGCGGCGATAATTTTCTTTTTTTCGGCCTATTACCCGCCCGCCATTCTCGCGGGGGTTGGACTCTACGTTAGCCTGCGATACCTCATTCCCGCACTGACAGGTCTCCCGTTCTTAAACCACTACTTGAATCTTACGCGAAATCCCAAGCCTCTAAATCGCTGAATTGCCGAACCGTTATCGAATTCTGTTGGACTGCGTAGGCTTTTGAAGCAGGATGCCTATCCTACTGGTATTCGCGTTGGT
>CAZPIK010000013.1:0-7929 GCA_964586185.1 uncultured Candidatus Sumerlaeota bacterium | reverse complement strand
GATTGACTCCTTCGCTGACCGTGTAAGACGAGCAGCCGCCGGGTGTGAACGCGAGGGCTTCGCCTTGGCCTTCGGCAACCAGGGCGGACACGCACGGGGCATTTAGGAAAACGTCAACCAAAGCGACTCCCGGCGGGCGAACCCAAAGATAGACGGTCGAATAAGTTCGAACCGCAACGGCGCGCATGGTGGGTTCGTAATCCCCGCCCGTTGCCAATTGCAGTGCGCCTAAATTGAGAGTCGCGACGAGAGCAAGGACGCGCGATACGCCGTCGGTCTGGGGGCCGGCGGCACGATAAACTTCCGATGCTCCCGTTCCAACCTTGGTCACGATGTAGATATCGTCGTTTTCGGGATCAACGAAAAAAGTCTCGGCATTGCGCGCTCCGGACGGATACGTGAAAGGAAGAGTTTCATATGTTGCAATCGTGAGCGATTCACTCGTTTGGCCGATGGATACGACGGGTTCCGGAACGCGATAAACAACGACACTCGGACGCGCCTGAGCATTGTCGCCAATGTCGGCCAGATAGAGTAAATCCTGCGTTGGCGTTGGACCGGGCCCGAGCGAAATGTCTTCCCAATCGGTCGCTAGCGCGCCGACCCACGAATAAACGCCGAGATGTGTTCCGTCGGGTTCCATCGCAAAAAAACGCGCGGTATCGCCCGAATCGTTGTGCGCCCAAAGCACGGGGCGGTGCTTACGACTCGCAGCGAGTCCCGATATTTCCGTGAGCAAAGGCGACTCGACGTTGCCGAGCGTTTGAGCGGGGGCGAAAACCGGGCACTGTGCTTCGGTGTGTCGCGCGCAGGAAGTCGTAATCAACGACAGCGCGAAAATCCGCATCGATGCAAAAGTAAAAAATCGAAATTTAGGGCGGTGACTCATGACATTCCGGCAAGCTTGAGCCGCAGGTTGTTCGGACTGTCGGCGTTTTGCAGCGCGTCGGCCTCGGTAATCTCGCCCTTCTTGACCAATTGATGAAGATGCGAGTCGAACGTGAGCATACCATCCTCTTCGCCCGATTTCATGGCTTCCTTAATCTGATTGATCTCGCCCTTGGCGATGAGATTTGAAACATGCGGCGTTCGAAGAAGAATCTCGACCGCGGGAGTGCGGCCTCCAGCGATTCGCCGGATGAGTCGCTGACTGATGATCGCGCGGAGATTCAATGAAAGGTGGAAATGAAGTTGCGCGTGACTTTCGCGAGGGAAGAAATTCGCAACACGCTCCAGCGCTTGGTTGGCGTTGGTGCTATGGAGCGTCCCCACGACCAAGTGACCTGTCTCGGCGGCGTGCAGCGCAAATTCCATTGTTTCGCGATCTCGAATCTCGCCGATGTAGATGACCTCCGGCGCCTGACGCAAAGTGTTCTTGAGAGCGATTTCAAACGACTTCGTGTCAGTCCCGACTTCGCGCTGACTGATCATCGAAAGTTTGTTCCTGTGCACAAACTCAATTGGATCCTCGATGGTGATGATGTGCCCGCCGCGGTTCATGTTCCGGTGTCGGATCATCGAGGCAATTGTCGTGGATTTTCCCGAACCCGCCGCGCCCGTCATCAGGATCAATCCGTTATTCGCCATGATGATCTCGCCCAGGATATTCGGAAGTCGGAGGAACTCGAACGACGGAATTTCCATCTTGATCTGACGGATGACCATCGCCGGAGTTCCGCGCTGGGTGTAGATATTCACCCTGTAGCGGCCCTTCCCGCCGAGCGAATAGGAGAAGTTGATCTCCATCTCGTTCTCGAGTTCCTGCCGTTGCTTGGGGTTCAACATTTCCTCAATGAAAGACTGAACCAACTGCATGCTAAGCGGCGTGCTGCCGATGGGTGTGTATTGGCCGTTAATGGCATATTGGGGCGGAGAGCCGACAGACAGGTAGAGGTCTGAGGCATCTTGCGCAATCATGCCCGCCAGCAAATCGTCGAGACTTTCAATATTCATTCTTGGCTCCCGCGTTATGCAGATATCGGCAGCGCGCACCGACCCCGAACGCGTCGCTTCCCCCCGGAAAATCCGTTGGCCGAACGATGCTGCCGAAAACGCTTTGCATCTTCCAGAAACTTTTAACCCTTGTTTTCATTTTTGAAAGGGCTGTTCGCTTTACAACAACCCGTCAATTGGGATAGAGAATTCCAGATACCAAGGCGCGAGTCCTCCATGAATCCTATTGCCGTTACCATGATTGTCCTCTACCTCGTCGGAACGACGCTTGTCGGAGCGCTACTGGCTCGTCGAAATCGCGGTGCGGCGGATTGGTCGGTCGCGGGCGGCGGCATGGGCATCCTCATGATCGCGGTCGGGATCGCGGGAACGCGCGTCGGCGGCGCGGCGACCTATGGCGTCGCGGGAGACGTCATCCGCGATGGCCTTTGGAACCTCTGGTACGGCGTTAACAGTTTTCTCGCGATGGCGCTGACGGGTCTCTTTTTTTCCATTCCCTATCGCCGATTGAAAATCCACACCGTAGGCGAAATTTTTTCCGTTCGGTTTCCGCAAAAACGGCTCCAGATCATGACGAGCCTTTGCGTTCAAACGGAGTACTTCATCGTCAATCTGATCGAAGTTTTCGTCACCGCGAAAATCCTCACTGGAATTTTTCCGGATCATCTTTCTTTCGAGTGGGCGGTTTGGATCAGCGCCTTCGTCATCATCTCGTACACGGCGCTCGGAGGCTTGTGGGGTTCCTCGGCGACGAATCTCATCCATTGTCTGACAATACTCTTCGGGTTGCTTGCCGTCGCGCTTGCGGGAATGCATCACATCGGCGGGTGGGAAGCGGTGCAGACAAAGGTCAATGCGGCTCTCACGGAACGCGGCGCGGATCCATCATCATGGTGGAGTTTCACCGGCGCGGGATGGGGCGCGATCTTTGGCATGTTCTTTTCGGCGACGATCCATACTCCCGCCGCTTCGATCTATTGCAATTATTCGACCGCCGCGAAGAACGAAAAATCCATCCTCCCAGCGTTTCTCATGGGGGGGCTTATTGCCGCGCCGATGACGTGGCTGGCCGGATGGATTGGCGTTTTGACGCTTGCCCATTACGGCGCAGGAGCGCAGTTTGCGAGCTACCATTCGATCACCCGTCTCGCGCTGGAGATCAACCCGTGGCTCGGCGGAATCGCGATGGCCGCCGTTCTTGCTGCCGTTATTTCTTCGGGCGGACCCATCTTGCTCGCATCCGCGACGATGTTCGTGCGCGATTGGCTGCCGTTTTCAAAAACTCTTTCTCCCGCGCGTCAGCTCTTTGCCTACCGCTTAACGACCGTCATTTACGGCATGATGGCAGCCCTGATCGTTTACATCGTAAAACAAATCTCCGTGCTCGATCTTTTATTGCTCGGTTTTGCCGCGGTGGTTCCGCCCGCGATTGCCGTCGGTTATTTGATTTACTACAAACGAACGACCGAGGCCGGAGCATTCTGGGGGATCGTCGCGGGTTACGTCGGTGGGATTATTTGGTTCGCGCTCATCGAATGGGCGAAGAAATCCGGTTTTGAATTGAACGAATCGTCGGGCGCGATGGCGAGGCTTTTCCATTACTGCTTCGTCCATACCGGCGATGGAATTGATCCTTCTTACGCGACGACGCTTATTCCGCTTGTGGCCATTCCCGTGATTTCTCTCGCGACGCGCGAGACATCCGAGCGGAAGGAATCCTTCTACGCCACCCTATCTGGAAAATCGAATTCCTGACTCGCTAAAGATCGTCATTCACCGTGCCTCGCAAGAAAAAAGAACCGGTCGCAAAGACTCCAAGGAAGAAATCAACTCGGGCCAAGAAACCGATTGATGGTCAAGCGGAATCCCCTGAAACCATTGCGCCGCCGCGTTCATGGCTCCGGTGGATCGCGTTTAGTTTTGCAATGTTAGTCCTTTTAGCCGTTGCGATTGTGTTTGGTTTTCGCACGGCGGTAATGAATTGGTCCAAGCGACCCTATGGCAAGTCAGAAGCAATCACGATCAAACTTTCCAAAGGTTCATCACTTCGCGCAACCTCGCAAACGCTTCAGCAAAGCGGTGCGATCAATGACGCCAATTACTTCACCGCTTATGCACTTCTTTCCGGTAATCGCGCGAAACTGCAGGCGGGCAACTATCGAATCAAGCTCCCGATCACGCCGCAAAAGCTCATCGCGCGCCTGCAATCGGGTTCATTTCAGCGCAAGTTGACGATCCCCGAAGGTTGGACGGCATCGCAAATCGAAGCGATCTTACTGAAAGAGGGATGGACTGCCAAATCGGGCGATTGGACGAGCGTCGTGGCCGCGCCCATTCCAGCCACGCTGTTCGGCGAGGAAGTTCCGGCAGGCGCGGAGGGATTTTGTTTCCCCGACACCTATTTATTTGAAGACGGCACGGATGTCGCAAAAATCCGCGACCAGATGCTCAAGAAATTCGCCGAGACGTGGAACGCTCTTGATCCAACAAAACGCGATCCGCGCACGGAAAAGTTGAGCGTCTTTGAAATCATCGCGCTCGCTTCGATTATCGAACGCGAAACCCGAATACCCGCGGAACTTCCGCTCATCGGTTCGGTTTTTGTCAATCGTTTGAAAAAGGGAATGAAACTTCAAAGCTGCGCGACGGTTCATTATGCGCTGGGCGAAGTGTGGGATCGCGCGCTCACGTACGACGACCTTAAGATCGCTTCGCCCTATAATACTTATCAGCGCGTTGGGCTTCCCGCAGGCCCCATCAGAAATCCGGGTAAAGGGGCGATTGAAGCCGCGCTCCGTCCCGCCGCTAATGACGATCTCTATTTCGTCCATCGCGGCGACGGCACACACGAATTCACGAAAACCTTTAAGCAGCATCAGGCGGCGATCAAAAAATTCCGCGATACGGATTTGCAAGCGCGACTCAACGAACCGGAATCGTGAGAACGACTACCAAAGCCTTCGCGCAATCGCGAGAGCGCCCTGCTTGACCCCTGAACGATGATGGCTCCCGCCATGTTGTCTCATGATCTGCTCGCGATTTTTCAAATACCATTGATAGCTCTCGACGAGCATGTCGTTGCTCGAATATTTCGGCTGCCATCCGAGTTCGCGTTTGGCCTTTGAAATATCAAAATAAAGAGACCGACCGTACATCAGCGAATGATAGGGACCGAGCGGCGAGAGTCCGAGCGCGCTGGTCAGCTTCATCCCGAAAATCGCAAGACCCATCGGCACGCTTTTTACTTTCGATCCCGTCCCCGCCTCGCGGCAGAGATGTTCCAATCCTTCACGCATCGTTCCGAACTTCTCCGCGCCGCAGTTGTAGATCGAAAATCCGGGACGTTCCGACGCCAAGATGCAAGCCTCGGCGAGATCGTCCGCGTGAACAAACTGATAAATGTTATCACCCTTGCCCAAGACCGGTATGTTGTATCCTTGGCTCACCCACTCGAAGAGGATTTGGAAAATGCCGAGCCGACCATGGCCCAAAATTGTGCGCGGGCGGATGATCGCGATATCCAAACCTTTGGCGGCATACTCGCGACAGAGAACCTCGCCTTCGTACTTCGCGCGACCGTAAGCCTCCGCCGGAGTCGGTTCGGTTTCCTCGGTTACGGGATTCGATTTCGGAACGCCAAACACCGCGCTCGATGACGTGCAGACGACTTTCTTCGCTCCTTCCTTTAAGGCCGCTTCGAGCAGGTTCCTCGTTCCTCCAATGTTAACTTCGTTGAAAATCTTTTTGTCCTTGGCGAGCGGAACCTGCGCGACGTTATGAAATACAACCTCGATGCCCTCGCAGGCGCGGGCGACTCCCTCCGCGTCGCGGATATCGGTCTTGTGAAATTGGACCTCCTGCGGACGGTCATCGGCGTCGGAAATATCAAGAATGGAACACTCCGCCCCGCGAGCCATGAGCTTGCGAAGAAGAAGCGAACCGAAGTAACCCGAACCGCCAGTAATGAGCGTTTTCATAAATTCGTCTCCAACTAGAATCGCCCGTATCGCTCATGCACCCATTTGATGCTGCGTCGCATCCCCTCTTCGAGCGCGATCGTGGGGGCGTAACCAATTTCCACGCCCGCTTTTTTCACCGAACACGCGATGGTCTTGTTCATCTCGGAGAGGACGTGAAGTTTTTGGTGATAGAGTCCCGCCGCTTGCAGCGTCTTATCCACGAGCCACGCGACTTCGCCCGCAAATCCCGGAAGCCGCATCCGCTTATGTGCGCACTTGTAATCGAACTCTGTCTCCAGCAGCTTCTCAATCGTGTCCATGATTTCATTCATCGTGTAGGGGCGCTCGTCGGCGATCCAATAGGTCTTGCCATTCGCGTGTGCTGTCATCGCCGCGCGCAAATGTCCCTGCGCGAGATTATCCATATAAGCCATCGAGCGTCGGTTTTCTCCCGAACCGACGATAGGAGCTTTTCCATCTCGGATCATTTGGAAAAACAAAGTCTGGCGCGGTGGCTGGTTCGGCCCATAAAACCACGGTGGCCTAAGTACGACCGTCTCGATCTTGCCGCTTTCAGTCCGCTGCTTCACGGCCTGCTCCATTTGCATCTTCGAGCGACCATAATTCATGTAGGGATTGTAAGGGGACGATTCGTCGAAGAGATGATCGTTCCTCGGATTGCAGCCGCAGGGCGAGTTCGACGAAGTGATGACCGCGCGTTTGACGCGAGACGAAATCGCGGCGTCGAGGACATTCTCCGTTCCGTTCAAATTGATCTTATAGAATTCGGCGACGTTGCGCGGATGGATCACGCCCGCCGTGTGAAACAGGATCGCACCCTCCGTGCCCTGACAAAATTTGTCGCAATCCGCCTTTTGCGTCAGATCGCCTTCCACGATTTCGACGGAGCTTCCGCCGATTCGCTTTAATTCGGTAGCGTCCTGTCCGGGTAGAACCAAGCAACGAATCTTGAGTCCGGCTTGCGGCTTCGCAAGATCGGGGCAATCGGGCAAGCCTTTGACTAACGACTCGACAAGACTTAGTCCAAGCCATCCCTGCGCGCCTGTCACGAGAGCTAATTCAGTACCTAAATTCATATCTATACTCCCACTCTTACTCCCACTCCCACTCATTAAAACTTATTAAACGCAAAGGACGCAAAGGGACGCAAAGGAATTACAATGAGATGGAGTACGACAATTGAGAAATTCGCGCAGTTTGAAATTTTCTTCCTTTGCGTCCCTTTGCGTCCTTTGCGTTGAAAAATTATTATCTCCTAACCTTTACTGTACCGGAGGTTGCGCTTGTTGCGCAGCGCCATCTAATAATGGATTCTCAATCGGCTGAACAGGCGCGGCTCCATCTCCCTCCAACGGCGGACTCGTAAGTCCGGTCGGGTCAGTTGGCACGGTCGGCGTCGTCGCTTCTGCTGGTGTCGCGGGCACTGTCATCTCCGGCGCGGGGGGAGCTTCAGTCGCTGGAGCAGGAGCCGCTTCGGGCGCAGGCGTCGGCTCGGGCATCGGAGGAGGCGGCGGCTCGACCTGTGGCGGCGGAGGAGGTGGAGGCGGTGCATCGGGCGGCGGAAGTCCCCGCTTGCGATACATTTGCCACGTCGGATGTGCAGGATCAGCAACGAGTTCGTATTCCCCGCCGAGGAAATCGGTCACGAGTCCGTAGTCGAGGCGATCATGTAGAATGACCGTATCGAGCGCGGCAGGGGCGTATTTCAGAAACTGTTCGCGCGTCACAGGATATCCTGCAAGCTTACGCTCGAATAACGCCAGATTGGAATGATAAGCCTTTTTTTCGACGATCAAATGCGCCAGGGTGTTATAGGGGAAATAAACTCTTTCTTTGTTTTGCGTGATGTAATCGCACTGCGCGACGAGTTCATTGGTCTGCGCGGCGGTCCATCGTGTGGCGCGTTCCGGCCAGAGAATTCCGAGTGGAACATCGGGATTGGAATTGAATATCGCCAGCGCGAAACCGAGCAATTTGGCCATGCGCGACTCAGTCG
>CAZPIK010000012.1:0-26197 GCA_964586185.1 uncultured Candidatus Sumerlaeota bacterium | reverse complement strand
CGGCGGCAGAAATCAGCATCGAAATTCGCGAGGAACCGGATGGTCCATACCTTGCGATGCCTGTTTTTCTGCGCATCGTCCGCTCGATTGATCCAAAGGGAACCTCGGCCTGGGATGGGGCAAACGACATTCTAAAAATTAACGCGTCCGGCAAAGCCATGCAGGCGTTCTCGAACCAGTCCGCGATTCTCGCGGATGGACAATATCGCTCCGTGAAGATGCCGCTTAAGGTTCGGGGTAGCGAGGTGCTGATCCCGCTCGAATCGGCCAAGCTGCTTCTTCAAGCGCTCAATTTTAATTTGCAGGTTGATGTTCCGGAACCGAAGGGACCCAAGCCGAATGATGCGAGCACCACTGAGAAATCGAACTTTGTTGCGCCTAAGGGAATTAGCGATCTAGGCACTCTTAATTGGTCTAAACTTGCGGATTCCAAGCATCGGAATCCGCCGCGTCAATTGGCCATCATTTATGATGAAGGATTTGGAGATTTGGCGACGAGAATCAAAGAAATTATGTCGCAGGGTGGCTCGATTTCGGTCGAATTGTTTGCGGCGGGGAGTCGCCGTTCCGATCCGCAGTTGCTCGCTTCGATTCGGTCGTCGGGATCGGATTGGGTTTTGGATTTGATGAAGTCACCGACGATGCCCGGCTCGCACGGGAATGAACCGATCGAAATTTGGGCGGCCCACGAGGCGCTGTGGCCGGAAGACCATGCTGTCGGCGTGAAAGCGCCCGTTTCGTATCCTTATAAGTCGCATCAATTTCAGAATCTTGCGCTGGGATCATTGCTGCGCGCGGAAATTTTCAAACGGTTCCAAGATCGCAATACGCTCTTTGAGCTCGCGCCGTCTTATACCTTGCGGCGATTGGACGCGCCTGCGGTCGCCGTGGTGATCCCTGCGGAATTTTTGAGCGAGTCCGAAGACGCAACTTCAAAAATGACTCGCGCAATTTCTACGGCATTGCTGAATTATGCAGCGGGGATGGCGTCAAGGTGATCCGTTGCGTATCGCACCTTTTTCCTTCCCAGCACTGAAATTCAAATGCACAATACGGGGCTTTATGGCGTCCAAGGAATCGGAAGAGACGTTTCCGTTCCGCGCATGAGGTCCCCGTGTCGTTTGTCCTATATCTAACATTGATCGAAACAGCCTTTGGGATGGCCATAGTTCAGTGCTTCATCCCAAGATCGGCATTGGGTCCCGGCTTTGGCAAAACAATTTCAGCGACCATCTTTTTTTGTCTTCTGTTTCCGCTATTGGGACTGAAAAAACTCATGCCGTGGATGACGCCGGGTGATGTCGCCGCGCTTCGGATCGCGGGCGGCGCGTCTCTAGCAATGTGGTTCGCCTATTTCGTTGCGCTCAATTATCCCAAAGAACGACTTCTATTTTTCATCGCCGTGTGGGGCACATTGGCGCAGGCGACGATGCTTTGGGGTAACGCATGGATTCTCGCTCGGCATTTTTATTCTCCCGGAGGTGGAACAGGATACGGCCCTTCGATGCAGGGATTGATCTTGGCGTTGTCACTGGGAACGGCAGCCTCGTCCTGCCTGCTTGGGACCGTGACGATGGCGATGCTCATCGGCCACTGGTATTTGGTCATACCAGGACTTTCGATTAAATGGCTAAAAGGCGGATGCGCGGCGTTTGGGGTTGCTCTTGCGTTTAAGACCGTAACCATCGCCATCTCGCTTACGATTGGCGCGATGTCCGATTTCTTTGGCGCGCAGGGTTTTTTGGATCGCTATATCCTCGGGAACCTCACGCTTTTTTGTCTTCGGGATTTGGTCGGTATTTTTCTTCCCGCGTGTCTCGCGTGGATGGCGTATCAAGCGGCGGCGATCAAATCCACGCAATCCTCAACAGGCATCTTGTTTCCTGCGATGATCATCGTCTATCTCGGCGAAATGATCGGAACGTATTTGATCGTCGGGCTTTCGGGATTGCCCGTCTAACGAATAAACATTAGGAGCGCACGGGCGTTTTGAGTTTGCACCACGGCTCTTCTTCGCAGACATCCACCAGCGCAGGCCCTTCGAACTTTGCGGGCGAGAGAATCGCGAGAAACACCAACGGCTTATCGAACGGATTATAGGTTCCGTGGACAACGTCCATCGGAATGTGCGCCATTTCGCCCGGATTCAAAATTCGATTCTCCGTCTCAACCCACTGCTCGGCTTTGCCCTCAATCACGTAAATGATTTCTTCCATTGTGGGATGACGATGAAATTGATGCGACTTTCCCGGAGGCATCGTCACGCGGACGAGTAGCAGCTTTTCTGCGTCGGTCAAGCCCGGGCGGCAAAGCCAATCGTGCGGTCCCCACGGCAACTGCTCGACCTGCATTTCGTGAGCGGTAATAAAGTATGGAAACTTCTGGTCAGGCATGATTTCGGTTCCTTTGGATCGTCCTCATTGATCGGCAAGCATAAAATGGAATATCATTGGAACGAGGAGTTCCAGTCAATGAATTACAAAATCCCGCTCATATTGGAACCTCAGCCCGAAGGTGGCTTTACCGTTACCTCGCCCCTTTTGCCCGAACTCGTTACCGAAGGGGATTCGGCAAGCGAGGCCATAGCCAATGTCCAAGACGCCTTACTTGCGGTCGTTGAAATTTATCGCGAATTAGGTCGTCCATTACCGAAAGATGCCGAACTTGGGGAACCGGGAACGCCGATTCATTTCGAGGCGTTGGTTTCGGCTTCATGATTTACCGTGAGGCTGCAAAGAGACTGAAGTCCTTGGGGTGTCTCGAATTGGATCGGAGCGGCGGCGGCTCCCATCGAAAATGGTTTAACCCTCAAACTCAGAGAGCGACCGTTTTGCCCGATTGGGGTAGTCGCGATCTTAAGTTGGGCACACTCCGCGCGGCCATTCGTCAGTTAGAGATAGATTGGCAGACTTTTTTGAACGCGCCTTAATTAGGATTGGTTCGTGTTCTCGTCCGTCATGAATTCTTGGATGAGCGCATTCATCCGCGGAATGACTTCTTTGAACGGCACGAGCGAATCAATGAGCTGGCCGCGTCGGTAAATCTTTGCGGCTTTTCCGCTCGCGACAACGCCGAGGTCGGCTTCGGCGGCTTCTCCGGGACCGTTCACGTAGCATCCCATGACCGAAAGCTTGATCGGGTTCTTGAGTTTCTGATTCACCGCTTCGAGTTCGAGCGCGATGGCCGCAGTGTCAAATCCTTGATCTTCGCGACCACATGTCGGGCACGCGACGACTTCGACTCCGAATCGGCGAAGACCCAACCCTTGGAGGATTTTGAATCCGGTGCGGATTTCTTCGATCTTCTCGTCGGTCTTGCGCGTCGCAATGCTGACCCGAATCGTATCGCCGATGCCATCGAGCAAGAGCGCGCCGATGCCGACCGACGATTTGACCGCGCTGTTCTCAAATGTCCCCGCTTCGGTGACGCCAAGATGGAGCGGGTAATCACACGCGGCGGCGAGCAAGCGATACGCGCGCACCATCAGTGGAACATTGCTCGACTTGACTGAAATGATCGTGCGGGTGAAGCCGTGCTTTTCGAGAATTTCGATATTGCGGAGCGCGGATTCAACGAGCGCTTCGGCGGGATACCCGGCTTCCGGCGGCATGAGAATCCCCTCGGCGATATGTGCGCCGAATTTGAGGCCAATGTCTTTTTCGAGCGAGCCTTGATTGACTCCGACGCGAATCGGCAGCCCAAACTCATTGGCGCGAGCGATGACGGCGCGGACATTTTCCTCTTCGCCGATATTGCCGGGATTGATCCGTATCTTATCCACGTAGGGCGCGGATTCGAGCGCGAGTCGGTGGTTGTAATGAATATCGGCGACGAGCGGAATCGGGCAGCGTTTGCGGATTTCCGGGAGCGCGCGCGCGGCCTTGGGAGTATCCACCGTGATCCGCATGATCTCCGCGCCCGCCTCGGCAAGAGTCTCAATCTGCGCAATCGTCGCCCCCGCATCGGCGGTATCGGTCGCGGTCATCGTCTGAACGCGAATCGGATTGTTCCCGCCGATCACGACCGAACCCACCGCCACTTCGCGCGCCTTGCGGCGAGGGGGGAGAAGGGTGGGACGGGTTGGGGTTTGGGTCATGACATCCAGATCAGGCAAGCCAATTTGATTCTATCTACCCTGCATACCCCTCGCAACGATCTTGATTGCGCGACATACGGGTCGGGGGGATGATTAACCCGGAAACGGCGGCTCACGACCTTGATGGTCATGAGCGACACCGCATCTTCTCGTAGTTGAAAGTTCTGTATGAAAATCGGCTTGAAGCTTCTGCTGCTCTGGGTTGCCTTCATCGGGATGTCGTCCTCTGCGGACTCGCAAGATGATGAAGATGACTGGAACGAAGAGCGCAAATTCTACGAAGAAGCTTTGGAAGCATATCGGGAAAGCAACAAGGACAATCCGGCATACGTAACGCCCAAACTTCGAGGGAATCACCAAATCGGCATCATGGTGGTTGATGCGGACACCAGCGATCCCGTTTCTGACTATGTCATTCACGGAAACTTGCATCCAGCGAGCCGGAGGGCGAGAAATGGTATTGGGATAAATATAGGTCGCTTGGAAAGCCAAAGCGTGAGTGCGAATGACGGAATCTGCGTCTATAAGCATCTACCGGAGTGCGCAATTGTATTCGATGTTATCGCAGACGATTATTTGAGAGAGAAGGTTACTTTGTCGGTTCCTCATCAAGGCGAAGCGGCGAGGATTGAGTTGAAGAAACCACGCAGCGTTACGGCGCGATTACTGGATGGCAAAACAGGTGAGCCGGTCGAGGGCGTGACCATGATTTTCGATGGCTATAATGAGTTTGAGGTCAACGGCGTCAGCGATTCCGAAGGTAAGATCAAGGTCAACCGGCTGGGTCCTAAAAAGTATTTGCCCAGGTGGAGAGGCTTCTTCGGGTCTGTGAGTCAAGTGATTGATCAAGCACGGGCCGAAGTTTCCAAATCGGGTGGGCGTTCCGGCGAAGAATTAAGAAAGCTGAATGAAGCGGCAATCAATGCCGCACTACGGGAGGACTACGGAATCGAACCGCAGGGTATTGAAGTTGATTTTACGGCGACTGAGGAAATCGAAATTGACCTTGGGGATATTCTGATTGATAGCGCGCCGAGGCTTGCTTTGCAAATCGTGGACGAAAATGCGAAACCGTTAAGCGGGTTTCCTTTTGAATTGTGGACAGATCACCAACTGGCTCTATTTCTTACGGACAAAAACGGCCGAGCCGAACTCCCCATCGTCGGATGGAAAAAGGGGAAAGACTTAGCCCTTTACGTGCCAGGAACGCGTAGCGAAATCTACAGCCCTATCGAGGTATCGCGCAAGACGGCGGGACCAAGACCGAAGTTCGACGCCGCTGCGGCCCGACAACGAAACCTTGTAGCGATCGGAAAGAACGGAAAGAAGCTGACGGCGGCGGAACTGGAAATAATCGAAAGTCAGGTGCGGCGGGAATGGGTTGAATATGAATCGGAAATCGCAAGTGAACCGCATCCCAATCAATTCATCTTTCATCCCAAGGTGGGAGAAAATTTGGATGAGAAAATCGTCTATCGAGCGACGTCTTATGACGTGATGCTGAAATTCAATCTGCGCGATACCATCACGAAACAGCCGATCAAATCTGCTGAGGGCATCATCACTTCCAATTCCAGCAATGTTTCACAATTCATGATGAGTTATCCACGCAATATGTCGCAATCGCTGATACAGGGCGGCAGCGATGTAAATGTATTTACCGTTGCCGCTGATGAGGTTAATTCCGCAACGGGTCCGATTGAAGTCTTGATGCCTCCAAGCACCGATTTTATTCGAAGCGAACTGAGAATCGCCGCGATGAGGGAAGCGGGAAGCGACGGATCGGAAATCGAACGAGAGCGGCAATATGCCACGTTGAAAGCCGCTATCGCCGCGCCGGGATACGCGATCCAAGCCTTTGTTATCCCTCTGCAATTGGCGCGGTCGGGCAAGGTGATGAACTTCGATCTCGAACCAGAGGCCGTCGTGACTGGACAGTTCGTCATCGGCGACGATTTCGCACCCTTGACGACCGAGACATTACGGAGGTTCATCGAGTCCCATAAGGATGGGAATACGACGCAGACTTTGGACAAGGAAATGCTTAATCAGACTACTTTCCGCTCCCTCATCGTTCGACTGCTCAACGACAATATGGAGGAAGGAATGAATCGGTTTTCGGGCAGTTTGCATTCTCGCAACATCGGGCACTCGCCGTTGGACGCCGATGGGCGCTTCAAGATCGGTGGACTCCGTCCCCATGACCAATGGGCGATGATCCTAGAAGTTCCTGCGCTGCCCAAATTTCAACGTCGGGATTTGAAACTTGTCGCGGGGGTCAACGACATGGGACGGATCGTTATGGGCGCGGCGGGACGTTTGACCGGGTATTTACTCGATGAGACTGATGCGCCGATTGCTAAAGCCGTTCTCCAATTTCCTGTCGGCGATTTCCATTCCCATGATCCTGAAGGAATCACCGATGCCGATGGCGGTTTTAGCATTGGTTTGGCGAAACTGAAAGGTGATCGTCAGATTGTTCGAGTATCGCCTCCGTGGGGACAAAAGCAGATTGGGAAGGAGGGCGATAAGGAATATTTCTTGTGGTACGACGCCATTATGGACTTGCCGCGTACGCGCGATAAATCAATCAATCCGAAACTGCCGCACGGCCACACGCTCAAGATCGAGTTGGAAGGTTCCACGCATACATTGGAATTGGGACGATACTACTCAGACCTGACCAACATGTTGGTCAGTATGCCGAGCTTGGCGACCGACCCTCGGAAAGACCAATTTAAGTTTGCCATGTCCGCAGCTGTGTTGAATTCGTTAGAGGCCAATGAATCAGGGTTCCAGTTTCATCATAACCACCAGCTTGCGTTCGGGGGAATCAAACTGACCACTGAAACGGTCGTTGTAGAAGTTCCCAATGTACCTCCGGGCAAAACGGCTTTACGACTTGAGGCGGGATATTATGTTACGCGCGATCAGTCGGAAGAATTCGTAGAATTCTCATCCGCTGGACCGTTGATTCCCAAGCATTCGCTGGAATACGCATTCCCCATCACCTATACCGAGTTCAGTATGCCCAATTCGGATTCGACGATCCGTGTGAAGATGAATCGCGCGGAAGTGGAAGTCAGCTTGAAGGACATTCCAGCCGACAAAAGCCTCGCAGCGGTCATTGAGGCCATTGCTCTGTTAGAGAGAGTTCTTCCGACCACGACGGGGAGGAGCAACCTACTTCGCGATTCGGCTAAACAAAATAATCGTGCCGAAGGCCGTGATCCAGAATCGTTGGTCATGCCTTTTCTCAGTTATGCTGCGGGCTTCTTGAAGCCTTCTGACGATGTATTCTTCTTTGCAGTGACTCCGGTGCGATTTCGCGCGGTTCCTCCGGGGAAATACCGACTCCAAGTTTATGCGGATACGCTTGAATTGTTCTCGCCAAATGGAAAACCGTATTTTGAAAGAGAACTCACGATTGAGGAAGGCGACAAACAAATCAAGATTTCCGTACCGTACAAGAAGTACGACCGGAGTCCTTCGCTTACGCCAAGTCTCAATTGATTTCCCGCAATTCAGCTAAACGATAAAGACGATTCTCTACTTCTTCGCGCCTGTCGGCGTGGCGTCGCCTTTTTCGAGGCCGAGCGCCCATTTGATTCCGCCGAGGAGGTGTTCCTGAAATTTGGGGTTCGTCCAGACGTCTTCGCGGTGGCCGAGAGCGGTGTAGAAGGCGCGGCCTTTTTCGTAGTTTTTGCACCAAGCAAGCGCGTAGTCGCCGCCCTTTTCCATCTTTTGACCCGCGAGATCGCTATTGACCGAATCCACGCTCATCAAAACGCGGACGTTATCGCGCGAGAACGACTCGGGCTTATAAGTGTAAAATTCGTCGGCGATAACCCAAGTCGGTCCGACTCCCTTCATGGCGGGATGAGAGGGGTCTTCGTTGATGAGCGTAAGTTCCTTGTGATTGGGTCCGTGGCCGTTGAAGTATCCGCCGCTAAGGTTCTTCCCATATTCAGGCCAGCTATAAAAAGTGTCCGCGCCGCAATGGACTCCGACGTAGCCCTTACCGTTCCGAACGAAATCGAGAACGAGTTGTTTTTGCTCGTCTGTGAAAGGCGGATCGCCCTGCGTAAAGAAAACTAGCAGATCAAACTGCTTGAGGTAATCGGCCGTAATCATCGAAAAATCAATGGTGTCCTTTTTCTGTTCGTACCCCTTGAGTCCGACCGTGTCATATAACCCTGACTTCTGTCCCAACTCGGCAATCACCTGTTCGCCGACAGGAAGCGACGAGTGACGGAACCCCATCCAGTGCGTGAAGACCAAGACTTTGGGTTTGGCTTTGGGCGCGTCTTCAGCCGTGACGCAAGCGGGCAAAAGGCCAACTGCGGCAAGGGCGCAAAGTGCGGATGTGAACCAGCGACGCGAGATTTTCATTTGTTGGAGTCCTTTCAGGATCGAAATCAGAACTGCTTATTTTGTTGGATTGCCCCGCCAAGGTCAATGCCGGAGAGAAAGCTCAGCCATCACCGGAAAGTGATCTGACGGCCATTGTTCGCCTTCCTTGTAGAGAACGACTTGTGCGGAATGGCTTTTGAACTCCGGCGAGATCAAAATCCAATCAATCCGCCGTGTATCATCGTTCGGTCCTTTCCATCCGTTCCAAGTTCCAATTTGTGTTCCCTCGCGTTTCTCGGCGGCATCCCATGCGTCGGTGAGTTGGAGTTCACCTTCGACCTTGCCGACCATCGTTTGATGGACGATGTTGTCTTGTCCTTGATTAAAGTCGCCCGTGACGACCATTGGGAACGTGGGATTACGTCTGCGTATTTCGGAGATAAGTAATTCGGCGCTTTTCTCGCGGGCGGGTTGGCTCTGATGATCGAAATGGGTGTTCCAAAGGATGAAATCGCGACCGCTGGAAATCTCCCTAAACTGAACCCAGGTCACCATGCGTGGGATGCCATTGCCCCATGAACGACTGCCTACGACATTGGGCGTATCGGAAAGCCAGAAGTGTCCATAGGCAATGGGATCAAGGCGATCTCGCTTGTAAAAGACCGCCATGAATTCACCTCGGGAACCCCCTTCGCGACCCTCGCCAATCCACGTGTAAGTCGGAAGATCTTCGGCTATGTCGCGGAGTTGGCGATAAAGACCCTCCTGAGTTCCAACAATATCGGGAGCGTTCGTGAGGATCGCATTCTTGACGACGGCGCGACGATCCGGCCACGCATTCGGCTTGGAGTTGCTCGCATAGCGAAGATTAAAAGTCATCACGCGCAAGCGCACAGCAGGCTCTTGCCCCGATGCTAGAAGCGTTCCAAGGAGGAGAAACGCAAATGAAAGGAACAGTCGTTTGTGGGTACTCATGGTCAAGAATTACGCGGCTGGCGGCGCGTCCTCAGGTAGCAAATGCGCCGCATGCGTAACGGCTCCGCCCGCGCGAAGTGCAGCCGCGACGAGAGCGGCCTCCGCCATCTCGTTCTCGGTTGCGCCAGCTTTTTTCGCCTTGCCCAAATGGACTTCAATGCAATAGGAACATTGAGTCGTGAGCGCGACGCCAAGGGCGATGAGTTCCTTGTATTTGACCGGGATGGCTCCTTCGGCCATTGCGGCCTTATCGAACGCGACGTACGCATTCCACGCGTCCGGCGCCAGCGTTCCCATTTTCTTTAGTTTCTTCAGTTGCTTCATGTCGTACATGGTGGTGAATCCTTGGAGTTTATTTCATGCGCAATGCGCGAGAGGGAGCCTATCGTGAGATCGTTTCGGATGTCAATTGCGCTTGGAATCTGAAGGTGGGAGGCGGTCGCTAGTCGCCTCCCACACCAGCAGTTTTCTACGTAGAGCTGTTCAATTACTTATGTTCCTGATGCAGCCGCATGATTCTTTCCTTCGCCTGTGTTCAGCAGCAGCGGCAAAATAAGCATAGAGAGTCCCGCAAATCGGATCTGCCGCTGGATCGCGTACGAGGTTTCGTTGTGAAGCAGGCGATGGTACCAAGCTGGTTTGCGAAAGAGCATTTCGCCGGCGAAGAAGATCGTTCCCGGATTTTCTTCCGCGATCCTCAGGCAAAGGTTCGATGCCTCGGCGACCACGTCAGTTCCGAGCGCGTAGGCGCTGGTCGCTGGGATACCGAGCTTTTTCGATAACTCCACATAATGCTGAAGGGCATTTATGGTTCGCTCTTCGAGTGCGCTGACGTGACCTTCGTGTTTGAAAAACTCCGTGTCCACTTTGCCGACGGATAGGAAAACGACTTTGGTGAAGTGTTTCGGAAAAAGTCGCAGTACGTTGAAGAAAAGGTGCATTCCGACGCCACTGTAGTCGCTGACGAGGATGGCTGCTGTTCGCCCCGGAATGATCTCGGCAACGGCTCCAACATGCTCTTCCTCAAGCACATTGATCATTCGAGAGAAGATTTTTCGCACTTCGAGAACCTCACGCGACACCTTACGGTAATGGGCGCGTATAAGGAGACATAGGGCGATGAATGTTCCGGTGATCAAAACGGTGATCCACGCTCCCTCCCTGAGTTTCTCGTAAGCCATGACGCCAAGAATAGTTAAGCTAAGTATCCACCCGATGCCATGGATCGCGATATTGCGCTTCCATAAAGGCTCCGATTTGCGCGAGCTAAACCAGAAACGCACCATGCCGCTCTCCGAAAGCAGAAACGTCAGGAAGACGTTCATGCTGTACATGACGACAAGGATGCCGATGTGGCCGCGGGTGTAAATAAGAAGCGCGATTGCGGAAAGCCCGATCAGCAGAATGCCGTTTTGCATCGTCATGCGATCCGAAAGCGACGCGAAACGACGCGGCAGCCACGAATCGGCGGCCATGTTGGCCATGACGCGCGGCCCGTCTATGAATCCCGTTTGCGCGGCGACAAGAAGCAAGAGCGCTTCGGAGAACATCGTAATAGATACGAACCATAATCCGACGGGGAGCGAACCAATATAAAAGCGTTCCGCAAACGAGCGGATCAGCGTCGCGTTTAGCGTCTCCCCTTCGACGTGGCGGATTCCCATAATCATGTAACAAACTAAAATACCCCCGGCGGTAAGCATGAGGGAGAGAGCCATGTAGAGCATCGTCCGTTTACCCGTTTGCACCTTTGGATCGCGCAAGACGGCCACGCCGTTGGAGACGGCCTCGATGCCTGTGTAAGTTCCTCCGCCGAGCGAAAAGGCGCGTAGGAAAAGGATCAGCATTCCCATCGCTCCCAAACTTGAAAATCCGTGTTGGAAGTCTTGCCCAACTTCGCTCGCAATCGCTGGTAGTTCAAAAAAATGCGCGAGGATGACACCGAAAATCACGATCGCATGTGTGATGACGAAGGTAAGAAAGACTGGAACGAGAAGCGTGACCGATTCCTTGACTCCGCGTAGATTCAGCAAGATGAGGAACATGATCGCGCCAAACTCCACCGGCAATTTGAGCCAAGCCCAATGCGCGGGGAGAAGGCTGAACACCGCGTCACCGCCCCCGGCGATGGAGACCGTGATGGTAAGCACGTAATCCACGATGAGCGCGCAACCGGAAACGACTCCGGCGTGCCGTCCGAGGAGTTTGGTAGCCACCACATAGCCGCCGCCTCCCGTCGGAAAATGCTCGATGATCCGACTATAGGCGTAGGAGAAAACAAAAACGGTGAACGCCGTCGCAAGGACCAGCAACACCGCAAGATAAGTGTGCTCACCCAAAGCTTTGAATGCTTCTTCGGGGCCATAAGCAGATGAGGACAATCCGTCCGCACCTAAACCGACCCAAGCAAAGAAAGCGATCAGAGAGATTTTGTGGTGAAGCGAAGGATCTCGGACGTCTCGCGCCCGACCTAACACAATCTTCCGCGCCTTTCCCCATAAAGAAACGGGGAGGCGCGGTTCCTCAAGGGAACCGTCCATTTTCGTGACCTTTCTCGCTGACGAGGTTAGCTGACGGGCTAGGGAGAAAAGGTTCCCTTCAAACTTTGCGTTTGATTCGCCCCAATTGATCGGGTCCCCCGCTCCGCACCTATATGCGGATTGAGCGCAGCCCAACCTTATACTCCTTTAAGTTTTCAAAATCAAGTTTTGGGATTTGGGTTGAAGATTTGAGCGTGCGAACAACCCAACAAAAACCAAAACAAAATCGCGCGGTCGGGACGATGAAGTGGGAATCCAAACATCATCCCGACGGTCATCGTCAGCAACGCCGCGGCGAGCAAGATGGCGACTTCGCAATATTCTGTCTTGATCTGTCGCACGAGGCGGAACAAACCCGAAATGATCGCGAACATCAAGCCCATGATCGGCAGCAAACCATACTCCGCCCACCATTGGAGCGGATCGCAGTGTGCTTCGGCAGCGGATTGGTCGCCCATGAACTCATTGAAATTCCAATCGTCGGGAAGCTTTTCATCTTTCGCCCTTTCGCCTCGCGCTAAATCGAACGCGGCGGCGAACCGTCCGGGACCACATCCGGTCCAAGGGTTCGCTCGAATCATATCAGTCGTGATTGAAAAGAGGCCGATTCGATGACGTATCGAGGCGCTATCAGGATTGAATGCGTCACGCGTTCTGCCGATGAGGGACTGCGTTCGAGACCCGGGATTCAGCATAAGAAAAAGGATGAGTGGCAGGATCAAAGCAACGCTCAACACTCCGAATCGGAAATGGATTTGAGCGGGTGAAACGACACCCCGTAGAATGAGTGTGCCGAATGAAACAACAAGCCCAACCGTCACTGAGAGCGCTGCGCCACGACCGCCGCTCAAAAAAATTGAAGCAGCGGACAACATTGCCGTGCCAAAAAGGAATAACGCGTGGAAACGACTCGAACGATCCGAAATCGGCGCGGCAATCCATAAAACGAGAGCTGCAGAAAGCGCTGGCGCAAGCCACGAAGCGACATATTCGGGATTGCCCAAAGTTCCAATCATCGAGGCGCGACCCGAAAGATCGGGTGAATGTCCGAATAGCTGAATCAACGTCAGCGCGGCTTGAAGAGATGCCGATATAGCGTAGGCGATTATGATTCGCTTGATGGTTGCGGCCTCAAGTCCCGATACCGAAATCAACCACGCAAAAGCGATGAAAGTGATCTCGCGAAAAATAATTGGGTAGGCCGCGCCATGCGAGGGATGATTAATCGCAGATATGATCAGCCCCGCAATCATAAAGGTTGAAGCCAATCCAAGCGGGTTCTTTAGATTTAGAATAGGACGCGTAATCCGGAAGCTCGCGACCGCAAAAAGTAGAATCCCAAATGAAGCGACTGGATACTTGAGATCAACCATCGGCTCGCGAATGGGACCGAAAGGCCAGATCAACCAAGGCAATACGGCGACAAGAAATATGAGGATTGAGATCGCGATGGAGCGGGGTGAAATCACGCGAGCATCCTGTTGGGAGCCTTTAACGGCCAGACGATTCTTTGAGCATTGCTTTCCATGCGGCGTCCATCGAGTCGGCGCAACGTTGATAATAATCGCGACGGCTTTCATCCTGATGCCGCTCCCCAATCACAAAGGGTTTTCCAACCGTGATCGTGACCTTGGCGGGACGGGGAATTATCATTCCTCGTCCGAGCGCGCGATCGGTTCCGGAGAGCAGAATCGGAATGCAAGGCGCATGAGGAACCGCCTCGAGGATCATACCGAATCCACCTTTTGAAGGTTGAAGCCGACCATCGGGCGAGCGCGTTCCTTCAGGAAAAAGCAGAAGAGGATAACCGGCTTTAACGAGCGCGCCGGAATATTTAATGGCCTCGCGGTCAATTCCTTCGCGTCGTAAGGGATGGCTGTTGAGCTTGCGGATCCACCACGCGAATACCGGAAGCTTGAAAAGACTATCGCGACCCAGCGAGTGCATCTCGCGCCGAATCCATGAGCCGACGATGGGCGGATCCAACATGCTGCAATGGTTTGTAAGTAAGAGACAGCCGCCGGTCTTTGGGACGTTCTCCGCTCCAAAAACTTCAACTCGCCAGAGAATTCCTCCGATGACTCGCGTCAAGAATCCCGTCAGCGCGTAAACGGGATGGACTCGCCCTCCGGGCGGACGTATGGCGGGACATTTTGAAGTAGGTGTCATTGGCGTAGTTTTCGTCCGAGAAGTTTTTCTAGCGACTCAGTCTTGGATTCGATCCGCCCTGTCGTATTCCTTCGCGCGTCAACCTTGATCGAAACGGAAACGCGCTCGCAATCCGCCGACATCGCTTCATAGCACTTTTTAACGACAGCAAACACTTCATCCCATTCACCCTCCATTACAGTTCCCATCGGATTCAAACGATAAGGCAGACCGGAACGATCAATGATATCAATCGAACGTCCGACGTACGCGCCGACGCTTGCGCCCTTATCGAGCGGCGACATACTGAATTCCAGAAGCACACTCATGCCAGCCTTGCCTCCCAAGCAGGCGATGGTGAGTCGTTTGGCAGAGGGGCGCAAGATTTTTTCTTGGCGAAAGGGTTGGAAGCACGCAAACTGGAATCCAGAAGACGTGGAGGAAGTTGAGCGCATGAAGAAGCTGATGCAGGTTGCGGCGCGATATACGGCTTTGCTGGTTTGCGTTCTGGCGTTGGCGAATTGCGGCGGATCGGAACCCGCGCCATCGCCGAAAGCCGCCGTCCGCCCGAGTCCGATTCCAAATACGCCGACTCCCGCTCCAACACCAAAGCCGCGCGACGAGGCGCTTCTTGAAAGGCTTGTGAAGGAGCCTCTTTCGGCCCGATTCAAGCCCGCCTTCATCTATAAAGACGACACCTTCCATGCGCCCGCCGTTATGATTGACGGACAGTATTTGGTTTCGGCTCGATCTCGTTTCGTTGATCCCGAGAAAGCCTATTACGGCTACAAGTTGCTCGATCCCAAGCCGAGTCCGATCTATTCGATCATGAGTTTTGATGCGGGACATTTGATCAATCTTGAAATGGTAATCTGCAAGCCGGGTCCGCGGATGGCACTCAGGGGTTATCGCGAGAGGGGAGCACTCGATGGCCTTGATGGCGAAACGAACGACGAGAATGGAGATTCATCCTCCACTCAATCAATCGCCGTCGAAGATTCAGCGACTACCACGAGCGCGATACCGACCGATCCCGACGCTTATAAGCATTTCAAATTGTATGAACCAATTACTGCGATACCTGCGCGATCCATTTTCACCGGCGATACATTCGAGGCGACCGCTCTCTACACCGATCCGATCAAGCGGCATCTTCTGCCGCAACCCGTCATCTTTCTAAAGTCGAAGGAAGAACTTGAACCCGGTCACTCGCTGCTTTCGGAAGGCGAGCGACTATTGCTCGTCCATGATGTTAAACCAATGGACGACGCAACGCGGGCGGAGATGGAGAATTCCGGTTTCGATCCACCCCACGACGTTGACCGCATCGCGCGATGCTTTGAACTGCCCGCCCATCTCGACTACGAAGAAAAATGGGACACGCTCGTTTCGCATCTTTCGGAGGATGAAGTTTCGAAGCGATACGTCCCCGTTTTCATTTTTCATAACGACAATTTCCACGGTTGCGGGACGCTGGTTGCAGACGGCGCAGCGACGCCGACGATCATCGCGACGTGCCATCAATTCGCGGGTTGGGGAACGGGATATTACGCCTACCAAGTTCTCCGTCCGAAGGAAGATCAGATGAGACCGATTGTCTCGGTTCGGCTTTCGGCGATCCCATCGCAGGATATTGTCGTGTGCGAGGGAGGGACCACGCCGAAGAAGATTCAAGGGCTTCGCTTTGATACACGAGCGCGATTAGCGGGGAAGATTGACCTCAGCAGCGAACGGGAATACACGTCGCTTCTGACGGGTGAAAAATGGAAGGGCTATACATTCACGGACGACGAACTGGGAACACACTCGACGCATGTTGCGTTCTTTTACAAGCAATTGGTCGGGGTTGGGGAAAGCGGTTCGGGATTGGAACGGGATGACGGTCGCTTACTGACGCTCGGAAGCGCAATGGCTCTGACGCCGGAGGTCGTGCGCGGACTTGAGGAGGACGGGGTCACGCCGCCGGAGTGGGCCGATCACTTAATGCTGGGAGCATTGCTGCCGGAAGCTGATTTACGCAAATAGACAAACTGGTAGTAGGTCGTGCGAACGACTTTCTTCGGCGGTCGGAATTTTTCCGCGAGTTCGTATTCCGCAAACCGTGGATCAGCGACAATCCGTTCGGCGGCGGGTTCGCTGGGATATTTTACTCGATTCCAATTGCGCGAAGTAAAAACCGCCGCGTCGGGTCGGACGGAAAAAAAGTAATCCGCGATTTCGGATTCGGACATTTTGGCGTGGGCGAGTTTTTCGTCATTCAACTTTCCGAAGTCGGTCGTCTTGAGTCGCGTGAGGTAGGGAACCGCTCCGGCGTCGAGATAGACGGCGATACGCCCGTCTGGCGGAACGACGGTCAGGAGATATTCGGCGGCCTTGCGATGCTCGGCGTCAAGTGTGGCCTTGTAGCCTTTCGCAAACTCGAATTCATGAGGCAGATTGAAAGCGAAGATCGTTATTTGAGCGATGCCGAGTGCTATATAAGCCCCTCCAATGGCGCGGTTGTAGGTCGGGACTCCAGTCCCGACAGTATATTCGTCGGCTCTGGAGAGCCGACCTACGGGCAAAAGTCGGTTCAAGCCCACCGCCCAAAGAATCAGCATAAACGGATGCAGATGGGCGAAGAAGCGGTACGAGTAGTTCATGATCATCGCCGAGCGAAGGTACTGCGCGCCTGTGATCAGGATGAAACTTATGATCGTTGTCATGACAATTTTAGAGTCGTCCTCTGGTTTTTTGTCGGTAGGTCGGGTCTTCGACCCGACGTCGGCCCCTTGAGCCGACCTACCAGCGAGTCGAGCGCCGAATGCCACCATAACCGCGATAAACGGAACGCTCAGGTAGGTGTGGGCGAATTCGAGCGCGCTCTTTATTGCTTTCGGATTAATGATCCCGTCGTGTTCCTTGACGTAAAACGTATTGGGAAGCAGGTAGCCGTAGTAATTCCATCGCCAGAGAAAATAGCCCAGCGCCGGGAGAGCGTAAGCGATTAGCGCAACGGTCGCGGATGATATGCCGTCGCGTCGCGAATTGCGGAATCGGTTGAGGGAGAGCACCATAAAAACCAAGAGCGCCCAAAGAACTCCTTCGGGTCGAGTCAACCCAGCGGCGAGCAGCGATAACGAGAGTGCGATTTCCAAGGGGATATGGCAACGCGACTCCTTGAGCGCGCGAATGTAGAGGGCAAGCGAACCCAATAGCAGCGCAATAAAAAGAGTGGTTTCGAGTCCCGAAAACGCGTGGGTAAACATGAAGGGCGTGGCGAGAAAAAGTGCAAGAGCGGCAGCGGCAATTGCGGGAATGACGTTGAGCAACCGCAGTACGAAACCAAGCAAGATTCCCGACGCGAGAAACGAAACGATTCCGATGATCCGGCTTGCGGTTTCGGGTGAACCGCCGATACTAATCCACGTCGCGAGGAGCGAGGGGAGCAAGATACCCGTATACCCCTCGACGGGATCTTCGCCGACGTTCCAGTTGAGTTCGCCGCGCAAAGCCCAATTCTCGGCGTAGCGAAAAGTGATAAACGCGTCGTCAACCGTCCAGCGCGGGAACCACGCCAGAACGGGAACGAGATAGAGAACGACAAAAAGGAGTCCCGCGAGTCGGAGGGGTCGCATAACAATTCCCAATCCAGATTAAACGCAAAGGACGCCAAGGACGCAAAGGAACAAATTCAAAAGTCTCTAGCCAAGAAGTGGAAGCGGCATCCTGCCGCTTGTCTTCGGAAGAAAGCGGCTGGAAGCCGCCTCCACTCTACTGGTATCGGGGAGGCGGAGGATTTGGCCGCGAAAAGGCGCATAAGGCACAAAAGGGAAAGCGGTTCACGCGGAGGCGCGGAGTTCGCAGAGTGGAAGAAAGGAGAATAGATGGCGGAAGAAGGAGAAATTATCGCTAAGCAGCCAAGCCGCAGAGACGCAAGGAGAGATGCGGGACGTTCGCAGGCATCGAATAAAATAACCTGTCCCCGAGTTTCCCTGTCCCCGAGTTTCCCGAGTTTCCTTCCGAATAAAATAACCTGTCCCCGAGTTTCCTCCGAGTTTCCTCATAGGGACCGCGAGACGATCTCCATACAATGCATTTCCCGCCGTCTAGAGTGGATTTTGTCTAAAATCGCGAGCTAACATCCGTGGGTGAATGAGTCTGTCCCCCATGGTTTCTTGCCCGCGCCGGTGTCGAAAGAAGAAGCGCATGCGCGCGTGCCCGAACTCGATGGCCTGCGGGGATTGGCCATCCTCGCGGTGCTCGCGTTTCACGGATTCAATATGATGCCTGTGGGCGCGGTGGATCGTGTCGTCGCCGCTATGGTCACCCTTGGCTGGTGTGGCGTGGATCTGTTTTTCGTGCTTTCGGGATACCTGATTACCGGAATTTTGTTGCGGGCGAAGGGGAAGCCGGGATACGCGTGGAACTTCTACGGTCGGCGGTTCCTTCGCATCTTCCCACCCTATTACCTTTTTCTCGCTTTCTTTTTTTTCATTTGGGCGCCGACGCTGATGCGTCACTATCCTGCAATCGAAGACCTGATGATACATCAGGCTTGGAATTGGGTTTTCCTCGGGAATTTCCATCAAATGTGGCATCGCGCGTCGCCGACTTCGGAACATCTTAACCATCTCTGGTCGCTGGCCATCGAAGAGCAGTTCTACCTTGTTTGGCCCTGGATTGTGCGTGCGCTCCCTCCAGAACGGCTCAAGCGCGCCTGCGTGGCAATAGTGATCGGAGCCTTTTCCTTGCGCGTGCTGAGCGTATGTGGATCGGGCTGGGAACTCGGTGCGATCTACCTTGCGACACCGATGCGCATGGACGGTCTGGCAATTGGGTCATGGATTGCCGTGTCGCACGCTCAAGGAGCGAATCTTTCGCAATGGAAATTCGCCGCCTCCAAGATACTTGGAATTTCAGTCGCTGTAGTGTCTCTCGCGGTTTGGATCAATGGGAGCCAGATCCTCTTCTCGCCCGCGATGGCAACCTACGGACTTTCGGCGCTGCAGTTTGCGTTTGGCGCGGCGCTGGTTCTCTCCCTTGGAGGCGACCCATGCGGAATTTGGCGGAGCATCCTGGCATGGAGTGGATTACGCGTTTGGGGAAGATACAGTTACACCATTTATATCTGGCACTGGCCGTTATTACTTTGGCTCGCCTCGCATGGATGGAGCGCAGTAGAGGTCGGAGCGTTGTTGGGCGGTGCGCTCATCGGTCAAATGGCTTATTATTTGGGTTGCGGCTGCCTCTGTCTGGGTTTGGGTTGGGTCAGTTGGCGCATCTACGAAGAGCCGATTCTGCGGCTCAGGCGATTTTTCGATGGCCCATTAAGAGCGGAACATCCCCTTCACGGAACCAAGCGTGAGAACCTGTAAGGAACCAAATATTTAGGCTTCGTTTTCCTTGCGCATTCGTCTCGCGCGTCGGAGCTGCGCTTTTACGTCGGAGGGTAAATGGGCGTAAATGGGTAAATGGGGATGGGTAAATGGGGCCACACGGTATTAGTTTTGACGTATTCATGATTCTCTGCCACAAATCCGCAATGACCCGACGCCCCCGAACCGTCTACACGGGTTATCCCCAACGCGTTACCTCATTCCCGAACCATGGGCAAGAAATTCATTCCATACTGCGAGATTACGCGGGATTGGATTCCGCGGGTTGCGGAGACGGCAAACCGATGGAGCTCCACCAATCGTAGGAAACGCGAATATTTTCGCGGAGACGACGTGAGAGAGCGGGGAGTGAGAAGAGAGCTGCAAACGCCACTTGCGCCAAAATCGGCAGAAGCAAATCTTCATAGCTCCATTTGTCGTCCCAAATTTGGACGAAGCATGGAACGGGCGACGCGCACGTTCCAACATAACCGACAAACGCGAAGAGCGATTTGCCCAGGGCTTTGGTCCCGCCTGCGAATTCCCAAATGGCGTAACCGATGCCGGGAATGACACCCCAAATCACAACCAGCGCAAGCAATCCGACGATCATCGCGCGATTGCGACCTTCCCAAAAGTAATTCGAGAAACGCGCGGCGGCGATGACCGTCGCCAGCGAGGCAAGCGAAAGCGGTATAGCGGCGGGGAGACGCGAAGTGAACTTGCCGGGATCGTAGGCCGCGCCCATCGCGCTCGCGGTCCAGAGCCACAAGGCAATGTAGGCAGCGTAAACGAGATACTGTTCATGGACGATCCGGAAAGCTGGACGCGTGTGACGGATGTTCCAAACCTCGTCCCCTTTTTCGATTCGCCCGCTCGAAAAAATCAAAATCGCGGCGGCAATGAGAAAATATCCAACGAAGAAATAGATGCTGAGGTAACCCGTGATTTGCGCCGGATTCAGGGGAGCGTAACTCCAATCGGACATCCGATAGACGAGCGTGCCGCCGATGGCTGCCATCGCGATCGCCATGAACACGCTATATTGCTTGTAATTGAAGAGGCGGTTATTCGGATCGTAAAGGCGACGCGCGGCGGCGACGGCGAAAACCGTGATGGCCAGCACAAACGGAACGACGACGCTGGCGGAATCGAGCCACGTTCCGCCGACCGCCGCCGAGAACGGGCTGATGAGGCGTGTCGTGAAGAAGGGGACGATGCTCGATCCAAAAAAGAATCCGATGAAAAGGATGACGACGAGCGAACCCTGCACGGAACGTGAACGTTTGTAGCCGGTCGAATTGAAAACGCCCCACGCTGAAATCGCCATCGCCGCAAGGAAGATGAAGAGATTGAAACCAAGAATATCGGCCATCGAAACGCCGCCGAAGATGAAGGTGAGGCCAAGGATCGGGAGCGTGCAGGAAAAGATGAGCAGCAAGAAACAGGCGGTCGTGAGCAGACAGCCGACGACGAACGTGCGCGATTTAAGCGTCGTCACACGGAGAAAATCGAAAGTGTCTTTTTCTTTCTCCTGAGTCGCGAGGCCCGCCGTCAGCATCGGTGCGATGAAGAGCGCAATGAACCCCTCGACGAAACACATGCCCCAATAGAGCGTTTTACCGATTCGATTCACGCGCTGAATGATTTCCCGCAGCGATTGATCGCCAAACGTCATTGGATAAGAGGCGAACATGATGACGATGCTGACGCCCCCGAGCGCGGCGAGGTAGCCGATCAATGACCACGAGAAAAGCCGGCCGCGCATCCGGCGACGCATCTCGCGGACGAGGAGGGGATTATCCAAGAGCCACGAGAGCCAAAGGGACTGACGGGCTTTGTCGTAGATTGCGTTCATGGTGCTTACCGGGTAAATGCTCCGCCGCAGAATTACTTTGGAATCTTAGCAGGTAAGGGCTGCAGTCGCCAAACATTCCATGACACTGTGCAATCCAAATTTGTAAGTATCCTCCTTTGGAGTGCGGCGGCTTGACGCCGCTTTCGAGAGCACTGATCCGCCCCGTCAAGCCGGGGCGAAGAAAAGCGCGGTCAAGCCCGCGCACACCAAAGCGGAACCGTATATAAAAAACGGGCGCGGCAATAATTCCGCGCCCGGTGGCTAGGTTGATTAAACGAGCCAATCCAAATCAGAACGAAAGCAAATCCACAATGTAGGCCGAACCGGAGTCGGCTTCGGGAGCGTCGTCCCAAGGAGCTCCAATCACCGCTTGGCTTCCTTCGTTGACGCTGACCGAGAATCCGAACTGGTCGCCCGCCGAGCCATCGAAAGCGAGCATCTTGCCCAGTTGACTCCACGCGACGCCGTTCCACACGCTGACATACGCTGCGCCCGCGTTTGCTCCACTCGAGTCCTCAAAATGCGCGCCGTGGAGCGCCATGAGTCCATACTGCGTCGCGGCAACCGCGAATCCGAACTCATTGCCCGATAGTTCATCGGACGCCGTAAGTTTTGCGACTTGCGCCCATGATCCGGAGTGCGCAAAAAGGTAACTTGATCCGCTGTTTGATCCTACGCCATCGTCCAGCGGGCTGCCGATGATGACGAGGGTGCCGTCCTCGCCAATACCGACGCTCTTGCCAAACTGATCAAGCGCGGTGGAGTCGCTCGGTACAAGCTTTGCTTCCTGCACCCATCCGCCGGAGTTATGGAAAACGTAAGCCGAACCCGAGTTGCTCCCGCCGACGTCATCCAAATAGGAACCAATGACAGCGCGACCGCTCGCAATTGCAACCGACACGCCGAAGCGGTCGCCCGCTTCTGTATCCATCGGCACAAGCTTGCTTTGAGTGACCGAACTCCAATCGCCCAGTGCGCTCACGTTCTCGAATACATAGGCCGATCCGCTGTTCGAGACGGCCCCGGCGTTGTCATCGAGCGGCGATCCCGCAATTACGAAAGACCCTTGAATTGAGACGCTTGCTCCGAATTGATCCGCCGCAGCGCCATCCGACGCGACGAATTTTGTTTGAGTGTAGGATGACCAATCGCCAAGTCCGCCTACGTCTTGGAAGACGTAGATTGAACCTGCGTCTGTTCCCATCTCGTTGTTGTCGAGGGGCGATCCCACCGCAATGCATGATCCGCTGATTGAAACCGCGAAACCGAACTGATCACCCGTTACGCCGTCGGACGGCTGGAGCTTTGCCACCTGGTACCAGCTTCCGCTGGAATACTGGAAAACGTAAGCCGCGCCCGCATTCCATTCCGGAAGGTCGTGCATGGGTGCGCCAATAACGACAGTTGGGTCGCTTAGTTCGGACTTTACGGGTCCCGACTTTTTATTAAGGCCGAAAGTTCCTCCCGCGATGGCCACCGAATAGCCGAATTGGTCGCCCGCGAGACCGTCGCTCGCCGTTAGTTTCGACCCCTCAAGCGGGGGGGGAGTTGCGGTAGCCGTCACCGCAATAGTAGGCGTGGGCGAAGCCGCAGGAGTTGAAGAAACGGTTGGGATGGGAGTTGGTGTCGAGGTTGGGGTTAACGAGGGCGTTGGCGTTTCACTCGCTGTAGGGCTTGGAGTGGACGATGGTGCGGGTGTTGGAGTTTGCGTCGCCGTCGGGGTTTGTGAAGGACTTGGGCTCGCCGTTACGCTTGGGCTTGGACTTGGACTTGGACTTAGACTTGGGCTTGGGCTTGGGCTTGGACTTTGGCTTGGAGTGGCCGTACTCGATTCCGTCGCAAGCGGTGTGGCGGACATTGTAGCCGTCGGACTTGGTGACATGGATGGACTGGCTGAAGGTGAAGCCGTGGGACTCGGAGTCGGCGTCGAAGTCGCTGTAGAACTTGCCGCAACTGTTGCAGAGGCTGTCGGACTTGAGGTGGCCGTTTTGGTTGCGGTCGGGAGTGCTCCCGCAAAATTAATGCTAAAGATGTAAACCGCGCCCGCGTCTGCTTTCGCAAATGCGTTATGTAAAGGGGCACCAATAGCAACCGTCGGGCCGTCCACGCACGTTGAGAATCCGAATTGATCGCTCGACGCGCCGTCCGGGGCCAGCATCTTGCTGTTCTGCGTCCATGTTCCGAGGTTGCCCTCGTGAGCATAGGCCGAGCCAGCATCAACTCCCGCAATCACGTCGTCCGTTCTGGCTCCCGAGATCACATGTGATTCGTCGAGTGAAACTCCATGCCCGAATTCATCGCCCATAGTTTTATCAAGCGCGAGTATCTTTGCTTCCTGCATCCAACTGCCCGATTTTCGGAACACGAAGGTTGCGCCAGTGCTAGGGCCGGTCCCCGGCTCGGTACGATTTGGCGCGGAGATGGCGATGGCGTTTCCCGAAATCGCGACGAATCTTCCGAATTGGTCAATGGACGAAGCGCCTAACGATGTCAGCTTCTGCGTTTGCGTCCATACTCCTGCGGATTCACCGAACACGTAGGCCGATCCCGAGTTGCTGACCGGGGCATCACTCAAATAGGAACCGATCACCGCCGTCGAGTTTTCAATGTCCACCGACTGACCGAAGCGGTCGCCCGAAGAGATATCGGTTGGGATGAGTTTGTCTTCAGCGTAGGTAGACCAGTTTTGCGAAACGCTCGTATCTTCGAACACGAAGGCGACGCCGGATTGAAGTCCGCCATCATCATCGAGCGGCGCACCCACGATAATGCGATTGCCGGTGATCGCCACCGAGCTGCCGAAAAAATCAGAAGCTGCCGTGACCGAGCCAGTTAGATTTGCGACTTGGGTCCACGTTCCTCCGGAACCTTGAAAAACATAAATCGAACCTGAATCGGTGCCCGCGGTTGTGTTATCGGCGTATGCGCCGACGACGATGGTGCCGGGATTGGAGTCGCTATTCACATCCAACGCCGAGCCGAAGTAATCGTTCGACCCGGGCACCGCGGCCTTGAGCTTTGCCATTTGAGTCCATGTCGAACCGCTCCTCTCGAACACGTAAACCGCGCCGGAGTTCGTAGCGGTGTCGTCATCGTAGGGAGCGCCGATGACCAATCGGTTGCCGACAATCGCCACGGCATATCCGAACTGATCGCCAGGATCGCCATCGGATGCGGTGAGCTTTGATTGAAAAACGGCGGCCCGCGCATGATCGGCAAGACCACACATGGCGGCTATAAGCATCAAACTTCTACTCCAAGCACTCAACCAGCGAACTTGTCCCGGATCTAAATAAATACGGTTCATGACGCCCCTCCATGCTTTGTCATTAAGTTAATGAAACTTATAAAACAGTTTTTATACCAATTCTCACATTAGAAACTTTGCGCCTGGAAGATTTACAAGTCAAGAACAATTATTATAAAAAATACTGAATAGTTATGGTCGTCGTCCCCAAGAGGCGGCTATTGAGGCTGGTGGTCAAAGGGTGAAATACTTAGTCCGCTGGTAACGTCTATGAATGAATCCGCCCCCACACCCGCACCCACACCGTCCTCCGCGACACTTCAGCTATCAACCGCGGATACGGAAGGGTCATGGGGAGCGGATTTAGCTTCATTGGCCGCCGATGCGTTACGTTTCACCGAAGTCCGGCTTGGGGTGAAATTGGACACCCCGCCGCGCATCGAGTCGCTGATGCCGCCGGACGCGTTCTACAAGGCGCTCGGACAAAAACCGCACCAAATTGCCGCCGTCGCCATCGCGGGTGAGAATCGCGTCATCATCAATCGCTCCGAATATCTCGCCATGAGCCGCGCGGAGCGGTTCAAGACGCTCGTTCACGAATTCTCGCATTTGATCGTTGGGCGGAAGGTCCCGGGCGGCGTCCCTGCGTGGCTCGATGAAGGTCTGGCGATGGTCGCGTCGGATGAACATTCGTTTTCCAAATACGCGCGTCTGACTTTTGCGGCGTCATTTGGCGGGCTGATTCCGCTGGAAGATTTATTCGTCAAAAGCGGAAAGAACCCGGATTCGCAGGAACTGGCTTACGCGCAGAGTCTCTCGCTGACGCGGCATTTGCTCCGAACGCGCGGAATTCGCGAGGATGATCCCGCTCCGCTCGTTCGCAAATTGGCCGATCCTAAAGAAGGCCAACCACTTCGCGAGCTGCTCTATTCACCGCAGTTTCTGAGAGGATTCGAAGCGAGTTGGCGCGATTCGATCCGCACGTTTTGGAGTTGGTTCGGCGTTCTGGCGGGAACGGAATTTCTCTGGATCGCTCTATCGTTCCTCTTTCTCCTCGCCTACTGGCGCAAACGGAGGATGAGCAAATTGAAGGAGGAAGAGTGGAAACAGGCGGATGGAGAAGAAGCGGACGATAAGGGCGAGGTGCCTGAATACGATGATGGATATAGGGACGACGATGATGAACTTGTTTATGACGACGACGATGACGAGAGATATTGACCCCGAACGCGCACAACGCGATAGTTTCGCGAGAGTATGGCAATGAAGAAAATTCGACCCGCTACCATGCCCATCGGCGCGACGAAGATCGCTGACGTGCCCGATAACACCAAGGGGTTTGTCGGCTACATCTCCGACAAGCTCGCGCGGTTTGCATTTCAGGTTTCCGAAGGCAAGACCCAGAGAAATGTTGTTGACGGATGCAGCGACAAGGCATTTGAGGGCGAACTAACCGACGTTGAGTTCTCGCCCGATGGATTGGGGTATTTCTACGAGCGGGTAGGGAATCACCGTGGGTCCGGAGTAATTTTGAATGGCCATCCCAGATTCGAGAATCAGGTATGTTTCTTCCGCTTTCACAACTCCGCAATCCACAAGTAGCACCCAGGCCGCAACCTCCGC
>CAZPIK010000011.1:0-26411 GCA_964586185.1 uncultured Candidatus Sumerlaeota bacterium | reverse complement strand
CATAAATTTAGGAGCGGCGGCTGCGAATGCATGTAGAATAGGGTTTCGAAAAGCCGATCCCGCAGCCAGACCGGTCGCATGATCTGGAAATAGTCATACGGAATCCGCATCCGAAATCCGAATGAATAAGCAAGCGCCGTGAGCAGGGCATAGGCCGTCATGGCTCTGATGGTGCGTGGAAAAAGTGGCGCGGGATTCACTGGGAAACCGATGGATGCGATGCGCGCAAGAGATGCTTGGCGATCTTGCCGCTCGAATTCTTCGGCAATTCGGCGTGAATCTCAATGGTTCTTGGGCATTTGTATCCGGCGAGTTGCTTGCGGCACCACGCTATCAGTTCTTCCGTCGAGGCGGTTTGCCCAGCTTTGAATGCAACATGCGCGACGACACTTTCGCCCCACTCGGCGTGGGGGATTCCCAACACGGCGGCTTCGGCGACTGCCGCGTGAGAAGCGAGAGCAATTTCCACTTCCGCGGCGTAAACGTTGAATCCCCCGCTGATGATGACGTCCTTCTTGCGATCCACAATCCAATAGTATTCGTCGGGGTCGCGTCGCGCGAGATCACCCGTTGCAAGCCATCCATCTTTCAAGACCTTCGCGGTCTCAATAGGATCGTTCCAATAACCATCCATGACGTTCTCACCCGCGACAAAAAGCTCGCCGATTTCGTCATTGCCTGCCTGAATGCCGTCATCGCGAACTATCTTAAGTTTACAGATCGAGGTTGGCTTTCCGATGGAGCCGAGTTTGGGATTGCCGCACCAATGTTCTTCGCGCTGGAGCGTCGTAATGGGATAGGGCGCTTCGGTCATTCCAAAGATGTGGATGAGCGACTTTCCGAATTTATCCAATATGGGGACGAGTTTTTCGGTTGGAGTGGGCGCGCCGCCGTACACAACGCTCTTTAGGCTGATCAAATCGCGGGACGCCAAGGTCGGCGATGCGGCGAGCCGTTGGAGCAGAGTCGGCACGAGGAACATGGTCGTGATGCAATGTTCTTCAATGGCATCGAGCGCGCTTTCAGCGTCGGCGGATGGAATAAAAACATTCGCCCCGCCCGCTGCAAGGATTGGAAACACGAGCGCGCCCCCGGCGTGTGTGAGCGGCGCAAGATGAAGCACGCGATCCTCGGAACTCAGTGGATGCAGTTCGCCCTGAAGGTTTTTAAGCGACGCGGCGTAAACTCGATGCGGAATCATGGCGGCTTTAGGTTTTCCCGTCGTGCCGGAGGTGTACCTAAGCCGCGCGAGATCCGTCTCCGCAATTTTTACGTCGGGGCGTCGCGGGTTATGCGAAACAACGGCTTCCTCATAACCTTCTTTGAAACCCGTAAGAAGGATGGGAATGGCAAGCGACTCCGGAGGCTCTAACTTTTCCGCTCGTTCACGATCCGTGATCATCGCTTTGGGACGACAATCCGCAATGATCTCCCGGACTTCGTTCCAAGTGAATCGCGTGTTCACGGTGACCCAAACCAAGCCCGATTGCAGACAGGCCAGTTCCGCCTCGATAGCTTCATGCCCGTTCGGCAGCCACGCGATGAGGGCGTCTCCCTTTCGCAGTCCCAGCGAGCGCAAGCCTTCGGAAAGACGATCCACTCGATCCCACAATTCTTCGTGAGTCGCTGTATATTGGGATTCGATAATGGAAGGTAGCTGTAAACAACCCCTCAGATTTCTACGGATTGACTCAATGACGTTCATTCACCAGAACGGTTCTGCAATTACTTTGCGTCGCCCAACAATCCCCGTCCAATGACCTTCATTTCGAGGATCGGCTCGACCCCTTCGAAGATCGGAAGGACGAGCGCGTCCACGACGTATCGGGAAATCGGATACTCCTCGGCATAACCCCATCCGCCATGCAGGAGCTGTCCGCGCTGGCTGACGTTGACGGCGGCGCGGCTCGAAAAGAGTTTCGCCATCGCCGCAAGTTGCGTCGCGTTATCGTCATGGCGATCCATCGCGCGGGCGGCGGCGTAAGTAAGTTGCCGAGCGGCGTGAAGTTGCGCGGCCATCCAACCAATTTCATACTGCGTATTTTGAAATTCGGAAATGTTCATTCCGAATTGCGGACGATTGAGGGTGTAAGCAACAGTCGTTTCGAGACTCGCTTGAGCAAGTCCGATCGCGCGACCGCCTGTTTGCAGCCGCCCTGCCGCGAATCCGCCCATCTGAAGATAAAAGCCCTTTCCGATTCCGCCCGCGCCGCCGACCAGATTCTCGGCGGGAACAAAGTATCGTTCGAATTGCAGTGTAAACGAATGCATTCCGCGATAGCCCGGCGTCGCATCGGCTTTACCCGTGAGTTTACCGCCTTCGGGCTGCGTGTATTCAAACGCATGACCATCGAACGATCCCTTTTCGACGACGAAAAGCGAAAGTCCCTTGTGACCCGAACTCGGATTCGGATCAGTCCGCGCGAGCAGCGCGAGGATATTCGCGCGGCCTGCAAAAGTGCACCACGCCTTCGCTCCGTCAATGAACCAACCCTTGCGTCCCTGATGTTCGCCTTCCGTCGCGCGGCATCGAAGACTCGCCACGTCCGAACCGATGTCGGGTTCGGTCACGGCAACGCCAACCATCAGCTTACCCGCAGCGACCGGCTCCAGCCATTTTGCTTTCTGTTCTTCCGTGCCGCCTTTCAGCAAAGCCTTTGCAAGAATCTCCGGTCGAGTGATAAGACTTCCCGCCGAAGCCAGCGACGCGGCGGAAAGCTCCTCCGTCGCGATGATCATCATCAAATTGCTCATCCCGACTCCGCCATATTCAGCGGGAATGGACATCCCGAAATAGCCGAGTTCGCCCATCTGCGAGATAAATTCCTCCGGCACGATTTCGTCGTGACGATGAATGTGTTCGGCGCGCGGCGCGACGACGTCCCTTGCAAATCGGCGCGTCATCTTGCGCAATTCCTCCTCTTCCGAGCCGTCGCCATCGGAAAGAATCGAGCGGTTATTCTCCGCGCCGTTCCTGAGGAGATTTAATCCGAGCGCACGATACCGCCCCTCGCTGGCCATTCCACGAATCGCCCGGCGCGATTCATCAGAAGCAACTGTTGCGGTGATATCCGTCTCGGCCAAACCCAAATCATCGAGCCAATGTTCGGCCTCGGATCCAATTTCACGCGCGGTTTCGGCGACAAACAGTTCCGTCGTGATGCTGACATATTCATCTGCGCCATTGGATTGCGCTGTCGCGTAATTGAGAGTCTGCCGCGCGGCTTCGACTTTAGTGGCAAGCACGGCGACCTTTCGAGTCAAGGCCTGCCGTTCGTCGATATCCTTGCCCTGTCGTGTGATGGCTCGTGCACGGTCGAGGATTTTTTCCAATAATGTTTCGGACGATTTAAGCAGTTCGGAGGTCGCAGGATTCATAACGTGCTATCGGTTTCCTTTTATTGAAGGCCAGGATTCAAATCCCGACTTGATATTCGAGGACCTCTAATTAGGTCGCGAAAAAATCGACGATTTTTTGGTCGTCGGTGGATCGAGTTCATCGTCATCCGTATTTTGGCCGTGTCCGTAACCATATCCATAGCCGTAACCATATCCATAGCCGTATTCGTAACCAAAACTTCCCGCTTCGCTTGGCTTTCGGTTCTGCGAATTGTAAATCGCGCCCAGCAAATGGATATTAAGTTGGTGCATCGTGGCGATGACTTTATGCAACGCATCGTAATTCGTGACGCCGCGATTGACGACGATGCAGACTCCATCCACCACTTTGCCCAGAACGAGCGAATCGGCCATCCCAAGCAGCGGGGCCGAATCCACAATGATCGTCGCGAATTGATCGCGGAGCGAAGCCAACATTTCGCGCATCCGACCGCTCTCCAGCAGCTCAACCGGATTAGGCGCGGAGCGACCCGCAGGCATGAGCCAAAGGTTGGTCGTTTCCTCGCACTTCTTGATGACGGCTTCGGGCTTTTCCTGACCCGTCAGAACTTCCGAAAGACCCGGCCACTTATAAACCTTGAACGCCTTATGTAGGATCGGCGCCTTGAGATCGGCATCAATGATGAGCGTTTTTTGACCGCGCGCGGCGAACGTCGCGGCGAGGTTCGTCGAGATCGTGGACTTGCCCTCGCGCGGAAGCGAACTCGTAACCAAAATCACCCGCGGAGCATGACCGGGCGTTGAATATTGCAGCGAGGTGCGCAGGAACCGGAACGCCTCGGCCTGAATCGAATTCGCCTCCAGCTGCGTCACAAGGTCAATTTCACCGCGCTTACGTTTCATCAAAAATCCGAGCGCGCCCGAACGAGGCAAGAATGGAACTGTCCCCAGAGTCGGCAGCCCCATATTAATTTCGATTTGGCGCGGATCTTTGACCGAGCGATCCATTTGCTGTATCAAGAATGCGAGGCCAATACCGAGCACTAAACCCGCAATAACCGCGATGAGTAAAACGCGCATCGCCTGGGGATACTCCGGGATAATTGGGATGATCGCCGCATCCACGATCGTCGCCGTTTGCGTGTCAAATTCGGAGGTCAGATTGAGTTCTTTGGAACGATCGAGGATCGTTTTGAAAAGTTGCGTGTTCGCTTCAGCCTCGCTTTGCAGTCCGCGATACTTGATCATCTCGCCCTTAAGTTTTTCGACGATCCGCTCCTGCTCGGCCTGCCGCGATTGAAGACTGGCCAGCTCATTCGCCGTAACGGTGACTTGCCCGCGGATACCCGTAATGACATTTTCGGCCGTCTTGCGCAATTGATCCTTTGCTCCGGCAATCTCATTATCCAACTTCTTGAGGGCGGGGAACTCCGGCTTATACTGCTCCGCCATCGTCACCCGTTCAGTTTCCATCCCCTTGATCTTGGCCGCGAGTGAGGAATACTCGGAATTCCGGTTTAAAAGGGCAAGACGGCCGTCATCGGAGTTCGAGGAAGTCCGTTCGGCGTTAAGTTTCGCAAGTTCGCTTTTAGTGGTTTCGATCTGTTGGCTGAGCGCGTTCAAGGCGCTGACGGCGATGTTATAATTCTGCTCAAGCACCTGAATATCTGATTCGCCCCGATAGTCGGCCAGCTCTTTCTCGGCTTTTTCCGTGCGATATTTTGATTCGTTGGTCTCTTCTTGCAGCCAGCGAATGGCGTCACGCAACGCGTTCGATTGGTTGTCCTTCAAATACTTGATGTACTGCGTCGCGATTTCGTTGGCGATTTTTTGGGCAAGGATATTATTCGCGTCGTAAGCCGTAATCGTAATGATCTGCGTTCCGCGAATCTGATCCACAAGCATCCGACTTCGTAGGCTTTCGACGGCTCCCTGCTCGCGAATCGTCTCCCTTAAATCTTCACCTTGCGCGAGGCGTGTCGAGGCGGGCGCAAGCCATTGCGTCAGCTTCCAGCGATACTGCCCGTAAAGGCGCTGAACCCTTGCCCAGACCGAAATATCGAGCGTTTCTTTGTCGCCGTTTTCACCGCGATTGAGTCCCAGCGCGTCAATAACGCCTTGAACCACCGCGCGACTTTTCACGAGTTCAATTTGCGTCTTAATATCTTCGTCGGCTTTATCCGTCGGCTTCATCCCGGCCAAATCCACCATCCCCGAATTCGATTTCGAGGGTTGGTATTTGACCGTGCTCGTCGCGGCGTAAATCGGTTTGGCATTCCGCAAATGAAAGACTGCGGCGAACATCGCGATCATCACGCAAAACAAAATGAGCCATTTCCGACGGCTCACAACCAGCAGATACCAACGAAGATCCGGTCCCTGCTCTTGATCCTCCGTCAGCGATTGAAATGCCATCGCTTGCGCCGTCGGATGAACCGCCGAACGCCCCATCTGTCGAAGCGGATCGTCGGAAGGCAGATGTGCAGGAGGCTTGGGGTCGTGGATCACGGAATAATCGCCCCCTGAACGGGATTGTAGGACGCGTTGAGTCCCGCGCGGGTTCCGCGACTGAGCATATTGCCGAAGAATTCGAGCGAAACGCGGAACCAATGCGAGTCCACAAAAATTTCGTCGCCGTCTTGAACATAAAAATCGGGAGCCGTCCGCTTGGCAATGTGACGCGCGTTCAAGAAATAGCTCTGCCGCGAGCCATCCACATTGGGTCGGTTGATCTGAACAACCGAACGCGCTCCGAATTTCAGTTTGCCCGCCTGAGTCAGAACTTGCCCGACGGTTCTCATGCTGGGTCCCAAAAATATAATTCCCGCGCGATCCATTCGACCCTGCACGTTGACCGTCCCGGCGGGCGGAACGTAAACCACATCGTTGGGGAAGATCGGAATATTATAAGTGAATGCATTGGTGAGAATGTAATCGTCAATCGGAACCGTAATCTCCTCACGCGGAAGCATCTTGTTCCCTTCGTTGATTTTTGAAACGAGTTCGTCCAGCGTCATGCCGGCCTTCTGCTGACGATCCACTTTCTCGCGATAAACCTTGAGGTAACGACTGGGCGCTTGACCCGAACCGGATGCCCCCACGTTGAGTCCCCCCGCCTTGAAGATGGCGTCCATTAGCGTGTCGCCTGCGGAAAGTGGATACGTGCCCGGAATCTTGACGACGCCAAGCACCGCAATTTGATTGGCTTGAAATTTCTTAATGATGACGAGCGGTTGCGGATCAGGGATCCATTGAGTGTAAGCCGCTTTCAGTTGCTCCTGAAGTTCCAGCGCCGTCTTGCCGTGAACGCGTATGGCTCCAACGTGCGGCAACGCAATCATCGGATTGTCCGTGATGGTGAATTCCGCCTCGCCATGGCTTTCCGTGCCCAGAATGTCATTGCGTCCGATAAGCTGAATGCTGATGACGTCGCCGGTCCCGATTCGATAGGTTTGCTCCCGCGTTTGGTAAAGCTCCGCGTCTTTGAGCAAGGTTTGAAGTTGCTCGACGTTGAACGGTTTATTGAGGTCAATGGGAGGCTGCGGACGAAGCTGCCGAGAGCATCCAACGGCAAAGAAAACGTATGACGTGATCAGCACAGTCAATAGTCGCGATGTTAAAAGGGGAAATTTCACGATGGGGTGAGGACTCCAGACTAATCGGGGGATTCCCTCATTCCGAACCAACCTCTCGGGTCCAGAGCGGAAGGATTCGCAAGGCGGGAGTACATCCGAGGAGAAATTAGCAAAGCCCCCGGGTTTATCGCAAGACCCAATAGGATAAGGAAAGCGAAACCCACCATCGGGATTCGCAGGTGAAAGTCCGTTAAGGCATGGCCCAATGTGACCAAAACGCCGACCAAAGCCGCGCGTCTTGTGAGACCCAGTGCCCAAGAAACCCTCCCTAAGTCGCGCGACCAATTAAGGGTTACCCTTCCCAAGAGCAATCCCAAAACGATCAAAGCAATAACCGATACCGGAATACCCAATTCCGTAACCCATTGCACGGGATCATTGTGCGCCCAAATAGGAATTTTGGACATGGGCAATTGCGAGTACTGATTTAAGGCTCCTTCTGTGCCTCCAAGACCGAGTCCCGTCCAAGGACTATGAGCCAAAGCCGCCAAGGCCGCGCGCCACAGTTCGAGCCGTCCCCGCTGGTTCAATTCGTCTGTCACCGTGCTGCCTCGCTCAAGCAGTACTTCCAGCGACGACGACGTGAAAAGCAGCAGGGTCATCGCGACCACTAAAAGCAGGAGTCCGCCGCCGGAAAGGATTAGGAGCGAAGGGCGAATATCCATCGTGTCCCGTTCACGCATCTCCCGCCAAGCGACGAATGTTTCGAGAGAGAGCCAAAGCGCAATAATACTCCCGCCAAAGAGAATCGAGCCCCGCGAGAGGGCAGCGATCCAACCCACTACGGCCACGAAACCAATGCCAATCAGTAGCAGCGCGGGACTCGAACCGCCAATGATCGGCTGATCTTGAAGCGCAGGTGAATAACGCTTCCATTGAATGAGCCTCGCGAAATAAAGAGGCAATCCCATGATGATAAATGCCGCATGGTGATTGGCGTTATAAATCGCGCCACTGGCCCGCGCGTTTCCGAAGGTATGATTCGCGAGACCCCAGAGCGATTCGACGACGGCAGCCACAGCAACCATTCCGATGAGCCGAAGAGAACACCGCCGCCGCGCGGTTAACATACAGACGGCAGAAAAGAAAAGGGTCGCGGCGGCGAATTGATTCCAGCCTCGTTCGGCTTGCCTCGGACTATGCGCGAGAGGGATACGGTCTTGAGGCGTCAAACCGGCCTCTCGGAAGGTTTGTTGCGTCTCCCGCCAATAGGATGAAACACGCGTCACCGCGCTGGCAGGAAACGGAATGCGTTGAATGCCGCACCAGATGAGTGGAACGAGTAATAAGATCATGGCGAGTCGTGATGCGGCCATGGAGGAACCGCCCCAGCGTCCAACCGCCAAACCGACGGCCGACCAGCATCCAAGCACCCCGCACGCGATCCACGCCCAAGCGCGGAACTTCACGTCAATCGCGTAGCCCTGTGATAAGAAACCGCCGACGAGGATTCCGGCAATGATCAGTTCCGCGATGCCATCACCCACGCGAAGCCAAAGCGGGAGCGGATCGCCTTTACGCCTGGGACTCGGCAGGCGATGCGCTTCGGCAACCGACTTGTCCTGAAAATCCATCGGCATGCTACGGAGTCTCCGTTTCGACTTGGAAATCGAGGCCGTTCACGCCGACTTCAAAAGGTCCGCGCATGGACGCTTCCAAGGAGGGCTTGATGGGACAGATCATTCGGATTCCAATCAGACGAGCCGTTTTGGCGGCAGGAATCTTGAACTGCACGACCTGCCATCCATCATTGAGTGGATCAGCGGCGGCGCTTTGGATCGCGGCGCCATCGGCAAAACATTGGAATTTGAGGACGGCGTTCGCGCGCAAGCTGTTTCTGCACGAAATTTGAATCTCAAAACCGACGTTTTCCGGCGCGGGAAACCGATAGAATTCCCATTCGTATTTCCACTCCGTTTCGAGTTCGGGCAGCGTGGCTTTAATTTGACCCGGCAACACCATCGAATTCGCGGGCGGGGCAAGCCATTGGACGTTAACGCCAAATCGTCCGCCCGGTTTGGGGGTAGAACTGGGATCCGAAGCCGCATCCACATTTGCTTCCACTGATTCGGTCTGAAGTTCCGAATGAAATTCGGGATCGCCCTCGGCAGGCAGTTCAATCTCCCCTTTCTTCTTTCCTTTGTCGCCGATCATGGGGAGTTGCCAGCCGAAATAAAAATCCTTCGCAAAAGGGGGTTGGCGAAGCGTTAGATTATCCGCCGGAAGTTTCCCTCCGACGAGCAAGAGTTCGGGTGATTCAGCGCGCCATACTTCCAAAGCCTTTTCGTAGGCGACCGGCCAGGACGCGAGTCGCGCCATCGCGCTACGGGTCGCCGTATCCCCGATGGTTTTGACGTCAATCTTCTCCAGCGAGGCGGACATTTGCTCGCGGTCGCCCGTTTGAATTTCCTTGAGAAGCGCTACCTGTCGGTCGGCGGTCTCGCGTTCGAATTCAAGGGCGTCAAAAATTTCCGCCGGCGACATCCCAATCCGTTTCAATTGCCGTCCCGATTCGATACTGAAGCGCCCGCCAAGTTCGTTGAATCGTTGAGCAAGACTTATAGCTCGATCTCGTTCGCCAAGCAGACTCCAAAGTTGAATCGCTCCGAAACGGTGTTTGGGATAGTGGGGATCAAGCGCGTCCGATCGCATCAATGCGGCGCGGGCCTCGACTCTGCGACCCAGCAGCAATTGCTCGCGCGCTATCGAAAACCAAACCGTTGAAGATTGCGGATCAGCCCTAACCGTGCGAATCAAGAACTGCAACGCGCGCTCATGATCAGGAGGAAAAACTTCATCGGCAAAAAACCGCGCGAGACGAGCATTGGCTGCGGGCAAATCGGGGAAATCGCTCCGCTCCGTCACCGTGGCAATCGGCGCGGTTCGAGCAAACTCGCGCCAAGCAAGCTGCTCATGGGCGGCTCGCCATTGAAAAAAGGCCCAAGCGGCAGATAGAAAAAATAATATGATTCCGGCTAGTTGTCTCAGGAGGTGACTTGCGGACACCATGCTAAAATGAAAATCCCACGGTTATCGTCGGTTTCCCAAGTAAGGATACTAACGGCACCGTGGGAGTAAAGATCAAAAGGGGCTGAAACTAAACGAAAAGGCGCTAACTTCCTCTTCTTTTTCTTCACTGTCCTTCTGGAATTCCGAAGGACCGCCTCCAAAGAATCGGCTGGTCGGAGGACGACCATCGTCGCCGTCGCCACCTCCGCCGTCGTCGCCACCCAACGTCTCACTAGCCACAAATGCCGCGCCGATTAAAAGTCCACCCGTTACAATGAGTCCAAGGGGCGTAAGGAACCATCCCATCGCGCCACGATCTTCCTCATCTTCTTCGGGTTCCTCATCCATAGGCTCTTCTTCCGCTGGTTCTTCTTCGCCCTCAGCCGCCACAACGGTCCAGCCCTGCTTGGGCTTCTTTACCAATTCGATCGTGTCTTTGCTTCCCAAAATCGCAAGCGATGCACCTGCCGTGCGAACCGCCACGGGATGATTGTAGCCGCTAATCTTCACATGAGACTCACCCAGCCGATTAATGGCGACCAAATGTTGAGCCTGATCCTTCCCCTCGCCCGCAACAGGCTCAAGAAGTAGATCATCAATCGAGACGTGAGTTTGAGATTCTTTGCCGATGGCCACGAGCACATCACCCGATACCACGTTCAGAAGGTCAGGGCGGACAAATTCCGCCGAGCCTTTTGACTGGATAAGAACGGTGTCGCCCGATGAAGTCTGAACCCGCACCGGCTTTTCAGAGGCGGAAAGACGATCACCCGTTAGGACGTTGGTCAGCGTGTCACCCGGCGCGAGAACCGTTTTCTCATCCCGCGCAATTTGATACTCGGTGCGCGACTCGGCAAGTCCCAAGGAAGGCGCCGCAGAAGGCTCCGACCACCCGTAAGCCGCAAAGCAACTTACCACCATTGTGAAGAACCAATTTCTAGCTCTCATGATCTGATAACCTCTGACCCTACTCTTAGCGTTCTGATTTTAAGCGTAACTGAATATACAAGACCAGCCGGACTAGACCCGGAATCTACAATTTAGCTATCGGCTTTCAAGCATAAGTCCGTTAGGATTTTAAGTCTAAACCTCGAATCCTCGCGAGCCTTACACCAACGCGACTCTATAGAAGCATAATGGGAGACAATTGCAAGCCTTTTTTGCTCATATCATTGGTTTTACGTGTTAGGGCTTCATTTGAAGCACTTTGGGCTGTTTCGAATTGATTACCCATGGGAACCATCCTACCGTCAAATTATGGCGTTTTCGGCAAATCCCGTGACCCTTTCGAAATCAATCGTAATGATAGCACTTGTCGCCTGTACCGGAATAGGGCTGGCTATGGGGATCAATCCACCTCAGGCTGCTTGGATTGCTTTCCTTGGCGCAACCCTGATTTGCGGATGGGTTGTCAATCGCAATGCCGCCGGGGAAATCGAGATAGAGAGACGGCATCGTCCGCGCGTGTTCGAAGACGATCAAGTCCCTGTGACTCTTGCTGTTCGACAGCGATCCGGTTCGACTAAGACTTTGGTCGTTGTGGAAGACGAGTTCACAGCTTCCCTATCCGTTCGTCGTCGCCATTTGATTCCCATGCTAACCCGGCAGTGGGAAGCCCATCTTCATTACGTTAGTGAGGCTGAGCGTCATCGCGGCATTTATCTCTTGGGCCCCGCGCGGGTGATTTTCGCCGATCCAATGGGACTCTTCGCGACCGATAGAACGCTCGAATGCGTTACTCCCCTAACCGTTTATCCACGCCCCATCCCTCTCGAAAATTACACTTGGCTAGGACCTCGACCTCGGAATGGTCCGACTATGGAATCGTTTCGACGCATCGGACAAGGGGAAGAAATTATTTCCGTTCGTCCTTATCAAAGAGGTGATTCGCCCTCGCGCCTCCATTGGCGAACTTCGGCGCGGCGGGGCGCTTGGCACGTCATCGAACTGGACGCCATGGTGCAATCCAGCGTCATGCTCTATTTGGACATGTCGAGGATGTCGCGATTTGGAGCGGGAGCGGAATCCACTGTCGAGACGGCGCTCGGATGCGCGACTTCGCTTCTTTCGGAAGCCGCAGGCAAACGGCACCGCGTCGGCGTCGGGATCGTCCGCGATACGCTTGATTCGATTCTACCCGGCGAAGGTGTCGCCCATTTGCGCGCATTGCTCGATCGCATCGCCGTGCTTGAACCGCGAGGCGAACTCGATTTCTGGCTGGCCGTTGAAAAAGATTCTGCGAATTTAAAATCGGGTTCGCGCGCCATCATGATCGTTTCGGCGGCACGAACTCTGTCCGAACTTGCGGTCGCTGTCGTTTCAGGTCTGAGTCTTCGTGGCGTCGCCGTGGATGTTATTCTTCTCGACGAAAGCGGAATGATCAGGATTTGGAAGGATCAAATTCCGACGACAGCTGACGCCCACGCCAAATTCGACGACCTCTCGAAACAATTGGTTATCGCGGGTGCGCGAGTCCTACCCTTGATTAAGGGACAATCCGCTCGCGATCTTGCTCATTTAGATTGACGCCGAATACTAAGTCAGTCCCCATGTATCCGGCGTGACCAATTCAACGCAATTGCCCGAAGGATCGCGGAAATAGAGCGAGTATCCGCCCGCGGGCCATTCGTATTCGGTTTCGATCTCGACGCCGCATGATTTCAGATGTTCGCGCCATGCGCCGATATCGTCCCATTCCATTCGAAACGCGACGTGGCCCGCGCCCGTCGTGCCGTGCGCCGGAATTCCGTGATGGCTGACGCGCGTCGCCTCGGCATTAAAAAGAAGAAAAACAGCATTGCCGCATCGAAAAAAAACATGCCGCCCGGCATCGCGCGCGAACGCTTGCAATCCGAGAACCTTCGAATAAAACGACTCGGCTTGTTCAAGGTCGGTAACGCAGAGACAGGTTTCTATGACGGCTTGGGTTTGCATGGCACGATAGAACGCACTAAGGTTCGATGAGCTTTAAGCCGCTCTTCCGTCGAAGCTTGTTCGGAATTTCCGAGACGTTTGAACAGCCCGACAAATCAAGATAGACCAAATGAGGAAGCCCTTCCAGTGGCGAAAGGTCTTTAACTTTTTTGCAACCGCTGAGCGACAACCCTTGTAAGTTTCTTAATTCACCCAAGGAATGAAGATCGCTGACGCTAGTATTGGACAGGTGCAATTCCGCAACCTCCAGTCGGTCGCCGTCAGTGATCGGTCCCTCGGACTTACCAATTTCCTTGCGCACAGCCTGTTCAATAATTCGAACGCTTTCAGCGGTTTCAGCGGGTGTCGGCTTAAACTCCTTGGAACAGGAAAGTGTCGCTCCGACAAGCAATGGAACAAACGTGAGGTAAAGGCTGAATCGCAAGAACTCGAGAAATGACTTGGCCCCGATGATATGCAGTCCAATCGCCATGAGTCATTTAGTGCGAGAAGTAAGGAGCGAGCGAATCTTGGGAACCATGTCGGTTGGGATATCCATTCGCGTAACGCCCGGCGATTCGAACGCCGCCTCATCCTCTGCAACGGCCTCGTTTTCAGAGAGCTTGTCGTAATGGCGAATAACGCGCCGCACGCGCTCCGCATCCCAGCCTTTTGGAAACGTTTGCTTTTTCATGGGTTCATTCTCCTGCGCCGACGATAGGCCAGAAGGGGTTTGCCTCTTAGCTCATAAGCCGTGATGACAAAACCGCTATCGGCTTGGGGGTCCGGAACATAAATCACTCGAAGATAGCGCCCTTCTGCAGTCTGTCCCATTGCAACACGCGTGCCGTCCCGACCGCGGCGATCCTCGCCTGGATTCGACAATACCTCTTGGACCTCGTGTTCCGCAACCTCGTGATTGAAGATGTGCGGCTCATCCGTCTCAGGGTCAATATAGAAACGTACTTGCAAATGTTTCCCTCAAGCGTTCGCTCGACTTCCACGCCCTTTTTCTACGCCTCTCATCCAATTGTCAAACGCCTTTCCCTGTGGTAGCCTCCCGTTTTGCCTCGGATTTCTCCATTGGGATTGAAGGGAATTCGGATATGATCGGCATCACGGCATACGGGGGCTACGTGCCCTATAACCGCATTCAGCGGGCGGAGATTCAGAAGGAATTCGGCACGAAGGGCTTAAAGGGCGAGCGAGCCGTTGCGGGCTACGACGAGGACTCCGCGACGATGGCCGTTGCCGCCGCCATGAACGCGACCGGCAACCGCTACGGCCTCGACCTAAAGGGGGTTTATTTCGCGACGACGACCGCCCCCTACGCGGAAAAGCAATCGGATACCTTGATCGCCGCCGCGCTCGATCTGCCGAGCCAAATCCGCACGGCGGAATTTACCGATACACTTCGCGCGGGAACATCAGCTTTGCTTGCCGCCGCCGATTCGGTAACGGCCGGTCACTCGCCGATTCTGGTCGCGGCGGGCGATATGCGTTCGGGCGGTCCCTCCGGTTCGAACGAAGCGAGCTTTGGCGATGCGGGCGCGGCGATCATCCTCGGCGATCACAATCCGCTGGCGACGATCATCGGCTCGGCCTCCATCGCGCTCGAAATCGTGGATACCTGGCGTAATCAGGGCGACGCTTTCGTCCGCAACTGGGATGAGCGATTCCAGATGGAATACGGTTACGGCAAAGCAATTCCTGAAGTGCTGAAGTCGTTGGCGGCCAAGATTAAATTGGAGCCGAAAGATTTCGCGAAGGTGATTTTTCCGGTCGCCCCCAAAACGCAGGAGATGCTTTTGAAACTCGGATTCGCTCGCGAGCAGATCGCCGACAGCATGATGAACGCCGTCGGGCTTTGCGGTGCGGCGCATCCTCTTCTCATGCTCGTTGCCGCTCTCGAAACGGCCAAGCCGGGCGATAAAATCCTTGTGCTGTCGTACGGCGAAGGGGCCGACGCCATCGCGTTTCAAGTCGAGGAGGCTGCCGCAAAATTCAAGCCCTCGCGGTCGGTCGCCCAACTCATCGAAAGCAAAGACAGCGCATTAACTTACGCGACCTACTTGAAGTGGCGGCAAAAGGTGGACGTCGAGCCACCGCGCCGACCCGAACCAAATCGTCCCTCCTCGCCTTTTATGTTTCGCAACTCGCGCTACAACCTCGGGCTTTACGGCTCGAAATGCAAGTCGTGCGGAACGGCGCAGTTCCCGGCGCAACGCGTCTGCTATAAATGCCGCGCGAAAGACCAAATGGAACCGTATCCGTTCCGCGATAAAAAAGGAAAACTCAGCACGTTCAGCGCGGACTACCTAACGTTTTCGCTGAATCCTCCCGAAATCTGCGCGGTCGTGGATTTTGAGGGCGGCGGACGGATGATGTGCAATATGGTGGATGTCCGCGCGAACGAACTCAAAATCGGTCAGGCCGTTGAGATGTCGCTCCGCCGAATGTTCACGGCGGGCGGCATTCATAGTTACTTCTGGAAAGCGCAGGGATTGCGCTAACGCGAAGAAACCAACGCAGAGACGCAGAGACGCAATGAGGATCACGTCGTTTTAAGAGTCAATTTGGACAATGAATGCTTTTGATCGAAATTCTTCTCGATACGCATTGCGCGCAAGTAACCTCTTTGCGCCTTTGCGTCTCTGCGCCTCTGCGTTAACTTCTTTCGGCGATGTCCGATTAAAGGTTTACGGAATTGTGGTTACCGTGCTTCTCGCGGCGACGCTTCTTCACGCGCGGCAGCTTGCGGTCAAGGACGACAAGTTCAAATTTAGTTTTTCCGATTTGAATGGAAAAGCGGTCGCCGATACCGATGAGCGATTCAAAGGTAAAGTCGTCTTCGTTGAAATTTGGGGGACATGGTGCGGAACATGCCGCGAGACGGGGCCGCGCATGATAGAGCTGAATGAGAAATACAAGGATAAGGGATTGGAGATCGTCGGCGTCGCATTTGAGAAATCCTCCAAGGAAGCCGCGCGGATTGAGACCATCAAGAAATATGTTGATGAACATAAGATCAAGCACACGATTTTACATGGCGGATCAGTGCCAATGGCGCACGTAAAATTCTCTACACTGCGCGACTTTAAGTATTTTCCGACGGGCATACTGATCGGACGCGACGGACTCGTCAAAAAACTTTACGACGGATTCAACGCACCGATGATGGATGATATTGAAAAGCAGATCGTTCAACTACTAGATGAGAAAAAGTGAAATCGAGGAGACTCAAAATGAAAGCGCCCTTAATGGTTTTGGCCCACGGACGATCTGGAGACAAAGGGGACTCCGTGAATGTCGGCGTCATCGCGCGGCGCGAGGAGTGGTTCGATTTCATTCGCAAGTCGCTCACGCGCGATCGCGTCGCCAAGTTTCTGAAGCCTCTCGCGCGCGGTCCGGTCGAACGCTACGAACTCCCCAATCTGGGCGCGTTAAACTTCCTCGTTCACGGCGCGCTCGATGGGGGCGGCTCGCTCTCGATGCGGCTTGATGCTCAAGGAAAGACTTACGCCCAAGCTTTGCTTCGCATGCCGCTTGATCTGCCGGAGTCGCTGGCGAAGGAAGTCAAACGCCATTGGGGAAGCAAGCTCCCAGAATTCAGCGAAAAGAAAACTCCCGCCCGCAGGCGCAAATCGGCTGTAGGTCTTTAGCCAAGTATTGATTTTAGCCGCAAGAAGGCGCAAGAAGCGCGGAAGTAAAATTGTTGGTGCCTTCTGCGCCATTTTGCGACTGATTTCCCGAATCCAAATTTCAGATTTTAAATCCCAAATCTCAAATTCTAGACGGTTTATCAGAATGTGGAATTTCATGCCTGAGCGGTTGTAATCCTGAACATCCTCTTCACCCCTGTTAAATTGCTCCGCCAAACACGTTTCGCTTTGACACGGTCTAATATATAAGGGAGCGGGCGTTGTTGCTTAAGCGATTGCACTCGATCCTGACCTTATGAATTCGGAGACTTTTTGCGCATGAAATTTCTCGGACGGATATTTCTAACAGTCAGCCTTGCTCTTGCCGTCGCTTGTATGCCGGGCAACGGCAAGGAAGACGACAAAGCGGACAAAGAAAAAGACGACAAAGATGCTCCCCTCCGCTCCGCTGACGTTTTGGGCGGCGATTTTCAGGTTACGGTTTCCGCAAATGGTAAAGTCGTCGCCAATCGCGAAGTGGATATTCTCTCTCGCGCGGGCGGACAGATTATCGAGCTACCGTTTCAAGCCGGCGACAAAGTGAAAGAGGGCGACCTCCTCGTCAAGCTCGACCCCGTGGACGAACAGCGCAACGTGGACAAGGCAACGGCGGCGCTCGAATCGGCAAAAGCCAAACTTGCGCGCGCGAAAAACGACCTCGAACTGACGCGCTCTAGCAGCAAGAAATCCACGACCGATGCCGAGTCTGCGGTTCAATACGCCCGGACCAAACTCGCCGACGCCGAAGCCAAAGCCAAGCGACAGGAAGAACTATGGAACAAGAAACTCGTGCCGGAGGAGACGGTCGAAACGGCCAAGACCGCTTTTGAGCAAGCCCGATCCGAACTCATCCGCGCCGAGTCCGCGCTTGAAGACGTCAAAAGCCTCCCGTTCCAAATCGCAGCAAAAGAACAAGACGTAAAACTCGCCGCCGTCGAGGTCGGAAATGTTGAAATCAGTCTCGCCGACGCACAGCGCAGACTTTCCTATACGACGATCCATTCGCCGATGGATGGAACGCTCACCGAACGTAAACCCGAAGTCGGAATGGTTATCTCGTCCCCTCTCGGCAACGTCGGCGGCGGGACCAAACTGATGGTCGTCTCGGATCTCTCTTCTCTGTATCTCGTGACCTCTGTTGACGAAACCGACATCGGCGGAATCACTCTGGGTCAGAAGGCATTGATCACAAGCGACGCGTATCCGACCGAAGATTTCGAGGGTGTGGTTTCGCAGATTGCTCCCGCAGGCATCGCGCTGAATAACGTCGTCACCTTCGATGTCCGCGTGAAAGTCGAAGGAGCGGGAATCGCCAAACTCAAACCGGGCATGACGGCAAATGTGACCATCGTTCTTGCCGAATCGCACGACACGCTCTGGACGCAAAGCGAGGCGGTTCAAGAGGAGAATGGACAGGCCTTCGTTGAAGTCGAACAGAAGGATAAAGAACCGCGCCGTGTAAACGTTGAAACGAAGCTCACTGATGGCCTTATGACCGAAATTAAGGGCGATCTGAAGGCGGGCGATAAGCTCGTAATTCGCGAAAAGGACGGCCTCACCGCGTGGGAGCGCGGCGAAGGGGGCGAGCGTCCCATGCGCGGCGGATTCAATCCATTTAAGCGTCGCACCTCGCCTAAATCGGGCGACAAAAAATAACCGTTTTTCTGCCAAGGCCATCGCATGTTGCTCTTTTGGGCCATCGTCAAACTCTCGGTCAAGAACCTCTGGGCGCATAAGCTCCGTTCGTTCCTGACCGTCCTCGGCATCATGATTGGTGTTTCTTCGGTCATTGCCATGCTCGCGCTCGGCACGGGCGCAAAAGAGGGAATGATCGAGCAAATCCGCAGCTTCGGCGCGAACACGCTCGTGCTCATTCCCGGTTTCCGCGAAGATCGCGGCGCGGCGACGGCGGATTTTCAGAAGCTTACGATTCAGGACGCACAAGCGTTGTTGGATGAAGTGCCCGAACTCCATTCCGTTTCGCCGGGCGTTCAAAAAATGTGTCTCGTTAAGCGCGGCAATCGCAACGTCCGCGTCGAGGCGCAAGGGGTCGCCTCGACCTTTGTTCCTATGAGGAATTATCAACTTGAGCAGGGAAGGCTCTTCAGCGCCGCCGAGGAAAATAATCAAAAGAAGGTCGCCATCGTTGGATATAAAATCATCGCCGAACTCTTCGATGGCAAACCAGAATCCGCGCTCGGAGAGTCCGTCAAAATTGACGGCGGGAGCTACCGCATTATCGGCACTCTAAGAGAGCGCGGCAATCAGGGATTCTCCCAACCCGATAACGTCATCCTCGTTCCCTACACCACGGGTATGAGGCGGCTCATGGGAAAAACCGACATTGAGATCATCCACATCAAAGTTTCGGAAGAGGACAAGATTGATTCGGCAATCAAGGGTATAACGCGCGTCATGCGTAAACGCCATCGCTTGACCTCGGAAAAGGACGACGATTTTCGGGTGTTCAGCTCCAAGGACGCACTTCAATCGCTCGAAGCCATCGGCGCGATTTTTACGCTTCTTCTCTCCGGCATCGCCAGCGTTTCTCTGTTAGTCGGCGGGATCGGCATCATGAACATCATGCTCGTGACCGTCACCGAGCGGACGCGGGAGATCGGAATTCGCAAAGCGCTAGGGGCCAAACGACGCGATATTCTCCGTCAGTTCCTGATTGAGTCCATCGTCATCAGCCTCATCGGCGGCTCGATGGGCGTCATCATCGGCATCGGCATGACCCAGCTCGCCAATATGTTCGACATCGTCGCGTCAAAAGTTTCGCTGAGCGCGATTGGGTTATCGCTCGGCTTCTGCGTATTTATTGGAGTTTTTTTCGGAATTTATCCTGCGCGGAAAGCTTCGAAACTCGATCCCATCGAAGCGCTCAGGTACGAATAAATCCGCCGTGCGCTTCGATTGATCGGAGATTCTCTATGGCGTTGAAATTCAGAAGACCAAGTTTTGCATATATCGTACTTTATGCAACTTTCGGCTTTGTCGGATTTATATTCCTTGATGAATATGTATGGGACCGTCCGATGAACATCGTTAATGCCACTGGATACGCGCTTGGAATAATAATCGCAGGCGTAATCCTAAACATCATTGCGAGGATGATACGTTGAATTGTAGTCCCTGACAGCGACCTGACTACCGCGCGGTTTTTGCCCCGGTTTTCGGCGCGGGCATTTCGGCCACGCTTCCCACCGCGTTCAGCGACTCCAGCTTCAAGATCGCGCGCGAAAGGCGTTCGCGAATCCGCGCGTCATCGGGATGCCGGCTCTCCAAATCCTTGAGGATTTCGATGGCCTTCATGTAATCGCCCTTGTTCAAGAAATCCGCCGCCGCCTGCGCCCATTGCTCATCGGCTTCTTTCATGCGACCCGTCTTGGCGATCCGCTCGGCGAGTTGCGCCCTCACCGCCGGATTCTCAGGATTCAATTTCAAAATGTTCTCATAATTGCGAATTTGCTTCTCCAGCAACGGTTCAATCGGTCCGCGAGGCTCTTCGGCAACGGACGAAGTTTCAAGAGCCATATCAAGCGGACGCGGACGAACCTGCGAATCGCGCTTCGCTTCGATGGGCATCGGCGTCGGCATGCGAGGCTGCGGCGTCCGGAGCGGAACGGATTTTCCCTTGGCCTTGGTTTGGTGGTTCGGCGCGGCTCCAGTTCCAGCCCCTGCGCCTGCCCCGGCTTGGACGGCGTTATCACCGGTTTCGGCGATGCGCGCCCGAACGCGTGAATTCTCCGGCGAGAGTTCCTGCAGATGCCGATAGATTTTCAGAGCGGCGTCAACTTTTCCGGCTTCATTCAAGAGCGTTGCCAGTTGAAGGTAATCATCCACCAGCTCTTCTTCCTGGCCGATCTGAATGTAGGCTTCGATGTATCCCGAGATCGCCGGGATATTTTTCGGATCCATCGTCCGAATCTTGCCGTAAACGTCCACCGCCTCCTTGAGCTTTCCCGATGCCACCATCGCCTCAGCCCACTTCATCATATCGGGCACAACTTCGGCTTCCGTTCCGATCTGAAGGTGCGTTTCGATAATGAGACGCCAAGCCGCTTCGTCGTTTGGATCGGCTTCGACGACCTGACGATATTCGCGCTCGGCAAGGTCGAACAACTGTCGGTCAAGGTATTGTTTCGCGAGCGCCATCCGTTGAGTTTTAGCATCATCGAGCTGGCCAAGCTTGAGATACAACTCCGCAAGTTTTTGCCGCAAGTCAACGTTCAGGCTGTCTATCTCAAGGATTTCCCGAAGAACCCCAACCTGCTTCGCTTCTTCCTTGCCCTGTTCGTATTGACGGAATAACCCGCGCAATGTTTCGAGCGCCAGTCCGCGACGATTGGTCTTGATTTGCAGCGTCGCCAATTGATGCCGCATCTGCGTATCCTGCGGCGATTTGCTGAGCGATCGCTCAAGAGCGCGTCCGGCCTCAACTTTCGCGTCGTTCTTTAAGTAAAGATCAACAAGTCCGCGAGATTCCTCAACCGCCCGACTGTCCTGACCTTGCTCGAAGAGGAAGTCCACGAATTGCTCGCGGCATTCGGGGCGATTGGGATGCATTTGCAGAAGCTTCTCATAAACTTGCGAAGCTTCGACGACCGACCCCTTGGCGCGATAGGCGCGGGCTAAGTGAAGGAAATCGTCGTACAATTCGCTTTCGTCGCCCATCTGCGAATAAAGGTCAATATATCGGGCGCGGGCTTTCGTGTCGTCCGGACGATCCTTGATGAGATCGCGCAATGCAGCCACCGCGTTGTCGAGATCACCGTTGTTCGCGCAAATCTCCGCCAACCGACGCAATTGCTCGACCGCTTGATCGGCTTTGCCCATCCGCCGATAAAGGTCCACTAGCAGCCTTCGCGGCTCAACTTCGGAAGGCCGATGTTGAATGACCGTCTTCAGCGCTTTTTGAGCGTTCTCCCAATCCTCGGATTCGAGGTAAAGATTGTAAAGCTCCCTACTGTGTATGGCGGCGGCGGCGCCATCGTTCGTCGCGGCCAACGATTGAACGAGGCACTCGCGCGCGGGAAGGTGGCGCGGCTTGATCTCAAGAATGTGCTCGCATACTTTGATTGCCCGCGCGTGATCTTGCTTCGCGATGGCCGCCTTTGCGATGAAGGTGTAGTGGTACGCCGCAACCTCCGGAAGATCGGCTTCCTCGAACGTTCGCGCGATTTCCTCGCGCAGTTTTTCATCGTTGGGGGCCGATTCGGCAATCTTCTCGCCCAGCACTCGCGCCTTCTCCATCTCCGATTGGGCCAGCATCAGCTTCATGATTTCGATGCGGGCGTGTCGCGCTTCGGAATGCTCGCCGACGCTTTCAAGCAGATGCGCCAATTGCTGACGGTAATCCAAATTGGTCGGCAACACCTCGCACGCGCGGGTCAGCGCCCAACGCGCCGTCCGAACGTCGCCTTGAGCCTGCGCGGAAGCCGCTAGCTCCTTGAGATTATTGGCCGCCTCTTCCGTCCGATTGGTTTCGGTCAGAATATCAATGAACCGTTTGCGCAGTTCGATCTCGCCGGGTGATTGATCGAGACCCTTGCGGATATACTCCTCGGCCTGATCCATGTCGCCCGTCGAGATGTAATAATCGGCGAGCCATTGCGCTTCCTCGAGAGCCAGACGCGGCTTTTTCGTCTGCTCGTAAACGCGATAAAGCCGCTCGTGCGCCTCGACGTGATATGGATTCTCCTTAAGAATCTGACGGCAATATCGGATGAGTTGCCGCGAATCGGCATCGTCCTTGAGGTTGTGAATGAGCGTCAGGTACTGACGAATCGAATCTTCATGCCGGCCTTCGCGCTCCAGGACATGGGCATAGGCTTCGCGCTGATCGGTGAGCGTGCTATCGAGTCCGAGCAAGTGTTCGTAAACTTCCAGTGCGAGCGCGTGATTGCGTTTTTCCGCGTAACCCTCGGCCGCAAGCGAAAGATTTTTGACCGCGCCCTCAAGATCGGCCATCTCCTCGCAAATCGCGCCCAAGATCCGACGTGTCTCGAGATTGGCCGGATCAATCTTCATGACGCGCTCGACCACTTCGCGCGATTCGTCATACTGCCCCCGATCCTTAAGCAGCAGCGCGACTTTCCCAAGGTAATCCAATCCCTCGGCGCGCTGATTGAGTCGCAGACAAATCTCACCCAAATTCTTGAGTGTCTCGGCGTTTTCCGGATCGAGCTGCAATGCGCGTTCGAGACTGACCTTGGCAAGATCGTAACGGCGTTGCGATTGATGAAGTTCGTAGATGGCCTTGTGGCACTTTGCGGCTTCGGCGTTCCGACCTTCTTCCTGATAGGCCGTAGCGAGCCGTTCGCAAAGGTTTTGATTCTTCGGAAATTTTGCCCAAAGATTTTCGAGGATACGGGTCGCCGCTTCATGGTCACCCGTTTGCGAGTAGGTTTCGCAGAGTTCGAGCGCGCAGGTCAGGTAGGGTTCGTCGCGTCCCGCTTCGCCAAGCGCTTCGGTCAGTTTGGCCAAGGCTTCGACATCCTGGGGATAATGTTCCCGTACGCGTTCATAAATCTCGATGGCCGCGTCGAGATTCTTGGCTGCGTGAAGTTCCTGCGCGGAACGGAACCAAACGTCTCGTGCTTCTTGTTCATTGCCCGCTTCATGGTGCAGCTCGGCCAAGCGCGTTCGAAGTTCAGTCCGTTCGGGTTGAAGTTCGAGCAAGTCCTCGAGCGCCTTAATGGACTCAACGACGTTCCCCGCTCCGTAATTGATTTCGGCCAATTGGATGAGGTGTTCGGCGGCTTTTTCGGTATCGCCCGTGCGGAGCGCCATGTTCACGACACTCTGATGCGTCGCGACGCTGTCAGGATAATCAGCGAGGATTTCTTCAAGAGCCTTCGCGGCCGTTGCGTCATCGCCTTGCGATTCGTGTAGCACGACGAGACTGAGCATTTCTTCGACGACGGCGTCGGCGCGTTCGAGTTGCTTGAGCGCCGCAATTTTTGCGCGGCGAAGCGGCACATCCTCGGGGAAGGATTGCAATCCTTCCGTCGCAAACGCGAGGCTGGGCTCCAGCGCGCCGTATTCAATCAGTTCAGAGGCTCCCCGCCGGAACGACTCAAGCGCGAGCTCGGCATGCCCCTGACGATCGGCCGCGCGGATCAGTTCGAGTCGCCGGGAGACATTCTCCGGCTCGATGTCGTCCACCACCCGCATAAGTTCCGCCGCTTCCTTCACGTCCTCGCGAAGCAGAAGCGATTCGAACAAATTAACGCCGATGCGGGCGGCGTCATCGTTCTTGCGCATTTTGAGCAACAGATCAAAATTCTTTCGGGTGAGTTGCAAGTCGTCTGGGCGGAGCAGTTGCAATTCATCCAAGACTTGCACCGCGCGATCAATTTGATCGGTCTTGCAATAGAGGCTCTCCAGTTTTAGGAGCGTATCGAAAAGTTCATCGTCGGAGCGGAGGCGACGATACTCGCCCGCGAGCGTTGCAAGACTCGCTTCATCGTCAGGATCGAGAGTGAGCGCTTTCTTCAGCGTGGAGATCGTTTCGTCTTCGTCGCCCAAATCAACCGCAATCGAAATAATCTCGCGCAATTCAACAAGCGCGCCCGGAATGTCGCCCGCAGCTTCCGCGATCCGCGCCAATCGGCGACGCGGTTCAAGTTCTCCGCTCGAAATTACCTTGATGTGCCGATAAATCTGGATGGCGGGATCCATCTCGTTCTTGATTTCGCGCTCGTTGCCAATATCGAGCCATCGTCCGACCGCGGAAACAATGTCACCCGTTTGCTCGTATGCGCGCGCCAAGGCCTCGGCCATAAGCAAATTACCCGGCGCAAGGTCGAGCGCGCGAATAAGCAGAGGAACGCATGCCGCGATATTCCCGCCTTGTTCATGCAGTTCGATGGCCCGCGTGAAGTAATGGAGCGCCTTCTCAGGTTGCTTGAGTCGTTCGTAAGCTTCGGCCGCTTCGATTTGCGCGATGTGGTCGTTGCCAAGAATTTCGGCGCAGCGCGCGATGGCTTCGGCTGATTTGGCGGGCGCGCCGTTTTCACGATAGGCCATCGCAAGCCGGCGGAACTCCATCACGGCATCGCCCATGCGCCCCATTCTTTCAAGGAGCTGCGCCTCGTACTCCATGACGTCCAGATCCATCGGATCCAGTCCGCGCAGCACGCGAATGACGCGCAGCGATTCCTCGGCATCGCCAAGCGATTCTTCATAAACCTTTGCAATTCGCAGGAATTCGGCAGCGGCCTTCTTATTCTTCCCGGTATTGAAAAGATAAAGCGCGAATTTTTCGGCAAGACTTAGATCGTCAGCCTCGAGTTCAAGTATCCGTTTGAATTCGGTCTCAATGGCCTTGGGTTTCGCGTCCTCAATCATCACGTCGAGAAGTTGATGATAAAGTGGAACCGCGGCGGAACCTTTCCACTCGCGCGTGATATCAGCCACGCGGCGGAGCGCCTCTTGGTCGCGAGGAATTTGCGCTAAAATGGTTTCGTAGCGCTTGACCGCGCCCTCGTAATCTTTTCGCGAGGCCAGCTTCTCGGCGATCTCGCGCCAAATTCCCATGGCCTCATCGTTGCGAGAGGATTGCAGGAGCAACTCGGCAAGGTAATCGCGCGCATCAATGCTATCGGGAAGAATCTCGGTGATGCGCCGCGCTTGCTCGACGGCCGAATCGGGATCGTCCAATCCGCGGTAGATCTCCGCCAATTCCTTGAGCGTGCCCGCCGCGTCATCCATCCGCTTTTGATCAATCCGGCATTGCGCCAGTTTCTCCAGCAGATTCACGCTCTGCGGATTGATCTCGATGGCGCGAAGCAAATACGGTTCGGCCTTCGCGTGTTTGCCTTCAGAAGTTTGCTGATTCGCAAGAAAGAGAAGATCGGATTCTGCGGCCTCGGCGTCGCCCAACCGCTGATTTGCTGCGATGCGGATTTCCAAAAGGGCGCTATCGCCCCGCGAGAGCTCCAATCCTTCGCCTGCCGCCTCGCGTGCGATATGATCCTGCTCCGCGGCGAGCGATTGTTCCGCAAAAGTTTTCCACGCCTTCAACGTTTTCGGCGCGTCCTGTATCCGCGCGGAAAGTTGAACGACCTTAAAACGGTAGTCCCATCGCGATTCGAAAAGCGGCTCGGATTCCTTCATCGCCGCCTTGGCCATCGCGGGCTTTTCCATGCTAACGGCCAGCGAAATCAATTCGTACCATTCCTCGGCGGCTTCGTCGGGACGATCCTTGACGCTCGTTAGCGTCTGCGCGAGGCGTTGACGCAAATCCAAATCTTTCGGCGCCAGACCCTTCAAGTGTCCCAGCACGGAAATGACGCGCGGCACATCTTTCTTCTTTTCATAGAGCGCGAGAACCTGCCGATAGGCTTCGGCGGCTTGATCCACCTGACCCTTCGCCTCGTAAAGTTTGCCCAGCCGTTCCCCGCTGCCGATATCCTGAGGATCAATTTCTTGGATTCGACGGAAAATGGACTCGCCGCGATTAAGGTCGCCCTCGCGCAAGGCTTGATCGCCCATTCGCTCCAGTTCGCCCTTGGCTTTGTCAATTTCTTTGCGGGCGAGATAGCAATCTACGAGCATTTCTCGGGGACCGCGCATGTCGGCTGGAGCGATGGAAGCGAGCTTCTCAAGCAGGGCCAGCGTCGGATTTCCCTTAGGGTCTTTCTTGACCAGAACCTGCGTGACCTTCTGATATTCCTGAACGGCGCTTTCGATGTCGCCGTGCGATTCGTACGTTTGCGCCAGTTCTTGCCGAAGATCAATTCGATCCGGGCATAGCGTGAGAAGTTTTCCGATCGCGGCAACGTTACTCCGCCAAGTATCCAGACGC
>CAZPIK010000010.1:8129-26558 GCA_964586185.1 uncultured Candidatus Sumerlaeota bacterium | reverse complement strand
CGAGGCCGCGCCCTATGCCGTTCGCGCAAGGGTTCACATCGGCAAACGCGATTACGACGCCGCCATTGCCGACGCGCAAAAGACAATCGAATTGGATCCCGATGACGCTTCGATGCCGATCCTGCTCGCCGATGCATTCTACGAAAAAGGGGATTTCAATCGAGCCAAGATCGAATGCGATAACGCGCTTAAGGGCAATTCAGAAAACCCTGAAATTTACTATCTGCGCGCGCGAGCTTCGTTCGCCTTGCAAAATATCGCCTCCGCTTTGGCCGATGCCGATAAGGCATTGCAGATTCACCCGGATTTCGATTCCTGCCTTGCATTCCGTGCGAATCTTCACATGTCCGGCGGTGACGCCGACGCGGCCATCGCGGACGCCGATCGTGCGATTCAGCTAAACAAGGATTTTGCCTACGCCTTTAAGATACGGGCGTCGGCGCGCCGCGTTAAGAAAGACATGATCGGAGCGCTGGCCGACGCCACCAAAGCCGTGGAACTCGATCCCAACGATTCGGGATCATATGCCGCTCGTGCCGTGATACAAGCCAAGAGCAACAAGGTTGACGATGCGCTGCAAGACATCGAAAAGGCGATCCAGCTCAAACCCGAAAATTCCTCGCTGCTGGGACTTCGCGCTTGGATTCAGCGGTTGCGCGGCAAGTATGATCTCGCGATGAAGGATTACGAAAAAGCTGCCGAGCTAAATCCCAATAATCCCTTTGCATGGTCGGGACGCGCTTCCATCCTCATCGCCCAAGGGGACAAAAAAACCGCGCTGGAAATGGCTGAAAAGGGATTGGCTCTCGCCGAAGCTTCACCCGAAAGCACACGCGCTGAAATGCTGGCCTGTTACGCTGAAGCGCTTTGGGCACAGGACAAAACTGAAAAGGCTCGCGCGGCGCTCGAGGAAGCGCTCGCGCTTTCGCCCGATGGAGAAGAAGTGACGCGCGTCGCTGGTTTCGTTTCCATCAGTTCTGAAAACAAGAAGACCACGAAGGGAAAATAAACGAAGATGAGCCTGGGATCGTTGATTGTCTTGATGACCGATTATGGGACGGCTCAATGGTACGACGCCGCCTTGAAGGGTGAAATTCTGAGCCGCGCGCCGCACGCGAGCGTGATTGATCTCTCGCATGACGTTCCGCGTCACGCCGTCGAACAAGGGGCCTTCTTGCTCCATTGCGCCGCCAATTCGTTCCCCAAACGAACGATTTTTCTTTGCGTCGTGGACCCCGGAGTTGGCTCAGAACGCAAAACGCTAGTCGGCTGGGCGGGCGAATTTGGTTTCGTCGGACCCGATAACGGTTTAATCACTCCCTTGCTGGAACGCGCAGGTCAAGAGTTCGAGCTTCACGAGATTAAGGCTCCGCTCTTCCGAAACGATCGAGTCAGCGCGACGTTTCATGGACGCGATCTTTTTGCCCCTGCCGCCGCGCGACTGTTTCTGGGCGATGATCCTCGGCTCGCGGGTCCGCGTGTGAGCGATCCGATTCGGTTGCCGGGCTTGAAATCCACGCGCGAGAAAAATCGTATCGTCGGCAAGATTATGATCGTGGATCACTTTGGAAATGCGGTTACGAATATTGACGAAGAGGCGTTTGCGCCAGCCCTTACCGCCGGGAAGTTTCAGTTGTCCATTAAGTCGCTCAAGTTTAGCGAGATCGGGCGGACTTATCGCGATTCGATGGCGGGACAACCGATGCTCTATTGGGGATCAAGCCGATATCTCGAAATCGCAGTGAATCTCGGCTCGGCCGCCGAGGCGTTTCTCATCCGCCCCGGCGATCCGGTCGAAGTAACATTTGGCGCGTGATGCCATGAAGGTTTTGCGAAAATTGGATGAACTGAATGATGCGTGCCGCGGGGGCGTCGCGATGACGATCGGCGTGTTCGACGCCGTGCATCGCGGTCATCGCGCTTTGATTGGGCGAGCCATGGAAAAAGCTACGGAGAAGGGCGTCAAGTCGCTGGTGTTCACTTTCGAGCGTCATCCGCTCGCGACGCTTGCGCCCGCTTATTGTCCGCCGACCGTGCTACAGCCCGAGCGAAAAGCGCGGCTCATTGGCGAAATCGGCGCAGACCTCTGTTTGATTCTCGATTTTACTTCGGAATTTGCGGCGACGACCGCGCAGCAATTCGTTCGGGATATTTTGATTGGGCGGTGCGGAGTAAAGTTCGTTTGCTGCGGCGCGAATTTCAGTTTCGGCGCGGGAGCAAAAGGAAATGCCGCTTTCCTTACTGAACAAGGAAAGAACTTGGGATTCGAGGTCGAAGTCATGGATTGGGTGAGCGAAGGAACCAGCATGGTTAGCTCAAGCCGAATTCGCCAATCGCTGCTGCAAGGGCACGTCGAGGAAGCCGCGGCGATGCTGACACAGCCTTATGGATTTTCCGCGCGCGTCGTTACCGGCGATCAGCGGGGACGAACGATTGGATTTCCGACGGCCAACCTATTGCCTTTACCGGGACAACTCATTCCCGCCGATGGAGTTTATGCCGCGCGAATCGTGCTCGCGGATGATCCCAAAACAAAATCATACGGCGCGATGCTCAATATCGGAGTCCGCCCCACCTTCGAAGGCGCGGGTCGCTCTATGGAAGCGCATCTCTTTGATTTTTCCGGTGATCTCGTGGGTCGCGAAATCGAAGTGGAATTCATTGCGCGTATCCGCGATGAACGAAAATTCGGTTCGGTCGCAGAGCTTATTGAGCAATTGAAACGGGACGAATTCACTGGACGAAAGATTTTAAATCCCAATTAGGAGATGCGCCCGTGCCCACGCGGCGGTATACTTGCGAGCGAAATTATGGTTCGGAGTAAGGTAAAACGACCCACGCGATTTGTTTTGGCGACGCCGATTTGCGACGGCCATGACGTTGCCGCCTGCGCCATTACGCGCCTTCTTCGTCGCGAAGGAGTCGAGGCGGTTTACATCGGTTTCAATAAGACCCCGCAACAGATTGTCAAAGCCGCAGTTGAAGAAGACGCGACCGCCATTGCGCTTTCAACTTACAACGGCGGTCATATGATCTTTCTCCGCGATATTTTGGCCGAGCAAAAACGTCAGGGGATCGGTCACATTCCTCTCTTCTGCGGCGGCGGCGGGACCATCCTCGCCTCTGAAGTGAAACCGCTTGAAAAGGCGGGAGTTGCAAAAGTCTATCGTCCTCCGATGGACCTTGCCGAGGCGTGTCGCGATATGATTCGTCGCGCCGAGGCCGAGAATAGGCGCGCATCAAAACCCGAAAAAGGGAATGGCATCTCTGCGCTCTCGCGACAACTCACCCTCGCCGAGCTTGAAGGCGGCAAAGCCAAAACCAACGGCGCATCCAAAAACGGTTCGGGCAAGAACGGAACTCACGCTCATACCGCGCCCGTTTGGGGCATCGGAGGACGAGGCGGCGCTGGTAAAAGCACGCTCGTGGATGAATTCCTTTTTCGATTTCTGCATCGTACCAAAGGAAAAATCGCGGTTGTTGCGATTGATCCGACGCTCGGCGACCGACTTCGAATGCTTCACTGTTACGATGAGCGGGTCTTTCTCCGCTCCGTGACGCTCGGACCCGGCGATTCACTGGATAAGAAGCTCCCCTCAATTCTTTCTCTCCTGGTGCGCGGTCCCTTCGATCTCATCCTCGTCGAGTCGGTCGGACTTGGCCAAAACGATCTGGGCGTCGCGCCATTCGTGGAAGGTTCGATTTATTGCATGACCCCGGAGTATGGCTCGGACGTTCAATTGGAAAAAGAAGTGCTCCTGCGCCGCGCGGATATTGTCGTCATGAACAAACGCGATTATCCGCAGGCCGAAGTGCGCGCCCGGCGGGTCAAGAACTTCATCGGCGAAAATCAGAAATTTATTCTCACCGAAGCCAAAGATCACGGCGACGAAGGAGTCACGCAACTTTTTGAAGAAGTCTGCGCTCGCGCGGGGATCGCGATTTCCGCCGAAGCCAAAATCACGGGGACGACCGCATCCGAACTTCACGCGGCGACGACTCCGCGCGGCGGTTACATGGGTCAGATTGTCGAATCGCACGAAAATTATTACGGCGAGATGAAAAAGGAAATCGAGGCCACGCGCAAGGATCCCGCGCGGGCTAAAGCTTGGCTTAAGCGATTCGCCGATCTTTGGTCCGAGCGAGGATTCGACGGCGACCGCACGGGCGCAATAGAACGCGAGGGAGTCCTTCTTCGCAAAGACGCAAAAGGAAGCGAGAATCCCGTTGCGCGTCTGACGACTTGCGGGCTTTGGGTGCCCGTGCTCGGATTGCCGCCGCGCGATTCCGACGTTTCTCAAATCATCGCCTATTTTTATAAACAAAATACTCCCGGAGCGTTCCCTTTCACCGAAGGGGCGTTCACCTATCGCCGCGCGGATCAAGATCCGATTCGTATGTTCGCGGGGTTGGGTCTGCCCGAAACGACCAACGCGCGGTTCCATCTCTTGAGCAAACGGGGCGGCGTTCCGCGACTTTCCACCGCATTCGATTCGCTGACGCTCTACGGAATTGACTCCGACGAACCGGGCGCGCTTGCCAAAGTCGGCGAAGGGGGCGTCGCGGTGGATACCGTCGAGGATATGAAACGCCTTTACGCCGGATTTAATCTGGAGGAGGGTTCGGTTTCTCTCACGATGAGCGGCCCTGCGCCGATGATCCTTGCAATGTTCCTCGCTGCGGCTAGGCAGCGTGGCTTTGACCTCAAGAAATTACGTGGGACGATCCAGACCGACATACTGAAAGAAATTCAGGCCCAGAATGAAGCCGTCTTTCCGCTCGAACCTTCGATGCGGCTCATCGCCGACATGATCGAATGGACGATGCGCGAGGCGCCGCTCTGGTATCCGATCTCGATTTCCGGTTATCACATTGGCGAAGCTGGCGCGAACCCGATACAGGAGATGGCGTTCACGCTCGCAAACGGGTTCACCTACGTTGAAGCCCTAAAGCGTCGCGGACTTCCGCTCAACGAATTCGCAAAACGCTTTTCATTCTTTTTTACGTCCGGCTCCGAAATGGAATTTAACGTGCTGGGTCGCGTCGCGCGTCGGATTTGGGCCGTCGGCATGGAGAAGCATTACGGCGTGAAGGGCGCGGGCGCGCGGCTGAAATTCCACAGTCAAACTTCCGGACGCGCGCTTCAAGATGTCGAGCCGTTGCACAACCTCGCGCGAGTGACGATTCAGGCGGAGTACGCTCTCAATAATAACACCAACTCGCTTCACACGAATTCCTACAAGGAAACTTATTCGACGCCGGAAGAAGACGACGTGATCCTCGCGATGGGATGCCAGCAGATCCCGCTGCTCGAAACCGGCGCCTATCGCTTCACCGAAAATCTGCATCAAGGCGCGTATGGACTTTCGTATCTTGAGGATGAAGTCGAACGCGCTGTTCATCGCATCTTCCGCGAGATTGATCAGTTGGGCGGCGTCATTCCGGCCATTGAAAATGAATATCATCGCACGGTCATTCAAGAGGAAGTACAGCGAGAACAGAAGGCTCGGCGCAATGGCGAACGCACGATCGTCGGCGTTAATTACATGAACTTTGGCGACAAGGAGCGTCCCCGCGGCGCGCTTGTTCATATACCGATGGCCGACAAGAAAAAGCAGATCGCGCGAACGCAAGCCTTCAAGAAGAAGCACGCCAAACGCGCCGAAGCCGCCCTTAAACGTCTCCAAGAAGTCGCGGCGGGCGATGGCAACGTCTTTGCCGAAATGATGAACGCCGCCGAAGTTTGTTCGGTCGGGCAGATGACCCACGCCCTTTGGGGGACGTGGGGACGCTTCCGCGCAACGATGTAGCGTCGAATGACCGAACCCGCCTCCATTGACGAAAACGAAAAGCAAATCAGTAAGGCGATTTTCCTAATCGCCGTTATCATTCTTGTGCTGAACAATCTCCCTTATATTTGGGGGATCAGCCTGACTCCCGATGACAAAGTCTTTTCGGGCATCATCCACACCCACGCCGATCTTTTCTCGTATATCGCAAAAATGCGGCAAGGATTCGACGGGCAATGGCATTACGTCAATCGCTACACGACTGAACCGCACAGGCCTTCGCTTCTGTTCTTCTTTTATCTTTTTCTGGGACACGTCGCGCGCTGGATTCACGCTCCGCTGATTATCACCTATCACTTGGCGCGCGTCGCGGCGGGCATATTCCTCCTCTACTCCGTCAATCGCGCGCTGAAGGTCATCCATTTGCGCGGCTTCACGCGCTTATTGGCATTCACGTTTGCCTTCACGGCCGAAGGTATCGGCTGGATCCCTTGGTTGCTTGTTCCCCATTATGAGCCGATGGAATTTTGGATCAACGAAGCGTACACGTTCCAGTCCATGTTGAGTTACCCCCATTTTGTCATTACCACGGCGCTCATCGTATGGATGCTTTGCGATCTTGCCGAATTTACGCAATCGGCGTCATGGACGCGGTGCGTCTCCCTCGCCTTGTCGGGATTCGTCATGGGCTGGGTCCACCCCCGGCTGCTGCTGACCGTCGCCGTGGCGGGGGGATTGACCGCGCTGATCGAACTTCTCCGCCGCCGGGGTACGCTCTTGCGCTGGATCATCGGCCTGTCTTGCGGAATCGCGGGAGGCGTTCCTCCCTCGCTGATGATCGTTCTCTCGTATCGGGGCGATCCCATCTGGGAGACTTGGGCGGGTACCGTGACGAGCTCTCCAGAATTTTCCTTTTTTCTCTCCGGGTTCGGATTGCTCGTCCCACTCGCAGCGTGGGGAACGGCGCTGGCGTGGAAACGGGGCGATCGCGCGCTCATCCTTATTATTGCCTGGCTCGCGTGCGGCGTCGTTCTTCCCTATCTTCCCTTAATCTCACAACGCCGTCTGATGCAGGGGATCAACATCCCCATCGCGCTGCTTGCGGCTTATGCGCTCGGCGAAGGGTTGTTCCCGCTCCTTCGTTTCAAGCGGGGATGGGGCGAAACGGGAATTCTAGCCCTATCCGCAGGCGTTACTTTCTTCATGTCGCTCTCGGTGCTCATGTACCTGCTCCTCAGTGTTGCGCCTCTCGTCGAGAAATTGTTCCCCTATTACATTTCCTTGGAACGAGCCCACGCGCACGAATGGCTGAACAAGAATACCGATCGGGATGACGTGGTCATGTGCGGATACACTTCAGCCATGATGATTCCCGGCATGGCAGGCAACCGGGTGGTGCTGGGTCACTGGGCGGAGACGATCAATCGCGTGGACAAGGAATTGGAAGTCAACGCGTTCTTCGACGCGCGAACCCATCCCGACGTGCGCGATGACATTATTCTCCGCCATAAAATCAAATTCGTCCTCTACGGCGGTATTGAGCACAGCCTTGAAGAGCATAACCCGGACTGGCGCCCCTATGAGCCACAGGCGCATCCCGAACGCTGGCGAGAAGTTTGGCGTGAAAAGGATTTACGGATTCTGGAACTCGTCGCGCTAAAACCGGCTTCTTGATTACGCTTCCACTTTTTTCAATTCATCAAACATTTCGCGAACGCTCTGCCAACGCTCATCCGGTTTCTTGGAAAGGCACTTCAAGATGATCCGCGCGAAGTGAGGATTACATCCCTGCATCGGCTTGGGCGGACTGAAAACGTGATGATAGGCGAGGTCGCCCTCGGTGAACGGCGGATACCCCATCGCCATCTCGTAGAACATGACGCCGAGCGAATAAATATCGGAGCGGTAATCCACAGGCGTTCCTTGCACCTGTTCCGGCGACATATAAAGAGGCGTCCCGACAATGGAGCCGACGCGCGTGGATTCCTGCGAAGCTCGCGTGTCATCCTCCATCGCCTTGGCAATGCCAAAGTCGGTGATCTTCACTTTGCGATCTTTGGTGATCATGATGTTGGCGGGCTTCAAATCCCGGTGGACAATTCCAGCTTCGTGCGCAGCAATCATCGCGCCGCAAATCTGGCGGGAATATTCGAGCGCTTCGCTAAATGGGAGCTTTCGTTTGACCTCGATAATCCGCTGCTTAAGGTCGCCGCCGCTCACGAACTCCATGGAGATGTACTTCCGCCCCATTTCCTCGCCGATGTCGTGAATGCGGACAATGCCCGGATGCGAAAGATGTCGCGCGTTGCGGGCTTCCTGCCGGAACCGCCGAAGCGCTTCGGGGTTGTTGCCGAGCGATTCGGGAAGAATTTTGAGCGCGACGACTTCGTCCAGTTCATTGTCGCGCGCTTTATAGACAATTCCCATCGCGCCGCGTCCCAGTTCTTCGATCAGCTCATATCGAGCTTTGGCTTGGTCGGAAAGCGCATTGATAATCGCTGTTCGTTCGGCGGTCATGACGTCCTGCTGCCGCGATTCGAGCGACTCCAGCTTCCCCTTCACGTCTTGATACGTGATATCCACGGCAAAGATCGCCTTGTAAACTTCGCGCGCGCCTCGAATATCGTTCACCGCCTCATAACGCTGCCCAAGTTCGTAGAGAATCTCCTTCACCTCATCATCCATCTGAACCCGTCGCAATTCCTGCAACGCAAGATCAAGCATCCCTTTGGACATAAAACAACGCGCGAGCGACTTGATCGAAGGTTTCTCCCAACGCGGGTCTTTGTCGGTTCTTTGAAAACATGAAATCGCGAGATCGTATTTTCCGGTGATCATCGCGAGGCGCCCCAATTGGAATCGCACGTCGGGCGAATCGGATTTCTCGATCTGCTTTTCGTAAAGATCCATGAGGTCGCGCGCGATGCCCTCGTCGGCGGGACGATAGCGGTGCGCAAGTTCCAGCGCCTGTCGCGCTTCCGAAATGCGTCCCATATCTTTCAGGATTCGCCCTCGGTATTGGTGCGCGACCGGATTCTTCGTGTTCTTGTCGAGTATCTTGTCGAAACACGCAAGCGCGCGTTTGTTTTCTTCCGGTTGAAGGCGGAGAATTTCGATGAGATGTCTTTCGGCGTCGCGCAATCGGCCGTCATAGGTCAAGGTATCCACGAGAAACCAGCGCAAGTCCAATCCCTTCGGCGCGCCCTCGACGAGTTCCTCCATGAGGTTGATCCCCGCTCCGATTTGCTTGGGTGAGTGCGAGAGAAAATGTTTGATCGCCGCGACCACTTGTTCCCAGTTTCCCTGCTTGGCCCATGCCCTCGCGAGCGCCGCGTGAACATCCAAATTGTCCTTCATCGTGCGCGCGGCGCGCTGATAAATCTTGAGCGAGTTTTGATCCGAGAGTCGTTTGCGTCCATAAAGAATGGCCAATTGGCAGATGGATTCCATGTCCTCGGGATTGCGTTCGAGTACCTGCTCAAAGCCCTGAATCGCCGAATCCATATTGTCGAGCGCGGCGGAAGCGTGGGCTTGCAACCGCTTCATGTCATGATCGTTCGGATCATCGGCGAGTAGTTTCTGCGTAATCGCGAGTGTGCGGTCGGCGAGTTCGGCTTTGTGGTAACCCGCTGCAAGCATCCGGCCAATATCGCGCCGAGCGGGATCGCGGTGGTAAACCGCTTCGTAAACCGCGATGGCCTCGGCATCGAGCCGCCCATGTCGGGCGTAGATCGTCGCAAGATTGGCGGCGACCGTGGCGTGATCGGACTGAAACAGGAGCGCTTCCTTGTAGATCGGCTCCGCGCGGTCGTCGGTCACGCTCTTCCGACAATAGGCGTCCGCGAGTTGAAGCACCAATTGACGCGAATGGTGGCCGAGTTTGAGCAGTCGCTCGACCGCAAGAATCGTCGCGTCGTCATCCGCCCGCTTAAGCGCGGATTCCGCAACATGCTTGAGGAGCGTTTCATCATCTGGGTTGGCCGCGAGCGCGCGGTCGTAAATCAGCCGCGCTTCCTCATCCTCGCGTCCGTTTCGTATGTAAGCCTTGCTGACGGCAATCAAGATTTCATGAGCTTCGGGATTGGCGTCGAGCGCGCGTTTGAAAATTCCCATCGCCGAATCGTCGAGCCGGTTTTCCGCCGCGTAACAAGCGCCGAGCAGCCGAAGTCCGATCGAATCATTGGGATTGCTTTGGAGCACCGCTTCGGCGTGATGCATGGCCTCCTTGATTTCTCCCGCTTGCAGCAAGGTTGAACCAAGGATGACATGCGGCTCAGGGGCGGAAGGATCGAGCTTCGTCATCGCGCGGGCCGCCCGTTGAGCGGCGTCATCGAATTTCCTCTCGGCAAGCGCGCCGCGACAATAAAGTCGCAGGAAATCGCGGTCGTTTTCACGTTCGGGAATGAGCGGCGCAAGCAACGGAAGCGCTTCGGAGTTCGTTTGGTCTAGCTTCACGTAAAGATCGGCCAAACGCCGCGTCGCCTCGGCCTTTTCGCTCTGATGACGCGCCGCTTCACGATACGCCCGCGTCGCCTTTTCGGTCTCGCCCAGTTTTTCCCAAGTTTGGCCCAGTTGCCATGCCCAGTGTCCTGCCTCTTCGCGTCCTTGGGGCGTCGCATCGCGCATCATGACTTCGTAAATGGCGGCGGCCGTTGCGTCCTGACGCCCGCTGGCTTCATACGCTACGGCCAGCGCGCGCGTGTAAGCCAGTTGACCCGGATTCAACTCGCGCACTTTTTCGAAAATCGAAACTCCCTTCGCGTTGACTTGTCCCGTTTCAATCAGCAAATCGGCAAAGGTCTTGAGCGCGGCTCCTTCATACGGCGCACGAGAATGCTCAAGCAACATTAACTCGACGGCTCTTTCTTTATTGCCTTTTTGCAACGCAGCGACAATCTGCCGACGGCGTCTGACGCTCGCGAAAGTTCCATAACTTTTCCAGCCCGCAAAACCCAGCGCGGCGAATGCAATCAAGGTTCCCAAAAGGATCATCGGGAGGCGACCCCTGAGCTTGATTCCCTTCAGCATTTTCTCCGCTTCGGGGTGCTTCGGAGCCGCGTTGGCAGCCTCCAGCAGTTTCTGGGTCGCGCCGTCGGTATCGCCCGTTTCAAGCATCGCCTTGGCTTCGGCGATTCTCGTCTCGACCGATTTGATTAAAGCTGCGCGTTGAGCCTCGGTGTATTTTGCATGGGCGGAGGAAAGTCCTCCTGTGCGCCAGCCATTCCCGCCATAACCCAGCCATTGTGGTCGCGACGGAGCCAAAGCCAATCCCAATCCAACAAGGCTTCCTCCACCTTCTCGCCAACCGAGCGCAAATGCCGCGATTTCATTTCCATCATCAAATTTGCCGACAACGGGCGACGTTGCCGCGTAGCCCGAAATCTCAATTCGGAGAGGCTGATTCTGCCCATCCATCTTAAGATTGCGCGCAGCCAAATCGAGCACGCCGAGCGTATCCCCGTCGGTACGCTCAGAAGTAAGGACGGCATAAGCCCGATTATCAGCTCCATAAAAAACCGCAGGCGGCGACCGCATCGCGCCATCGTGGTTATAAGAAGGCTCCGTCCAAATGCCCCGTCCTCCCGTCGCGCCATTGACCAACAGATACTGCCGTTCGTCTTTCGGAATCAGGAGGTCCTGCTTTCCGTCACCATTCACGTCAATCACCACAGGCGCGAAAACAGGTTTGGCTTCGATGGAGATCTTATCCCATAAAGGTTCAAACGCTTCGCCTCTTACCGTAACCGCATAGAGGTAGCCCGAGTCGTCCGCAATGGCGACGTCGTCGGTGCCGTCACCATTCAGATCGCCGATTGCCGACCATACCCGGCTGATCCCGCGATCAATTTGAAATGAAACTTTCTCGCGATGACCCGTGGCGAGCGTCGCGACGCTAACCTGACCATCGGACGCCACGGCGATGAAATGAGGCGCCGGTCGGTCAAATCCCGTTTTTCCCACGGCGACGGAGTGATCGTAAACGCCGCCCAAATCGTGTTGAAACGCCATTTGGGGTCCCTGACCCGCGCTGAAACGATATCCGACCAACGTCCCAGTAGAACCCAGCACCGCCAGACCGTCGCGAGCAAGATCGGATGTGGATTCCCCTAAATTCGCGGGGAATACGGTCGGGGCATCGGCGGGCGTGAATCCCAGGTTCGCGCTCAGTAGCTCATCCCCGGTCGCGCCATCCAATATTTTCAGCTCCCCCGCCTCGCTCAGGATCGCGATATCCATCGAGCCATCACCAAGAAAATGCCCGGCAGCGGCGGCATAGGGAGTCTTGTCGTTCGACCTGACCGTTGCTTCCCACTGAACTGAGCGTCCCGCTCCGTCGAGCAATAGCGCCTGTTTGTCGGTGCCGATGACGACGATGTCCAACGCGCCATCCAGATTGACGTCTGCCGCCGTTATCGGAGCGGCCAGCGGCAATCCAACTTTAGCGTCCCAAAGAATAGCGGGCGCCGCGGCCTGTCCATAGGCGATGGAAGAACAAACGCCTGCCGCGGATACAGCGCGCGAAACGGCGCGAAGGGCGAACCTCGCCCAACCACTCAACTCGCGATGCGAGTCCCGCAAAATGTTTTTCGATTGAGGGCGCCGACCCATCTTTACGTCCTGATCGAAACGGTTTTGCCGAATCGCGGAAACAGGCTTATCAGCACTGGAGTTATATATAGTGAATTCACGCCCGGACGCCAACTGAAATCCTTGGCGATTCTCCACCTCTTCACACTCTACAACAACGATGAGGATGAAGTTTAGCCTTCATTATCCGCAAAATAATAATCGAGCCAGCCGATCATCATTTCATCTACGGCGAGCGGTCCCCACAAAACATCCACATTGGGATTGGGATTGAGCGGGTTTTGCGGCGAGTTGTCGAATATCCCGGTGATCTTGAGTCGCGTTCCTCGCTCGACGAGCGGGGGCGTTTTGAAAATATAAGTGATCTGCCAATTGGGATCGTAGCGCGGAACCGAACAAAGCGATTCGCTCTGGCCGTCGGGATGAATGGCTTCGAGCTTCATGGATTTCCCCCGATAGTGCATGTGGGGTTGGAAGGAAATCAACCTTGACGGTCGCTCGATCCTAAACGTGGCTTGATGGAAAAAATTCGGTTCGCCCGCTGGTATGTGAAGATCGAAATTCGAAATCGGCTTAGTCAGAATCGCGCGGCTTACCGAACCCTCGGGATGGAACCGCAATCCCAGCGTTAATTGATCCTGCGCAGGCCGCCCGTTGGGATGGTAATGCGCCTGAACGAGAATTTTTGCCCCCGCGCGAATCCGACGCCCGGTTCCCGCTGGATAAATGTCGCCGTTATTTCCCGCTCCGTATTCGGCGAGAAAATTCGCGCTCCGTCCGACGATTTGGCTCCAATCGAGATCAGCGTCCTTCTCCTGCAACGCATAGGCCATCGCGTGATGAAGGACCGATCGGTCGCTGGGACGCACTTCGATCCCCGCAATCCATTTGTCCTCCGTCAATTGTGGATCCAACTCGATGTCAACCCATAGATCGTTCCCTTCGGCGGGAACTTGTTGAACGCGTGGAGAAACGAGAAGAAGTTCAGGCTCGCCGATCGTCCATCCGGTATTGAATATCCTCGGCGCGGGTAGATCGGCGCGATTTCCTTCCGGCGCTCCGGCCTCCACCCATTGCACGATGAGAGCAATTTCTTCGTTTGTGAGGGTTGGGTCGTTGGCAAAAACTCCCCGCTTGGCCTCAGCTCCCCAAGGGGGCATCCGAAGTGATTCGACTTCTTTCTTGATCGCTTTGGCCCAGGGCCGCGCTTCTCCAAACGTAAGAAGCGACATCGGCGCGGCTTCTCCCGCGCGGTGACAATCCTGGCATCGCTGCTGAAATATCGGAGCGATGTCTTTTGAAAAAGTCGGCGTCTCAGCAAACCCATTCGCGCCACATGCCCCAAGTAAACACGAAAGAAAAAAGGCAAGTCTCGGCGCGCATCTCATGAGCCACAACCTACCACGGTTCACTCTCCTCGTCCATGAAGGCGTTGATCCACCGGCGGCCCGATTTTGGCGATGGCGATTATTTTTCGCTACAACCCGCTCGACTCGATCCAACTCCACGGAATCGCGCCAAACCCCAAAACCCAATCGTTGAACTGTTTTAGCGTCCAGCCGCCGCGATCCACGCGCTGACGCTTTAATCGGAGCAATTCCATTTTGCCGAGCAGGTAACTCATCGGAATTCCCGGCGAGGAGGTGTACCAATTCACATCCCCCTGCGCCCGGGCTTTCGTGAATCCGACTTCATCACACAGAAATTGGCACGCCTGATTGTAATTCATCTCTCCCGTCTGCAATCCGCAATCCACGACGATCCGGCAGGCGCGCCAAAGGGCGTCGTGAAGTTGCTGCAACCGCAGGTAAGGATTTTTGGAGACTTTCAAATCTACGCACATCTGCTCGCACCAAAGTGTCCAACCCTCGTAATAAATCGAGTGGCTCGCCAGTTTTCGTGCGAGGTTTGGGTGCCGATGTTGAAGGACAAATTGCAAATGATGTCCCGGATAAGCCTCGTGCGCGCTGGTGAGTTCGAGGCCAAAATGCTGTTCGATCTCCGCGCGCTTTTCTTTCGTCGTTTTGCGGATGAGGCTCAAGTCATTCACCCAAAAAATTCCGGTCTGGTCGGGATCGAGCGCGCCGGGACTGCTGTAAGCCGCCGTCGGAAATTGATGCCGCATGAAATCGGGCACCGGTTTCACCCGCAAGCGGTCGCCTTTTGGAAAAGTCATCGCGCCGAGGTCCTTGAACCGTTCGCGCATGACCACCATCTGACGCTCATAAGCGTCGAGAAGGCCGCGGCCTTCGAGTTTCCATTCGTGCGCCGCTGATTCCAAAATTTCCGCGGGCGATTTTTTCGGATGAAATCTCTTGGCCTCGGCGCGAAGTTCGGCTTTCAGTTTCCGCATTAGCCCATAGGCGGCGCATTCGGCCTCCCATGCGGAAAGGTGCAGGCCGAGCCGCTCGCGGATGAGACGCTCAAACCGCTCCGTGCCGACCGAATATCCGAGCGCGGGACCGGGCGTTTTCCGTGCGACCGCTTTGGCGTATTGCGTCACAGCGGCGGCGGCGGATTCGACAAGCCGCCTGAGTTCTTCTTCGGAATGTTTAGAAACCTTGGAGATCGGTTCGGGCAGCGAACGCAAAAGCGAAACGACGCCGGGAGCCGATTGACCCGTGAGCTTCACCCAAAGCGGAACCGGTTTCTCGACGCATTCGGTGGCATCGCTCAGAAATTTTGGAATCGCTTTGAGCCGCGAAACAATCGCCGCCGCTGCAGGCCGAAGATCGTCCGCATGACGGATAAGGAGCGAGTGAATGCCGTCCGCCGCCGTTTCAAGGTGAAACTGCGGATTCGTCTGCCACGTCTTCATTTCCTCCAAATCCATCAACTCGCGGCGCAAATGCGACCGGAGCGTCATGCGGTTCAGCCAATCGTCTCCCTCGAAATCGTGTGCGGGGAGCGATTCAATGGCTTCGAGGACTATTCGCACGAGTCGCGCTTGATCCGCGTAAGTTCGCGGGCGCGCTGATCCCAGTTGCGGTTCATACTGCCGCAATCCCACACTCGCGCCGAACACCGGAAACCGCTCGAACGTCTCCGCATAATAGTCGCCCGTCAAGAGCTCAAAAGTCTGCACCGAATCATGGTTATTCTTGAGCGTTGAAGCTTTCTTAGCCCCACGTTTCTTCATCTTTGTATTCTCCGTGCCTCTGTGTCTCTGTGGTGGAAAGTTTATTCTTCCCGCTCAATCGTCATGCCGCGTCGTCCGGCGTCTTCGTACGCTTCCAAAGTGATGATGGACGTTGCGGGCACGATTAACTTAACGACCCCTTTCGCGGCGGCCTCGTAAACATCTTCCTTGGTGACGACCCGGCGCCGTTCGGCGGGTTTGGGCGCGGGGGGACTGAACCAATCGTCCTCGGGCGAACGCAACGCCGTACGCAAAGTATCGAGCAGCGCGGAGGGCGTTGTGTCAAACACGCCGCGCGAGCGTAGTCGTCGAATCAAATCCAATCTTGCCGCGCCGCCGGGATTGATAAGCGGCGTCTCGGCACACTCGATAAGCAAGCACGGTTTTCCGGCGCCCATGGCCGAAGCCAAAACCCTCGTCGGAACAGAATCCTCGATCCCCAGCACAACTTTGTTGAGTGAATTCAGCGATAGATCGGGAGCCAGCACAAACGTTGATTGTTTGATCGCCGCTTCGAGTCTGGGTTCGTCATCAGCATCGGAGAGAACGGGCATCCCTCCCGGCAATTCACGCAGGGAAGGATGGAATTGCCGAAACGTAAGCGACACCACGGCCTGAAGCGAAAACCCCTGAACTTTTATTCCATCCAGAGCATCCAGAAAAAGAGACGACGGGGTCGCGCGACCCGAAAGGAGGACTAATCCCGCACGGCGACCGGACGATGGAGCAGTTGAAGTGGAAGCCATCGAAACGTTGGTTCCAGTTTTGGGTGGATGGCTGGGTCCAACCTGCGCCGATTCCAACTCCCGCGCCGCCCGTTGGATTTCTTCGACAATGATCTGTTTCAGCCGTTCTCGATCCAAGTTCCCGCTCCGACGACACAACTCACCGCATCATTGCCCACGCGCAAAAAAACTCAAGATAGAAAAGCGGAAATGCAATTTAGCCGCCGATACACGCAGATCAATGCCGATAAAGAATCCATACACCTTCGATCTGGATTCTAAATTATCGGCGTTGATCTGCGTCCATCGACGGTCGAAAAATGTTGGATTTGGGCCTGAATTCTCACGACGTAAGGATTACGCCAAACCTAGCCGCCAGTTTCACAGTCTCCCTACACGAGGGTGGGGGAGTTACTGCCACTTTGTGGCTTGGTTACGCCGGGGTGGACGCAGTAGAATACCCTCAACAGTAACGCGACCCAAATATGGGAGGAAAGCGGCTATGTTGAAACGGACGAATTTCAAGAAGTTGGCTAGAGGATTTACGCTCGGAGCGGTGGCGGTTTTGGGCTTTGCCCCATTTGCCGCGATGGCCGACGACTACGCTCCCGGTCAGGATATCCGCCTCGGAATCAAACCCGATCCGCAAAAAGGCTATGAGCTAATCCTGAACGCCGTCATGTCCTCGCCGATCATGAAGATTGACGATATTGATCGCGTCTGGCAGGTCTGGGAGGCCGAGGAAAAAGCTAAGGCCGAAAAAGCCACGCCTGCGGAACGCCGCAAAATGACATTCACGCGTTACGGATGGGCAACTCGACCCGGTAGTGACACGAACGGACTTCCACTTGATTACACCGCCGACGACAAGGGAAATCTCGTGACCAATTGCTTCTCCTGCCACGGCGGAATGGTGGAAGGAAAGCCCATTCCGGGGGCAGGCAATGGCCACGTTGATCTCACCGCGCTGGCGACCGACGTTCTCCGGCTGCGCAAACTCGATAACGGCGGCGACCCCTCAACCGTGAAGGACGTCATCGCCCCTTTCGGCACTCCGCTCAATTTCCATCGCGGTGTGACGAACGCCGTCATCTTCGCGCCGATGTTTGCCGCATTGCGCGATCCGCAATACGCGAAAATGATCACGATGAATCCGGGCATTCTGCACCACCACGACATGAACGCCCCCGCGTGGTGGAACGTGAAAAAGAAGAACATGCTCTATTGCGATCAGTTTGCGCCAAAAACCCCGCGTCAGTTGATGCCGTTCGCCATGTCGCCCTCTTTCACGGAAGAAAAGTTCCGCTCCTTTGAGCCGAATTTCGTCCACATCGAGGCGTATATCGAAAACCTCCAGCCTCCCAAGTATCCAAAGGCCGTTGACGCAAAGCTCGCATCCAAAGGACGCGAGGCGTTCGAGATGAGCTGCGCGCGCTGCCATGGAACCTACGGAGAGAACGCGAAGTATCCTAATAAGATCGTCCCACTGAAAGAACTTGGAACCGATCCCGTCCGCTTAACGGCGATTACCGAAGAAATGCGTAAGAACGCCAACGAGAATTGGCTTCAATATGGCGGTGAATATCCTATCCGCGTTGAAACCGCGGCGGGATACGTTGCGCCTCCGCTTGATGGCATTTGGGCGTCGGCTCCTTATTTCCACAACGGCTCCGTTCCAACGCTTCACGGCGTGCTCAACTCCAAGGAGCGTCCCAAAGTTTGGAAGGCCGATGACGAAGCCTACGATCACAACAAAATGGGACTGCTCACCGAAGTTTTCGACGCCGTTCCCGCAACCGATAATACCCGTCTCCGTCGCTATTATTACGACACAACGCACGTCGGCAGTAGCGCGGCGGGTCATATGTTCCCCGACGAAGACCTAAACGCCGATGAAAAAGTCGCGGTATTGGAATACCTAAAGACTTTGTAAACCGATTCGCGATTGTTTGTGCACCCGAATGCGCCGGATGGGTTTTCCCCTTCGGCGCATTTCTTTTTCGCAGTTACACGAGACGCGCATAAACACGTCCCGGCATTTGCCGCACCGCTCCCGCGAGTTCCATCTGCAAGAGGCGGCTCACCAAATCGCCGTGACCGATCCCAGCGTTCGCGCATTCAGCCAGCAAATAATCAAGCGTCCGATATTCGTTTTCGAGCAATTCGAGCACGAGCGATTCGATCGGAT